>NZ_CP062182.1:1829394-2134293 GCF_022700675.1 Acinetobacter sp. ASP199
ATATCTCGTTTATCTCGAGCCTGTATATTAGCTAAAATGTCGCTTATTTTAGCATCCAGACCCATGCCCTGCAACTGCTTTACTCGTCTGTTCGCACGTGATTCAGCCGATGCAGTCAAATATATCTTGGCTTGGGCATTCGGGAAGATGCTGGTCGCCATATCACGACCATCTGCAACCAGACCTGGTGCTTGTGCAAAAGCATGCTGACGGCCGACTAAAGCTGCTCTAAGTTCAGGAATTGCGGCAACTTTTGAAGCAAATTCACCAACACGCTCAGTACGGATAGTATGGGTCACATCCTCGCCTTCTAGCCATACCTGAATCCCGGTTTCAGTACTTGTAAACTGGATGTCTAAATTTGTAGCAATGTGTACGCATTTCTCCAGTTCACTCTCCAGTGATTCCAGCAAATCCTGCTGGTGCAATGACAATCCAAGCAGACGATACAGTGCGCCTGAATCTAACAGATGAAAACCATAGTGAGCTGCAATTTTCGCAGCGAGTGTCCCCTTGCCCGAACCACTTGGTCCATCAATGGTAATAATTTGAACTGTCATTGCTTTTCCATTGTTGTTTAAACAGATTTTGCGAGTTTCGCGAAGCCTAGTTTAATCCCTGCTTTCAGCTGTGCAAGGATTAATTTGCTGACAAAGGGTGCACGAGCCTGCAATTCAATAGTATAGGTCACCAGAGTTTTGTCATCTGAAACTGCTTCAAACTCAATAATGCCCAAGTGATGTTTCACCAAAGGATTTTTAATAATTTTATATTCGATCCGCGAATTCGGCTCAAGCAGTGTAATCTGTTCCTTTAAGGGTTTGATCGGACCAATACCCAGGCTACGAATTGAACCCAGACCATCAGGGCGTTCAGGATCTTCAGAATCCTTGATACGCTCTACCTGAATCGGTGCAAAGGCTACATTATAAGTTGCATGCTTAGACAACAGATCAAACACCTGTGCCAATGGTGCAGGAAATTCTTTTTTTACTTGAATTGTGTTCATCATAAGTCCTGGTTAGGGCTGTTATTTTTAATGGCTAATATTAAACAGAATTCAGGCCTGATTCTGACCATTCATTTGTTTTTCTTGTAACTTTAATTGTCTTTTCTGTTCACGGCGCATTCTAAAGAAATCACTGAGCTGCCCGGCACACTGCGCTTGCAGGCATCCCGATTCAAACTCAAACACATGATTATAGTAGCCGGTTTCAAAGAGCTTGCGTGCACTAATCAGTGAGCCGGCTTTCGGCTCCGTGGTACCAAAAACAACTTTTGAAATACGCGAATGTACCAGTGCCCCCACACACATGGTGCAAGGCTCTAAAGTCACATAGAGAACAGCATCATCAGGCAAGCGGTAGTTTTGAACAGCCTGACAGGCTTCGCGAATGGCCACGATTTCCGCATGTGCGGTTGGGTCATTCAATGAAATTGGAGAATTAAAGCCTTGACCAATAATCTGGTTATTACTGACAATAATAGCACCTACAGGGATTTCTCCCTGTGCTGCCGCTAATGCAGCCTGCTCATAGGCAAACTGCATCCATTCTGCATCAGTTTTAATGTGCTCAGTCATGAATCAGCTGATCACACCATACTGTCTTAACAGCGCATTCCAGCTGTCAATTTGAGTGACGGGCGGATTATCACCAAAGATACCTTTCAGACTCAGGTCAGTACCCTGCTGCCATTCCGGAGATAGATCCTTATCAACCAGACGCGCACGCACACCTTCGACAAAGTCCGGATGACGGATTTTCCAATCAGAAATTTGTGTTTCTAATTGGAATACCTCATTCCAGGAATGAACCTGTTTACCCCATTGCCATAACAACCAGGTTAATGCAGCTGTTGTCGGTGAACCTTTTTGCAGATTTTCACTGGCTTGACGCAACCAGTCGCTGCGCGCATCCTTTAAACCAACAATGGCTTCATAGTCATGTTCAAAGTTGACACCACGGCAGACACTATGAATCACATCAAGCGAATTTTGTAACGGTCCAGGCCCCACAGGACGATGCATACTGTTGAGAGTATCATCAATAGCACGGAAATCTCCCGCCGGATAATGATCCCAGTAAACATTGACCATTTTGTGCAGCACAGCATCACGCTGCATATCGCAGATATGCGTTGCCCAGCCAATACCATACGCGCCAGCAGCCGTCATAATTGAACCGGTCAACCCGGTAAATAAACCAATGGCACCACGATCAGCCAGGAAGCGTGTTGCACCTACATCTGGATACAGTCCAATATTGATTTCAGGCATTGCCAGACGAGAATATGGCGTTACCAGGCGAAACGGAGCCGCCATGAATAAACCTAGACCACCACCCATGACATAACCTTCGCCCCATACCAGTACTGGTTTAGCATAGTTATGTAACAACAGATCTAATGCATATTCCTGTTCAAAGAATTTGTTCGCAGTTGCAACTTCGTCATTGATAACCAGTTGACGCAGTTTACGTACATCTCCACCCGCACAAAATGCTTTAGGGGTGGTCGAATCGAACCAGATTGCCTTTACGTTATCATCATGATGGAAATCTTCAAAGGCCTCAAGCAAGGCCGATGCAATGGTTTCATCCAGTGCATGTAATGATTTCGGACGATTTAATCGAACGATGCGCCATCCATTTTGGGCTTCTTCGACAATCAGATCCGAGTGATATTGTTTTGATACAGGAGAATATGTCATGCGTCCAGCTGCCAATCTATAGGCTCAATGCCATGTTGTTTAAGATAATTGTTTGCTTTGGAAAATACTTTACAACCAAAGAATCCGCCACGGTTTGCCGACAACGGCGACGGGTGTGCGGCTTTAAGTACAAGGTGTTTATTCTGGTCAATGCGTTGTCCTTTACGCTGCGCGTAAGCACCCCAAAGAATAAAGACTACATTTTCACGTTGTTCATTAATGACATCAATTACGTGATCAGTAAATTCTTCCCAGCCACGTTTTTGATGCGAAGTCGGCTGGCCCGCTTCTACGGTTAATACTGCATTCAGGAGCAATACACCTTGCTCTGCCCAATGGGTCAAATTGCCATGTTTAGGAATAGGCACACCCAGATCCGAGTGCAACTCATGAAAAATATTACGCAAAGATGGAGGCAATGCAACCCCTTTTTGCACCGAGAAACTCAAGCCATGTGCTTGATTCGGACCATGATAAGGATCTTGTCCTAAAATCACCACTTTCACCTGATTCAGCGGTGTCGTATTTAGCGCATTAAAAATCAGATGATTCGGTGGATAAATAACTTTGTCTGCTTTTTTTTCTTCAATCAGAAAATTTTTAAGTGCATCCATTTTTGCACCGAGTAAAAAATCACTCAGGCTATATTTCCAGCTTTCATCCAGCTGAACTTTATTCAGTTTTGCAATTTGCTGTTCAGTTAATAAAGACATTTTTTCATCCTAAATTGATGTCATGCAGTTTAAAACTGAAACAGCTTAAACTTTTACCTGTAAGTCTACGGTTGGGTTGTGGAATGGAATCCCCTGTTTCAACTTGCTGAACATATCAGGATCGGTCCATTCAGCTTGTACCTGTTCAGAAAATTCAATCTGATCCAGCTTAAGTAGCCCCATTTGCTCATTTTCGATATCTTCCAAAAAGCTTTGCGCGTAACCGGTATCAGTTTCATGCACAATCACGGAATACACCTCAACATCTCCTTCACCATTCTGAGTAATGGTTGAAGCCAGTACTTGCTGCGCTAAGAAAAAGAAAATACGGGAGAACTGTTCAGCAGACGGCGATACCGGCAATGACACCCAACGTGCACTAAAATTCTTGCAAGCCTGAATATATTCGGGATTATCATCCTGCCAAAAACAGATGGCATGATCGAATGAATCAAAAAAGTCTTTGATGACACCTTTTAACAAGCCAAAGTCATATACCATCTGGCCATGATCAAGCTTAGAGGCTTTCAGTAATAATTCTACTTTATAACTATGACCATGAATCGAACGCTTACAGCGATCCGATGTGCAATTCCGCACGATATGAGCATTTTCAAACTTAAATAGCTTACGAATTAACATGTGCCGTAATGTCGTCAAAAAATAGGTGAATTCACTACAATTATAAAGCAAAACTATAGAGATGAGGATTAATTTTGCAGTTCACGTTAATAGACAAAACGGATCGTATACAGCTTCTACGCACTCTGACTCAAGTATGAAGATGATTTAAAATGGCGCCATACTGCGATACGAGACATAGACCTGCTTATCCTCCCGTATCAGATCACTGCTAAACTGACGCTTACGTTCACTCAGCATTACTTCAATCCGTGCTTTAAAGAACTGGGACTTTACGCCCAATAGCGTGGCAAACTGGTTACGATTTTCAGCAGCCACCTGATCAAAAGGAGCAACTTGCCAAAGTTCAGATATATTAGCAAAGTGTTCCTGTTTACCAAATTTAAGATCCAAAGCTTGTTGCACAGCATTCACATCCAGCTTGTCATCCAGACTTGCCAGCAAAACCGCTGGTGCCGTATTGATATTCACCTGCGTATCCTTTAGCGGGGCTGCCGTTACGTATGGCAGCAACAGTTTATAGCGGTTCTCTTCAAAACCTCGTACCAGCTTGAGTTGTTCTACACTATGAAAATTGGCATTGGGTGGCAATGCAGCATTTGGCAGACCTTGATAATAATTGGATTCCGCTCCCATAGGACCAATTGGCAGTTCATCTTGATCCTGCCAGTCAATCACTGCTTCACTTAATTGTTCCGGTAATCCAACCCGTTTCAAAATCAGTTCAAACCATTTTTTCGCCGGTTCATTTACAGTTCCATCTTCAGCCACCAGACTATTCAGATTAAACTTGCCTGACTCATCCTCCAGCCTGCCAGCAACATAGCCATCATCTACAGGAAAAGGTGGCATCTGTTGTGCCCAGGTTTCATTCAGGTGATCCACATCTGCCGCATTTTCAGCATCATCTACTAATAATTCGGCAAAGAAGGCTTCAGCACTTTTGGCATACATCAAGGATTGATTTTGACGCATCAGATAGGCTGTAGTTTCTGCAGTCGCTGCCTGACGTTTGGCAATAGTCGCTGCTAGAATAGTTGCTAATGCCACCATCACCAGTATCGTAATTAATGCAATGCCCTGTTGCTGCTTCATACCTTGATCCTAAGAGCTGCCTATATTATTGGTATTATTTGACAGATAATCTGTGTTCAGCAGACTGAACAGCCATTCATACTGCACACCCTGTACAGTCAGATTGATCTTGATGCCTTTCGGTAAAAGCTGCTTGTTTTCAGTACGATTTAAATCTAGCCCGCTTTCGGGCCATTGCATAATTTCGTTTGGATTTAGTGCAGTAACCTGAAACTGTTCCACATCACTCAGCAATATGCTTGATTCAGGCTGATCGCGTCCAGTCTGGTTCAGGTTTCTAAATTTAAGCCGATAGACTTTTTGTTCATCCGCCCGGTATTGATATTCTACCCGCTCATCAGGTGCAATACCCTGCTCCAGGGGATCTGTAACCCCAGTTTGACTAAAGTTAAAACGGCCATCTTGCAGTACTAAAGCTGGCTGGATATCACCATTTACATTTGCTGTTAAGGGCACCGTTTGTACCATATCACGCAGAATCTGCTGATAGCCCTGCTGTAACTGATTCAACTTCTGCTCATGTACGGTATTCTGATCACGTGTGACCCGGATATGATCAAAGACCTGCCATCCCAATGCAGACAATACAGCGAAGATTGCAATCGCAACCAGAAGCTCGACCAGGGTAAATCCATTTTTTTTCATTGTGTCTGATTCACCCGATGATTAAAGAACACCAGACTGCTGACGCCAGATTCCAGTTGTCCGGTATCGGCATTGACAATACCAACCTGTACATCGATACGCTGTACATTTGGACTAATGGTTGGCTCAGATTTTTTATCAATTTGCCAGGTCTCACCCTGCTGGGTGATCTGTCGGGATGAAGTTCCAGTCAACCATTCCTGATTGATTTCCATCTGTGCAGCTTCATTTAAAGCAACGAACTGGGCTTTGGTACGCAAGATAGCATGTGCAGTAGACTGGGTGTATTGCATTGCCACTTTGGTCAATGCCATGGCTGCGGTCGCAAAGATTGCAAGCGCGACCATAACTTCCAGCAAGGTAAAACCTGAGGCACGATTAAGTCGAGTAACACTCGACCTGAGCGGCATCGTCGCGCAAGAAAGTCCGAAAGCTATGCTTGAGGAGCGAGGATAAACAAAACAACGTTTCGTCCGAGTGCAAAATGACGAACTCTGTTCGGAGTGCACACAATGAAATCGATCAGCACTCACCTTAAACGGCTTGATTGCATCAACTCCAGCACTCTGCTTGAAATATTTAAATTTCATTGATTTTACCCAGGTGGTCGATTTCAATCACAGAACCGACTTCATTATGATCAAGATAAAATTGAATCCGTACCGACTTCACTTCCCCATTGCCAAGCCAAATCAATTTGGGCGCATCCTGCATGGTCAGATCCCGGTTTTGTGCATTTTCATAACGCTGATCCAAAGGCTGAATCTGCAAAGATACTTTATCTGGTAAAGCTTGGGTCTTAAATTCTGTATAGGGAATCCATTTCTGTGATGTGCTACTTAACCTAAAATCGGTATGGGCCGGATTTTTTTGATATTCCACCACAGTGTACTGAAATGGACTGACATCCGTTGCCGTCTGGGTCTGCAAGGCAAGCACCCGAGCCTGATCATTCGCTTCACGTAAAATACGTTGTAAATCTAGCATAAACACTTCACGTGCCTGCATGGCTTTACGCTGATCCACTCCACCTTTATTCAGCATCACCAGGGATGCCAGAATTCCCATAATGACAATCACCACCATCAATTCGATGAGTGTAAAACCACGACTTGATGGCAGAGACTGGATTTTCATGGAATGCCTTTAAGCAAATTGCTCAACCGGATTAATCTTCTTTGGCAAAGCCAGAGCCTGGTCGATATAGGCCACTCGCAAAGTATCACGAGAGCCGAGATAACGCTGATAGAAACTGGAGTTCAGGATTGCGGCTGCACCATGAGTCAGCGACCAGATCGAAGCCAGATAATCACGTACCGGCATACTGCTCTGAATTGATTCCAGATAGCTTTCTGTCATACGAATAATCAGACGTAAACGCTGTTTCCGGATCTGGTAAAGCTCGGTAAATAATTGCTGAATACCCACCCCAGTCGTCGATAAACGTTCCTCAATCTGATGAAACAATACTGTACGTTCCGGATGATGCAGATGGTGCAACATAAAGAAAGCCAGATGCTCTGGAAAAGCCTTTTCCGCATCCTGGATCATTTCCAGCAGCATACGTTCATTACGGATGATGAGCAGCATATACAGCTCATCCTTGCTCTGGAAATGTTTATAGAGTGTGCCTTTAGCCAAATCCAGTTCTGCAGCCAACGCATCTAGCGTCATACCTGCTTCACCATTTTCCAGCAGCAGCTGTTCTGCTACTTGAAAAATCAAGGTTTCTCTTGCTCGAAACTGAGCCTGACGATCCATCTTCACCCTATAACTCTCTTCTGCTCTTATTTAATTCGTATTACTTAAAATTTAGAAGATTTTCAAAATTCTGCATTGTGATTGCAGCCATTTCTTCCAAGCTCTTATCATATACATCACATAAGGCTTTGGCTACAAATGGAACATATTTCGGTTCATTTGATTTACCGCGATAAGGCACAGGTGCCAGATAAGGACTATCCGTTTCAATCAGCACACGATCTAGTGGAACCTGTTTCGCCACATCACGTAAATCCTGCGCATTTTTGAAAGAAACAATGCCTGAGAAAGACACATAATAACCACAGTCAAGAACTGCTTTCGCTGTTTCCCAGTCCTCAGTAAAACAGTGCAGAATGCCATGCGTAGATTTTTCAGCGCGAATGATATCGACTGTGTCATGCTTGGCTGAACGAGTATGCACCACTACCGGTTTTTTCACGATTTGGGAAGCATGAATATGACGTGCAAAACAGTCTTTCTGCTCTTGAATGAAATCAGTACTATGGAAATAATCCAGACCTGTTTCGCCTAAAGCCCAAACTTTTTCTGGCTGCGCCAGCTCAACCAGATAATCCGTAGTTGCGCGTGCCATGGTTGCAACATCTTCACAGGGATGCACACCCACGGTATAGCCTACATCAGCATGTCGTGCCGCAATTTTGGCCAGTTCGATATGATCATCAAGATCTACCGAAATACTCATAAACTTGGAAACACCTGCCTCACGCGCCTGTGCAAGCGCCAGATCCAGATCACCGTTGTAAGGCGTTAAGTCGAGTAAAGTTAAATGGCAATGCGTATCTACAAACACGGTGCAGTCCTTTCAGCAGGGAGAATCTACATAGTGTAGCTTCTACGCCCTGCAGTTTTAAGCCCTGCAACCAGTCGTTCGGCCTCATTTTTAAAGAAAACGCCTTTATCACCGCTTAACTGGATGCCAAAACCCTGAGGCTTAATACCATTTTGTTTTTGTGATACCCAGATCACCTTACCAGTTAAAGGAATTTTCTGTGATTGTTCAGGTAAAGTAGTCAGGACGAAAACTTCATCCCCTAGCTTTACTGTCTGATTGGAAGGAATAAAAAGACCGCCACCTGCAACAAATGGCATATAGCTGGCAAATAGAGTTTCAATATCAGGAATATTCGCCTGAATAATCCCCCCCATACGTGATTGCATATTCTTCTCCTTTTTTTGTTAAAGATTCATCAGTCGAATACAGAGCTGGTCCAGAACCAGATTGCTTTGTACATTCTGTTCCAGATATTGTTTAGACTGCTGAAATTCCCCATAAATATCAAAAAGCTGTTCTAATGAATATTGTGCAGCCAGCACTTCAAATTCCAAATCGATGTTTTTAATGGCCTGATTTAGCTTGACACAAATCAAATCCGACAACAAGTATTCAAACATCTGCCCAAAATCATTAAAACTCAAGCTCTTGTTCCATCGCGTTGCAATTGCAATCGGCATATTTTTTTCTATGACCAGTTTTTTCCAGTCTTGCAGAAAATCCTGACGCATCGGCATCCAGGCACTTTGGGCCACTTCAATCGCCTGCAACGGCATCTGGTTTGCCAGATTCATTAATAATTGCTGCTGGGAAAATCCTGCTTCCGGTAAATATTCGCTTAGATAATTTGTTGCCTGATCCGATGTAATACGATCCAAAGCAAAATGTTGTAAACGGCTGCGAATTGTCGCAGGTAATTTTAAATAATGATCGGCCAGCAGAATAATAACAATGTTTTCACCCGGCTCTTCCAGGGTTTTCAGCAAAGCATTGGAAGAAGCAATATTCAGTGCTTCAGCAGGTTCTATAACGATAACACGCCAGCCATCAACTGTTTGCTGCACAAATGGCAATAAATCCCGAATCTTTTCAATTTTGATTTTAACATTCTGTTTTTTGTTTTCTTCATCGGTACTGATGTAAACATAGTTCGGATGAGTATCTGCTTTTAGCCACTGACAACTGCCACATTCACCACATGGCAAATTGCGCACATGACGATTTTGACACAGCACCCATGCCAGAAACTGCTGAGTAAAAGCTTCCTTACCACAGCCTTTTTTGCCATAAAATAGTAGTCCATGCCCAAGCTGGGGAAAACGCCCAGTAAGCGTATCCCAGACTTGTTGTTGCCAAGGATAGATGTGTGCGGTGGCATCAAGTGGCATGCTAAATTCTCAAATTAGGCGAATACAGATGGATCAAGCTGATTCAGACGATCCAGATCCTGCTGGGTATCTACCCCAGGTGGCAAACTCACTTCAGCAACCGATATGGCAATACGGTGACCATTTTCCAGCACACGTAACTGTTCTAATGATTCCAGCTTTTCCAGAACTCCCATCTCCCAGGTCACGTATTCCTGAAGCAACTGTACACGATAAGCATACAGACCCAGATGGCGATAAGCGTGATTATGCAGTCTCTGCTTGGCTTGTTTTGCACCATCACGATCATAAGGAATCGTGGCACGGCTAAAATACAGTGCCTGTTTGTGCTTTGACATCACCACTTTCACGATACTGTCACGCTGAAATTCTTCAAGCTGATGAATAGGCTCACATAGCGTCGACATAGACGATTCTGGCTGATCAACCAGCAACTGAGCCACTTGCTGAACCAGTTGCGCTGGTAATAACGGCTCATCACCTTGAACATTGACGATAATATCATCACTGTCCCAGCCTTTGATTCGCGCTACTTCACTCAAGCGATCTGTACCTGATGGATGATCTGCTGAAGTAATGACAACATCTACACCTTCGGCACGACATACTGCTGCAATACGTTCATCATCCGTCGCTACACATAGATCATCAAAGCCTTCTACTTTGCGCGCCTGATCCACCACCCGCAGAATCATTGGGCGACCATGGATCTCTAATAAAGGTTTACCCGGCAGACGTGAGCTGGCAAAGCGTGCAGGAATGACAATGTGTTTCATAATGAATAAACCTTAAGAAATAGAAATACCGTGTTCAGCAAGTTGTTGCTGCAAAACCTTATAACAGGCCGGTGATAACACTGCCTCAACAGGCACTACCCAGATATCACGTTTAAATTCCGGATTCTGTTTGAGTAAAGCCATGATCTTTACTGCATCTTTTTCAGTGGTAATGATCGGATGCTGATCTTCAAACTGCAGATCTTCAATTTCATAATCATGATGATCCGGGAATTCGTGGCACTGGAATTGCTGAATCCCTAAGCTTTCCAAGGTCTGATAGAAACGCTGTGGAAAACCAATACCCACGACGGCATAAAAAGGTAAGTTCGGATCAAAAGCCCGCGGCTCTACCTGATTCAGTAAAAACGGCTGTGATGCAGCCAAATGCATATGTAAATCTGATTGTGGATGAGCAGAATGCTCAATTACAGTACCAGTTTTTAGACGTTCAACTGACTCACGTAAATAGCCTTCTGGTAGAAGTTTCTGATTGCCTAGACCACGATTATTATCCAGCACAATCCATTCAATCTGACGATTCAAAGCCCAGTGCTGTAAACCATCATCGCAAATAATCAAATCCAGATCATGTTTGGATAATAGCAGCTCTATACTCTGCTGACGATTCGGACCCACAGCCATCGGCACACCTGTGGACTGCACAATCAGTGCAGGTTCATCGCCGACACTTTCTGCAGTCGCCTGCGCATCGACATAGCACGGAAATGGGCCTTTACCTCCATATCCACGACTAATGACGCCAACCCGGACATTCTTCTTAGCCAGATATTCAACCAGATGGATCAATAGAGGCGTTTTACCACTCCCACCAACAGTAATATTACCAATCACCATCACAGGAACAGGTGCGGTATAACTCTCTTTAAAGCCTTTATCATATAAGGCTTTATTTAAGCTAAATCCGATCTGGTACAGCCAGGACAATGGCCGAAAAACAATGAGCCATTTGGCCTGTGTATTCCAGGCATCCTGAATGACCTGTGCCAATGACATACTTATTGTTCCTCAAAGTTGCGTTGGTGCAACTGATAATAAGCACCCTTGCGGTTGATCAATTCCTGGTGTGTTCCCTGCTCCAGAATACGGCCTTGATCCATCACGACAATACTGTCAGCATTTTCAATCGTAGATAAACGGTGAGCAATCACAATAGTAGTACGATCCTGCATTGCCGCATCAAAAGCACGCTGAATAAAGTATTCAGATTCATTATCCAGCGCACTGGTCGCTTCATCCAGAATTAAAACCGGTGCATTTTTCAGAATAGCACGGGCAATCGCAATACGCTGACGTTGACCACCAGACAGATTCAGACCTTGCGCCCCAAGCTCAGTGTCATAGCCTTGAGGTAAGGCCATAATAAAGTCATGTGCATAAGCGGCTTTAGCTGCGGCAATAATATCTTCTTCAGCAGCCCCTTCTAGCTGACCATAGGCGATATTTTCACGCACGGTGCGGTTAAATAGCACTACTTGCTGATTCACCATCGAGATCTGGGTACGCAAAGCATTCAATTCAAAATCTTTAATATCTTTACCATCAAACAGGATTTGACCAGAGCTTGCTTCCTGATAACGCATGAGCAGGTTCACCAGTGAAGTTTTACCTGCACCCGAGCGACCTACCAATGCCACTGTTTGCCCAGCTTTTACATTAAGATTCAGATCTGTTAAAGCCTGGTAACCATCTGAATAGGTTAAACTCACATTTTGCAGCTGGATATTGCCTTTTAAAGTATCTTTTAAAGTACCGGCATTTTTTTCTTCCGGCATATCCAGCAATTCAAATACTGAATAGGCTGCTGCCATACCACGCTGAATTTTTTCATTGACTTCAGTCAGTGCTTTAATTGGTTTAGACAACATACCTGCAACAGTAATATAAGCGACAAATTCACCTGCAGTAGTGTCACGCAAGATTTCTGGACGCAAAGCCAGGAACATGACAATACTCAGTGCAATAGACATGATGAACTGTACGATCGGGCTATTAAGTTCTTTTACTACAACCATTTTTAAGCCACGACGCAAATTTTCTAGAGAGTGCTTTCTAAAACGTTCCTGCTCATAAGTCTGACCACCAAAAGCTTTCACCACCATATTGGCATTTACAGATTCCTGCACAACATGGTTCACATCACCCATCGTGTTCTGCACTTGCTTGGACAGCTTACGCATACGCTGTGCAGCTTTACGAATAAGCAGACCAATGATCGGTGCGAAAATCAGAATAATTAAGGTTAAACGCCAGTTGGTATAAAGCAGATAACCAATCAGCGCGATTGTGATCAAACCTTGCTGCACAATCACTTTAAGTGAATCACTTGAGGCAGCAGTCAACTGCTCAACGTTATACATAATTTTCGCGGTAATATGCCCACTGGTATTATCCAGAAAATATTGCGAAGGCAGACGCATCAGCTTGGCAAAAACTTCCTGACGAATATTAAAAACCAGATTTCGGGAAATCACTGCGGTAAAATAACCACCAAGAAATAAACCTACCCCACGGAAAAAGATCAGTAAGACCACCAGAAACGGGAAGATCGTTGTAAAACCTTGATCTCGAGTCTGAATCGCCTCAATAATATATTCCAGCAACTTGGCAACAGAAACTTCTGTTGCAGCATTGATGGCAAAACCAAGGATAACCAGTAAGGCCAATCCCCAAAATTGTTTTAAATAACTGAGAAGACGTAGATAGACTTTTAAATCTTGCTTCACTAATAACCTCGGGTAGGTACTTTCGTACTGATGTTGATATTCACAAAGCCAAGTTGCCCTGCAACATCCATAACGCGAATGACATCCTGATGGGCTGCTTTTGCATCAGCAGCAATCACGAACATTAAATCACGTCGTTCGTTAGAAATCTGTTTAATTGCCGTATTTAAATCAGCCACTTCCTTACTCGCCAATGACTGTCCATTCACTGCATAGTGCCCATTCGCATCCACAGTGACTTCAACCTTTTGATCAAAGTTCTTCGGTGGAACCCCTTGTGCATCCGGCAAGGTCAGGTTCATACGACTGAGTTGACTAAAAGTCGTAGAAAGCAATAGAAATACCAAGATAAATAACAGACAGTCAATCATTGGTGTAAGGTTGATATGAACATCTTCAACCTGATTACGTTTGAATTTCATGACACACCTCAGCTCGCCTTCTGAAGGCTTTCATCAGCTTCCGAAGTATGCGAATAAAACAGGTCAGCATGAAATAAAGTCGCCTGCTGCTCCAGCTCGGCCACATATTCCTGTACCAGACGCTGGAAATAACGATGCGCAAACAAGGCAGGGATCGCTATCAGCATCCCGGCAGCTGTGGTAATCAATGCCTTGGAAATCCCCGGCATCATTAGCACTGGATCGCTAGTGGCACCTACATCGACCATGAGAAAAGATTCAATAATCCCGATTACTGTACCGAGCAAACCCAACAAAGGTGCAACTGCACTTAAGGTTCCCAAAAAGTTGATATTTCTTTCCAGATAACCGATTTCCTGCGAAGCAACAACTTCCATCTGAGCACGTGCATATTGCTCAGTCTGTTGCTGACTTGCCGCACCTGCTGCAAAAACACGGCCCAATGTACTCCCTTGCAGGGATTTATTCGCATTTAGTTTTTGCATCACCTGACGGGCATTTTGACCGGGACCCATCAGAAGTGTTTTAGGCAATATCAGGCTCTTTTTCAGGCAAATAAATCGCTCTAATGAGATAGCCACCATGAAAATCGAACACAATACCAAGGGTAGCATCAGCCACCCACCTGCTTTTACCAATTCCCACATCTGATTTGTCCCCAATCAAGAATCAAATTTTATTCGTCATCCAGGATCGAAAGGATACCGTCTAGCTCTTCCAGTGAATGATAGCTAATGACCAGCTTTCCTTTGCCCTGCTTGTTATAATCAATTTTTACTTCTGCACTAAAACGTTCTGAAAGACGTTGTGTCAGTTGTTGAATATCCGGCGCTACGACTGGCTTCGCCTTATCCTGTTTCGGGGTATTGAAATCACGTACTAGTTGCTCAGTCTGACGTACAGACAGGCTCTTTTCAATTACCATTTCAGCCACTTTTAGCTGATCTTTGGCTTTTAAAGTCAGAATCGCACGGGCATGCCCCATATCCAGCAGACCTTGCTGCATAAAATCTTTGACTTCTTCAGCCAAGGTCAATAAACGCAGTAAATTGCTGACTGTCGTACGTGCCTTACCTACCGTATCAGCAATTTCCTGATGGCTCAGACCAAACTCTTCATGGAAACGTTGCAGCGCCATCGCCTGATCAATTGGATTCAAGTCCTGACGCTGAATGTTTTCAATCAAAGCCAACGCAATTGCCACCTGATCATTCAGATCACGGACTATCGCAGGAACTTCTGTGAGGCCTGCCAATTGTGCTGCACGCCAGCGACGCTCACCCGCAATAATTTCATAAGGATGGCGTTCATCATCTACCGGACGGATGACGATCGGCTGCATGATGCCATGCTTCTCAATTGAAGCAGCCAGCTCCTGCAGATCCTGTTCATTGATATAGCGACGTGGCTGATACTCACCACGCTTGAGCAGATTGACATCAATCTGCTTCAGCTGACCATGATCCAGACCTTGCGCTTCAAGCTGTAATTTTTCTTTTTGAATTGACCCCAGTAATGCATCCAAACCACGACCTTTGGCGAGTCCACGTTTCTTCACGGTCATGCTTTACTTCCTTTTTTCACTTTGCTTTTCTTTAACATTTCAGCCGCCAGATTGAGGTAAGCAACTGCACCCTTTGAACTTTTTTCAAAATAAATCACTGGCAAACCATGTGCTGGTGCTTCAGCCAGACGGATATTACGTGGAATCACGGTATCGTAAAGTTTCTTACCAAAATATTGTTGTAATTCTTCAGAGACATCGCGTGTCAAGGCATTACGTGCATCATACATGGTACGTAATACACCCACGATTTGCAGATCAGGATTGAGTGCTTGCTGAATACGGTCAATGGTCTGCGTTAAGTCTGCCAATCCTTCTAAGGCATAGTATTCACATTGCATTGGAATAATCACACCATCCACAGCTGCCAATGCATTTACGGTAATTAAGCTCAGACTTGGCGCACAGTCAACGATAATATAATCGTATGCAGATTCAATTTCCTGCAAAGCTTCACGCAAAATAAACTCACGGCCTTCCTGTTCGGCAATTGCCAACTCTACCCCAGCCAGATCACGGTTGGCACCTAATACTTTATAACCAACTTCTGCTTTGGTAATTGCCGTTTCAATGGGTACTTCACCCAACAACACATCTGTGACTGAATAAAGTAGGTCATTCTTCTGAATGCCCGAACCCATCGTAGCATTACCTTGTGAATCCATATCCACAAGCAGCACACGTTTTTTTAATACTGCGAGAGATGCCGCCAAATTTACTGCGGTTGTGGTTTTTCCAACGCCACCCTTCTGGTTTGCAATCGCAATAATTTGTGCCATGTTGACCCCAATTCCTTTGAAAATCTTAAATTCGTTTTAATAAAAGTAAATGACGTTGTTCGTCTAAGCGCGGAACTTTTAGTTCAATAATCTCACAACTGAATTCATCTTTTAAAGCACTAACTTCATCTTGTGGAATCAGACCTTTCATGGAAGCAATAATACTTTGCTCATGCATATACGGTTTAGATGCATTCACAAAATCGGTCAATGAGGCAAAGGCACGACTGGTAATGACATCAAACTGACCAAGTTCATTAATGCTGTCTTCATTTTCAACACGTGTTTGCACTGCAATCACATTTTGCAGTTTCAGGTCAGCAATAAACTGCTTCAGAAAACGGATTTTCTTGCCATTTGAATCCAATAACACACAGTTACGCTCAGGCTGACATAATGCAATGATCATGCCCGGCATTCCGCCACCTGTACCAATATCAAGCAAGCGGCCTGATGGCAGATCCTTTAAAATGCTCAGACTGTCAAGCAGATGCTTAACCAGCATTTCCTTCGGATCACGAATAGCCGTCAGATTGTATGCCTTATTCCACAGCACCAAAGCATCCTGGTACTTGAGCAATAAATTTAAAGTTTCATCACTCAATGCTAAACCTAAAGCCTGGCTACCCTGCTTTAATTCCTGAAAAAACGTATGCATAAACAATCAACGCTCGAAAAAATTAGAAGAAAGTATACCGCTTTCTCTATATTGGCACAGTAGGGAGTGCTTAGTGAATATTCACTTAAGCATATTTCCCTTTACGAATTTCAGCATCCAGTGCAGTCAAACGCTCTGGCGTCCCGACATCAACCCAGTCACCCATCAGCTTTGATGCAGCAACCTGATTTGCCAGCATTGCCTCTTTGAGTAATGGCGCCAGTGGACGCTTACCGGCTTCCAGGCCTGCAAACATTTTTGGATCAAGCACAGATACACCACTAAAGGTCAGATTTTCACCCTGAACATTCTGTTCAAAGGTATAAGCTTTACCTTCAGCCAAAGTAAAGTCACCTTGTGGATGCTGAGGCGGGTTTTGCACCAATACCAGGTGTGCCAGGTTTTCACCCAGCGCTACTGTTAATAATGGCGCAAAGTCCATGGTGGTCCAAACATCACCATTTAACAGAATAAAAGGCTCTGCTCCAAGCAAAGGTAAGGCATTAATAATGCCACCGGCTGTTTCCAGCCCTTCACCTTCATGTGACCATAAAATCTTGATACCGAACTGTGAACCGTCACCCAAGGCCTGAGCCAGTTTTTCACCTAGCCAGGCAGTATTGATGACAATTTCAGTCACACCGATCGCCGCCAGCTTTTCGATATGCCAGACGATCAAAGGCTTGTCGCCTACTTCTAAGAGTGGCTTGGGGGTATGCAGCGTTAATGGGCGCATGCGATTACCCAGGCCCGCAGCCAGAATCATCGCTTTCATTTATGCAGCCACCTCATATACACCATATTTTTCTTCAAAGGCTGGCAATACACGCGCATTGATAAATTGCATAAATGGCTGCAATTCTGCATAAGGTTTACTTTCTTCCAGCAGATACCACATCACACGTGGTAAATCCTTCAGATATCCTGATTTACCATCACGTTCAAACAGGCGCACAAAAATACCTAAAATCTTGATATGACGTTGAATTGCCATCATGTCGGCATCTTTTTTGAACTGTTCAAAATCACGGCCTTCTTTGGCAGAAGCCGGCAATAAATTGTAGAAAGTTTCAAACCAGCGATAGACGCGATCAGCATTCCATTGCACATAGGCATCACGGGTAATTGAGATCAGATCATAAGTATCAGCACCAATCACGGCATCCTGAAAATCGATCACACCCAGATCCGTTTCACCCGCAATCTGCATCAGGTTACGGCTATGAAAATCACGGTGCACAATCACTTGAGGTTGAGCTAATGCTGCATTGGCCAGAATAGCAAAGCTGCGTTTAATCAGCGCACTTTCAGCTTCGGTCGGAATGACTTTTAAAGCCGGCAACATCCAGTCGGTCAGCAACTCCATTTCCGAGATCAGTTTTTCATAAGAATAATCAGGAAAATGACCTTCGCCTTGAATAGACTGCAAATGAACTAACTGTTTAAAACTCTGTTCATAATAAGCATCGACAGTGTCATCATTCAGCAGATCAGACAGCATCACATTACCGAAATCTTCGAGCAGCAATAGGCCATGTTCCAGATCTTTTGCCGCGATATGCGGTACGCGAACACCATTTGCATCAAAAAATTCATCTATAGTCACAAAAGGCACACAATCTTCTTTTTCTGGTGGTGCATCCATCAGCATAAATGTTTTATTATTCAGTTTGATTCGTGCATAACGACGAAAACTGGCATCGCCTGCTAAAAAATGAGTTTCAAATTGATCTGAACCGAGTACAGAAGCAATCCAAGATTGTATCAATTGTTCGCGTTGAGTATTCATTTGCAATAAATTCTAGTACAGGCTGAGTTTTTAAAGTGCTAAGTGTAGCTACTTATCAACTTTTTCTCTATGATGCGACAATAATTAATTGCGATAAAAGCATGATTGGTTAATGAGACAAATGAAGCATCAGTTTAAATATAATCCTTTAGCGACTGCGATCTTAACTTTGTTATGTGGTAGCTCAATTTCAAGCTATGCTGCAGAAAATGACTCATCTAACATCAATAATCAGCAGCTCAAACAAAGCCTACAGGAAACCTATCCTGGTGAAGCATTTTTCTCTCAATATTATGTCGATAAATCTACGCCTGAAGCTCAACAACGTCAGGGACAGTATTTAAGCTCTGCCTACTGTAAAGGCACCTGGATTACACCGGTTTCCCCTGAAGTTGAAGCAGTTACTCCAGATCAGGCGACTTCTACCGTCACTGCCGACTATGGTCACTACAATCCGGATGGCGACTCTTATTTAGAAGGCAATGTCATCATTGACCAGCAAGGTCGCCAGATTCGTGCGGACAAAGTGACCATTGACCAGACCCAGACCTACGCCAAAGCTCAAGGTCGCGTACAACTAGCCCAAGCCGGTCTGCTATCACAAAGCGATGATATTAATTACAATTTAAAGACCCAACAAGGCGACTTAAATAACAGCTTCTACATTGCTGAAGAACAACATGCGCACGGGCGTGCAGAAAAGATTGCCAGAACTTCAACTGAAACAGTTGAACTAGAAAATGCAACCTATACCACTTGCCCGCCTGAACAGAAGCCAACCTGGAAAATTCAGGCAGATCGGATCAAGCTGAATCAGGAAACCGGCCGTGGTGAAACCCGTAATACCAAAATATATGTTAAAGATGTGCCTGTTCTTGCAGTACCCTATTTTAACTTCCCGATTGATGATCGTCGTACCACCGGGATTCTGACGCCAAGTTTTGGTTTTACCAATGATGGCGGTTTAGAGCTTGGCGTTCCCGTCTACCTCAATCTTGCACCAAATTACGATGCCACTATTACCCCACGTTATATCGCTGACCGTGGTGCAATGCTGGATGGGCAGTTCCGTTATCTGACCGAGAACTTTGGCTATGGTCAAATTTGGGGGGGCATTTTACCTTCAGATCGTAGCTATGATGATCAAGACCGTAAAGACCTGCATTTTCGTCATGACTGGCAGATTAACAATCAGTTCTCAACCAATCTTGAATATAACTATGCTTCAGATAAAGACTTCTTCTCAGATCTAAATAATAACCCAAATTCTAAAACTGATCTGAATTTACGTCGTGCTTGGGAAATTAACTATAAAAATGGCATTCCTGGCTTAAAAGCACAGTTAAAAGCAGAAGACTTCCAGACCCTAGATCCGACTGTACTGGACGAAGACCGCCCTTATGCGCGTTTACCACAATTCCTGGTCAACTATAAAACTGGCAACCCGCTCGGCTGGCAATTCGAAGCCAATCACGATACCGCCTATTTCAAAAAAGATGTTAATAACATAAATCCAGCTACAGGCAGTTACGAACCGAGTGGTACACGTATCTATAATGATCTGGCTGTTCGATATAACCATCGGACACCTGGTTTATTCCTGCTTCCTCAATTGTCTTTGCGCAACATTAATACCTTCTATGACAAGGACACGATTGATCTTTTAAACCAGAATCAGACCAACTCTTCAAGTGAAAATAAATCTATTGTGGTGCCAGAATTCACTCTGGACACTGGCTTAATTTTCGAAAAAGAAGGCTCTTATCTACAGACCTTAACACCTCGTCTGTTCTATGCTTATTCACCATATGAAAACCAGCAGAATCAACCAAATTTTGACTCAGTGAATGCCTCGATCAATTATGATCAGCTCTTCAGTCCACGTCGTTTCTATGGTCATGACCGCTTAGAAGACAATAACTTTGCATCAGTAGGCTTAAGCTATAGCCTGTTCAATGATGTTGGTTTGGAACGTCTGCGTGCCAGTATAGGCCAAAGTTTCTTTTTTGAAGACCGTCGTGTGACTTTAGAACGAGATGTTGATGAATATGACCGTGAAACGCGTACTGGTCCTGTGCTTCAACTCTCTAGCCAGCTTTCTAATAATTACCATGTCAACTTTAACTCGGCATGGATGTCGAATGGTCAGAATGCACAGCGTGATGTGCAAGCCTATTATACTGGTGAACAAGGCAACCTCTACAATGTAGGTTATTTCTATCGCAAAGAAATTACTGACCGTCAAAAAAGCTATGATCAGGCCGTTGGTTCATTCATTCAGCCTGTTTTCAATAACTGGCGTTTGATTGGTCATGCTCAATATGATCTGGAAAACAACGTTGCACGTGAATATTTACTTGGCGTGAACTATGAGTCATGCTGTTGGGGTATTTCCGTCTATGGCCGCTCATATTACAATGATCTGGATGACATCAATGAAGCTGGTGTTAAACCAAAACGCATGATTATGGCGGAGCTCAGCCTGAGAGGTCTGGGTGGATTCAACAATAAATTGGCATCACTACTGGAAAACCGTATTCTGGGCTTTAATAATATCAATCAGACTTGGACAGAACGTTAATGAAGACAAAACAGTTAAAACATTTTTTTAAAGCAACCACACTTGCGCTATGCCTTTCTGCAGCAATACCTACTTTTGCTGTTGCACAGACCAAGGATGAAGTTGTAGCTGTTGTCGACAATAGCGTGATTCTTCGCAGTGACCTAGAGCAAAGCGTTGCAGAGATTTCTCATCAACTAGAAAAGCAAAACAAGCCTGCTCCACCTCAACAAATCCTGCAACATCAGGCCCTAGAACAGCTGATTTCACGTCAGGCTCAACTTGAACAGGTAAAGCGCTATAATATTCGCCCTGACGAAAAAGCGCTAAATGATGCGGTATTGAAAGTTGCACGTGATTCTGGCTCTTCAAGTCTGGAAGCATTCCAGCAAAAACTGGATTCAATTGCACCAAATACTTATGCTTCTCTACGTAATCGTATCGCAGAAGATCTTGCGATTAACCGCCTACGTCAGCAGATTGTGACCTCGCGCATCAAGATCAGTGATCAGGATGTGGAAAACTTCCTGAAAACCCCGCAAGGTCAGGCATTACTCGGCAGTCAGGTTCATGTACAGCATGTCCGCGTTTCTGGTTCCAATACAGCTCAAGTTGCAGCAGATGTAAAGAAAGAACTAGAAAACTCTACTGACCTAAAAGCAATTGAGAAGAAATACTCCAAAGATGGTGTCAAAGTTGAAGCTGCCGACATGGGCTTCCGCAATATTTCCGATATTCCGGATGAACTCGCATCACGCATCACCACTCTACAACCAGGTCAAACTTCTGAACTGATTGAAGCCCGCGATGGTGCTCACATCCTCAAACTGATTGATCGTAAAGCAGGTGAAAAGCGTGCACTCGTACAACAATATCAGACACGTCATATTCTGATTCAGCCTTCGGAAGTCGTTAGCCCTGAAAATGCCAAACAGATGATTGACAGTCTTTATACCCGCCTAAAAAATGGTGAAGACTTTGCCGTACTGGCGGCCACCTTCTCCAATGATCCAGGTTCAGCACGTGACAGTGGCAGTCTTGGCTGGGTGAATCCAGGTGTAATGGTTCCAGAATTTGAAGAACGTATGAAAAAAACGCCTGTAGGTCAAATCAGCGAGCCATTCCAGACCCAATTTGGCTGGCATATTCTACAGGTAACAGATACGCGCCAACAGGATATGACTTCAGAATACCAAGAACGTATGGCACGCCAACTTTTAGGCGAACGTCAGTTTAATACCGAACTGGATAGCTGGCTACGTGAAACACGTAATAATGCTTTTGTTGAGATTAAAGATCCTCAACTGCACCGTAAAAAAAATTAATATTCAGCGCTTTAAAAAACCGGCTTTTGGCCGGTTTTTTATTATCTTTATAAAATTATTACTATAAAAAAAACCTCTCATTGCTGAGAGGTTTTTTTAGATTCTTAAATCAGATTAACGGTTGTTTTCGTCATCTTGAGAATCTTCGAATTTTGCATCGTCAGTAAAGCCAGCGCCTTGACCACCGAAACCGCCTTGACCACCAAAGCCACCTTGACCACCGAAGCCACCAGGTTGACCGCCGCCGAAGCCACCTTGACCACCAAAGCCAGCGCCTTGACCGCCACCGAAGCCACCTTGACCGCCGAAGCCACCAGGTTGACCGCCACCAAAGCCACCTTGACCGCCGAAGCCACCAGGTTGACCGCCACCAAAGCCACCGCCTTGACCGCCAAAACCAGCGCCTTGAGGACCAGCTGGAGCACCTGCTGGACGTGGATTACGTGCAGGAACTACTGTAGAAATCGCATGTTTGTAAACCATTTGGCTTACAGTATTTTTTAATAATACAACGTATTGGTCAAATGATTCGATATGACCTTGTAGTTTGATACCGTTAACTAGGAAGATAGAAACAGGAATACGTTCTTTACGTAGGGAATTCAAGAACGGATCTTGTAAAGTTTGACCTTTAGACATGTTATAACTCCAAAAAATTTTAAAATCAGCGCAAAAAAACTATCTCTATTTTTCAATTAAAAATTATAAAAAAGATAGTCTGTAAATTTTGCTTTATCCGTAACAGTTTCGCAAGTCTTCTTGAGCCTGCTGTGCGGTAAAATATGTAGTAAATTTATGCTTATCTTGCAAAGATCTTAACCATGTGTATTGACGTTTAGCAAGTTGTCGTGTTGCAAACAATGCCTTGTCTTCCATTTCCCGCTGTTTTTCAATACTTCGATCACTATTTTTTATAAATTCGATCGCCTGACGATAACCAACGGAACGCATAGAGGGAAGATTTTCATCGAAATCGTATTTTCTCATCAAGTTTTCCACTTCATTTAAAAAACCGATTTCCCACATAATTTCTAATCGTTTTTCAATACGCTTATGTAATTCTACTCGGTCTGGCATCAGCGCGTAATTATGAAAACTGTAACGATATGGTTGATTTTTTGGTTGTTCTGCTTGTAGTTTTGTTATAGCTTCACCCGTCAGCTTATAAACCTCTAAAGCCCGAATAATGCGCTGCTTGTCGCTTACTTTGAATTTTTTCCCTGCGACTGGATCTACACGACATAATTCTGCATAGACAGCTTCCCACCCTTCCCGCTCGGCTTTTGCTTCAATTTCGCCACGTACCGCATAATCCGCACTTGGCAAATTGTCAGATAATCCTTCTAACAATGCTTTGAAATACAGCATTGTTCCACCGACCAAAATCGGGGTTTTGCCACGTGCATGCATATCGTCAATCAGGCGGCAGGCATCTTCGACAAAATTGGCAGCTGAATACACCTCTAAAGGACTAATAATATCAATCAGATGATGCGGATACTGCTCTAATTCCGCTTTGGTGGGTTTGGCTGTACCAATATCCATTTCCCGGTAAACCAGCGCTGAATCGACGGAAATCAGCTCAAAATTTCCTTGCTCATAAAGTTCACATGCCAAAGCGGTTTTACCACTTGCAGTTGGTCCCATTAAGTTGATGACCGGCAATTGATTTGACATGTACCACTACTCTCCTCGAGCAAAAAGTTTATCTAGTTGTGCCAGTGGAAAGGCACGCCATGTTGGGCGTCCATGATTGCACTGGCTGGCAAATTCAGTTTGTTCCATCTGACGCAATAAGGCATTCATTTCAGACAAACTTAAAATACGGTGTGCACGTACCGCACCATGACAGGCCATACCTGCCAAGATCTGATCACGCTTTTGCAATAAGCCTTGCGCCTGATCGGTTGGATCCAGGTCGTCTAGCAATTCAGGAATTAAGGCATCAAAATCTGCCTTATGCAAGATCGCCGGCACCCCACGCACAATGACCTGCTCATCTCCATATTGGTCAATCTCCAGACCAAATCGTGCTAGCTGTTCTTTCAGCTCCTCTATACGCATGGCCTGCATACGACTGATAGAAACTACTTTAGGAATTAAAAGCTGTTGCGACGTCCAGAATTCCGGTTTATCCCAGGCAGATTTCATTTGCTGTAACACGATACGTTCATGTGCTGCATGCATATCTACGATAATCAGACCTTCGGTGTTTTGCGCAAGGATATAAATCCCATGCAGCTGTGCAATCGCTATCCCTAAAGGATGCTCATCTACTTTGGCCTGTACATGGGTCTGGAAAGACTGTTCAGGACTTAGATGCTCAGTTTCGGAGCTTGTTCTAAGTGGTGCCAAATAGCTTTTTAAGGCATTATTAAGCTGCTGTGAACCGCCATAAGGCTTGGCGTAATCCTGCGCATAATACACAGTCTGCGGACGCGATGACTCAAAGTCAGTCAGCACATCTGAAGCTTCGGCTTCTACATGTTGATGAGCATTCCGAGGATGTAGATGCTGCTGAGCCGCATAAGATTCAGCATGGGACTGCTGTGCAGCCTGATGCAGGCTAAATTGTTCCTGATAACGTGGCTGAGGCGTCAGTTGTACAGGTTCCTGTTCAGTTTTCATCGCTTCAGCCAGATCGGCTGTTGCGGTCTGGAACTGTGCCAATGTTTCTTTGGCATAGTGACGTACAAACTCGTGCACTTCACGCTGATTCAGGAAACGGATTTCATGTTTGGTGGGATGTACATTGACATCAATATTTTCCGGATCCACTTCCAGAAATAGCAGATAAGCTGCATGCTGATGGCCATGCAGAATTCCATCATAAGCCATACGTAAAGCATGGGAAATGGTCTTGTCTCGTACGATACGACCATTTACATAGACATATTGCATATCAGCTTGCGCACGTGCGTCAGAAGGATGACCCAACCAGCCTGATAAGCGCATGTTGATACTATCTGCATCAATCCAGTAAGCATTTTCAGTAAACTGGCGCCCCAATAACTGCTGCACACGCTGGAAACGTAATGCTCCACTGTCTGCGACAGGCAGATTCAGCTTGATACTTTCATTATGTTCCAGCACAAAACGGATATCGAAATGGGTTAGCGCCAGACGGCGTACAATCTCTTCAATATGCCCAAATTCAGTTCCCGGTTTTTTAAGGAATTTACGACGTGCCGGTACATTAAAGAATAAATCCTGAACCCGGATATGAGTACCACGTGAGGTCGCGACCGCCTGAATTTCCTGATGATCAAAAGCAGTACCATTCACTTCAACCTGATAACCAATGCCTTCTTCATTTTGACTACTGGTTAAAGTTAAACGCGATACAGCTGCGATCGAAGCCAGTGCCTCACCACGAAACCCCAGACTGGTGATAGCATGTAATTCTTCTGCTGTCTGGATTTTACTGGTAGCGTGACGCATCACCGCTAGCGCCAAATCTTCCGGGTGAATCCCTCGACCATTGTCAATAATTTCGATCAGTGTACTGCCGCCCTGTTCCACACGGATAATCAGTTCAGTCGCACCGGCATCAATCGAGTTTTCGAGCAGTTCTTTCACTACGGATGCAGGTCGTTCAATCACTTCACCCGCTGCAATCTGGTTCGCCAGTGCAGGATCAAGTGAACGGATACGGCGTACGCTTAAATCATTCGACATATGGGAATTGCTGCTCCAAAGCCTGTTGTAATGCTGAGTTTGATGAAGTTAACGTTGCAGTACGCGTCAACTCATCTTCAGATTTAAGAATTTCAATGACCAGATCTGCTTCAGGAATTTCTTCACCGCCTTTAGAAGGCCATTCAAACAAGAATAATGCATTTGGCGTTTCAAGATAATCCCGAATGCCCATCAGCTCCAGTTCATACGGATCATTTAAACGATACAGGTCAAAGTGGAAAATATCTTTCCCTTGAATATTATAAGGTTCTACCAGTGTATAGGTAGGACTTTTGACTGAACCCTGATGGCCAAGCTGTTGCAAATAATAGCGCGTCAATGTCGTCTTGCCTGCCCCTAGGTCACCGATAAGATAGATCACTCCCGCACTAAAGTTGACGGCCAGTACTTTGGCCAGCTGCTGGGTATCTTCTTCATGATTTAAGGTGACAGTAAATGAATAAGGCATATGACTCACGACATGATTCAAAGGAACAAATATGATAGCATCGCCGCAGTTTAAAAGCCTATTCCACTGCATGAGAAACTGTATTTTTTCATAGCATTTGTTTCCTGACCGAGATTCGCCTACCTACATGAATACTTCTGCTGAATTTATCCCACCGATGATCAACGGCGTCAGTGCCAGCAAAGTTTTCTTGCAGCCATCCACTGCTGCAACCGTCTATGACTATCTATGTAAACAGTTTCCGCATATTCAGGCCAGCGAATGGCAATCCCGTTTTCAGGAGGGTCTGGTTTATGATGCACAGGGAAATCGCTTAAATCTAAATAGTCCTTTTCAAGCGAATATCCACTGTTTTTATTATCGCTTTCTGGCGCATGAAGTGCATGTACCCTTCGAACATCAAATCCTGTTCGAAAATGATCACTTTATGGTAATTGATAAACCACACTTCCTGACCATGAGCCCGACCGGACAATATGTGCAGGAAACCTTGCTGGTTCGTCTAAAGAAACAGACTGGGATCGAATATCTCACGCCAATCCATCGACTGGATCGGGAAACGGCTGGTGTAGTGCTGATCTCTAAAAATATAGACTCACGTGGACTTTATCAGCAGCTGTTTGCAACCCGCCAAGTACAGAAGACCTATCATGCGATTGCGGGTTATCGTGAAGAACTGAGCTTTCCGCAGATGGTACGTTTACGCATGGATAAAGGTCAGCCATTCTATACCATGCAGGTACTTGACGGCGAACCCAATAGTGAAACCGAAATCACGTTATTAGAACAGAAAGATCAGTACGCTAAATACGAACTAAAACCCCATACCGGCAAACAGCATCAATTACGTGTGCACTTAAACTTTTTGGGTATACCGATTCTGAATGATCCGTTTTATCCTAGCGTTGCGCATAAAGCAGATGATGATTTTTTTGCGCCTTTACAGTTGTTGGCCAAACATATCCAGTTCATTGACCCGATTACCCAGCAATTGATGCAGTTTTCTTCCGAGCAAGTACTGACACTGTAATGCTGCTGTCATTACGATTTATTTTCAGAATTGGTTCGTATAAGGATTGTATTTCAAATGTAATGGATTAAAATGAATGCGAAAAGTTAAGTATTTTAAAGTCTTGAATATATTATGAGAAAAACTGAAGTCTACCAAATACGCCTGGATTCTCAAGAAAAGAAACAAGCCTTTGCCGTATTTAAGCAATTGGGGATCACACCAGCTCAAGCAGTCCGCCTGTTTTTCAAGCAGGTAGTGCTGACCAAATCTATCCCCTTCTCTATTGAAAATCAGAATATCAACCTGGAACAATTAATCAAGCTGCGCAAACTGAAGCAAAGTGAATCCAAACCTGCAACTGCTGGCTTGATTGCGGATACGGCAGAACAGGAAGCATTGGATC
Source organism: Acinetobacter sp. ASP199 (assembly GCF_022700675.1). Lineage (NCBI taxonomy): Bacteria > Pseudomonadati > Pseudomonadota > Gammaproteobacteria > Moraxellales > Moraxellaceae > Acinetobacter > Acinetobacter sp. ASP199. The sequence continues at coordinate 1,857,327 of NZ_CP062182.1, forward strand.
TACATGCTGATGATGATCATTTTGATTTATTTGAAGAACTGAATGCCATTCTGGGCGAAAGTGACAAAATTTAACACTGTCGCATTTTCAAACAATTTCGTACGCTACACCTCTCCAAAACTTCGTTATGCTCCATGAATACACAATAATAAGACATGGAGTAATGAATGCTTGTTCGACGTGCTCAGGTGGAAGACCTGCAAAAGCTTTCAGTTTTATTTGATGAATATCGCCAGTTTTATGGAGCTTCCTCGAATCAGGAACTTTCTTATCAATTTCTAAAACAGCGATTTGAAGACCAGCAGACGGTGATTTTTATCAATACCAAGGATGATATCCTTACCGGATTTATTCTGCTTTATTTAAGATTTTCCTCAGTGGCTTGTTCAACATTTTATGTGCTGGATGATGTCTATATCACGCCGCCTTATCGTCGTCATGGCGCTGCACGACAACTGATTGATACCGCCATTTTATTTGCACGGCATGAAAATGCACTTCGCATTAGTCTGGAAACCCAGAAAAACAATCACCAATCGCATAAACTGTATGAATCCATGGGATTTATGCGAGATGATGAATTTGTCACTTTCCATTGTTTTCTCAAGTGAATCCTGCGCTTTATTCGGCACGGTATTTAGCTTGGACCACTTGATCTTCAGTTAAATAAATCCACTCGCCTTCTGGCAAATCATTCAAGCTCAATTGACCTATTTGAGCCCGATGCAGTTTTTCAACTTTATTACCGACAGCTGCCAACATACGTTTCACCTGATGATAAACACCTTGATGAACCGTCATTTGCAAACGTTTTTCTTCTAGACGAATGACATCCGTGGCAGCATAAATCCCTTTTTCATTGCGTAGCTCAACACCTTGTTCTAACTGCTTGATCTGCTCATCTGCAACAGGGTCTGCAGTATTCATCTGGTAAACCTTGGCAACATGCTTTTTAGGATGAGTTAATGCCTGCAAAAATTGACCGTCATCCGTCAGTAACAGCAAGCCTGTCGTATCCTGATCTAAACGACCTACACACTGGATTCCACGATTCATCAGCAAGTCATCAAACAGATCAAAGACACTAAAATGATGTGTTGCCTGATGAGAACATTCATAGCCTTGTGGCTTGTTTAAGGCAATATAGACTTTTTCCCGATATTGATAGGTTTCGTCATACACGTTGAACTCTAACTGATTCAGATCCAGTTTATGCTTTGGATTATCAATGATTTCCCCTTGGATGCTCACAGCGCCATTCTTGATCAGTTGCTGGCAATACTTACGCGAGCCAAAACCTTGTGACTGTAACATTTTTTCCAGAAGCATAAACTTCAATCTCTGATATTTCATTCGAACTCTATTCTATACTGAAATAGTGCGTTCTTGATTCAGGTTTATATAGGGTTAGTCTCGGCTGCTGAAAATGGCTACAATAGCGTGATTATTCTCTCAGCTCCCATCTTATGCCTCAACTCGATCTGAATTTGCTGGTTCTTTTGATTTTACTGGCCTGTGGTATCTTCAGCCACAATACCGCTGTGACAATTGCTGCGGGTGTGCTGTTAGTATTAAAAATTACACCATTGAATGAAATGCTGCCCTATGTCCAGACACATGGTCTGAATATCGGTGTGATTATTTTGACCATTGGGGTATTGGCACCGATTGCCAGTGGCAAAATTTCAGGTGACAGTATTCTGAAGTCTTTTTTGAGCTGGAAATCTTTACTGGCAATTGCAGTCGGGATCTTTGTCGCCTGGCTGGGTGGTCGTGGTGTCAAACTGATGACCAATCAACCCAATGTAGTGGCAGGCTTATTGATTGGAACAGTTGCAGGCGTGGCTTTTTTAAGAGGTGTTCCAGTCGGACCATTAATTGCAGCGGGGATTTTATCTTTATTGATTAGTACGCAATAAATCTTTAACCCTGATTGTGCAATATCCTTAAAAATTAACATTCTAAAATTAAGAACCGCAAAGTATTAAATCACGTGTTCAGCGACATGAATGTCGCCGTTCGCTAGGAATACAAGGACGTGTCCTCTAGCGAACAAAAGATTTTTTGTTACCTTGCATAGCAGTGCTATTCATCTTTCAAAAGTAAGAGCCCGCTAGATATTAAATTAACACCTAAACTATGTACGGATAATTCCTTAAAGCATTTTAATGACCAAGATCATGTCATAAAATTCTAAAACTCATCGAGTTTATTCAACAAACAATAATGCTAAACGCACCTGATCATAGCCCATACGTGGACTGGTTAACTCTACAATTGGACGCAGTTTAATAGATCCATCATCATTGAAATGATCGCTATCCTGACGTTTGGTCAGACGTTTATAGATCTTACGAACCTGTTCAACCACTTCCTCACCTGGATGAGCGACAGAGATATCTAAACCTTGCTCTTTATGCAGTCGACCTAAATGGTTGATAATCGTTGCCGGCGTTAGGCCACGTTCAGTGGCGATATCGGCAATATCATAACCTTCTTCAAACAGTTCACGCGTTTCATCCAGCGTTGCTGCAGCATAGTTTTGCTTGCCGCCATTTTTCGCCAGTTTCTTCTCATTACGCTGAATTTCAGTTTCATTCAGCGTGCCACCGCAGTGGCGAATAAAGGCATTGTGCTGCTTGGTTAAATCAATATTTTCAAAATGTGCTTCGGCTTCACTCGACAATTCCTGGAAACGACGGTCTGCCTTGATTGCCAGACTATCCAGTTCCAATGCCTGTTCGTTAAAACCTTTCAGACGTAGTCCATCTAAAGTTTTCAAACGGGAAAGCGCCACATAGCCCTGTCCTTTTTCAAAAGTATGGCTCAGGTCAATTTCGGCAGCCTCCAAGGTCATCCCTTGTGATTTATGAATCGTAATTGCCCATGCTAGACGTAATGGAATCTGCTGGAAACTGGCAATGGTCTTACCGGCTTCATTGTCTACTGACCAGGTTTCTGGTTCGACCAGCAACATCGTCCCATCTGTGAGTTTGACTTTAGGCAATACACCAAATTCATCATCTTCTTCAAAGCCAATGACTTCACCCAAACTGCCATTGATATAGCCCAGGTCAAAGTTATTTTTAACAAACATGACTTTGGCATGCTTTTTCAGCGTCAAGGTTTCTGGTGCACGCACTGAAGATTTCAGCGTTTCGATCAGCTTGTCATTGCCATCGCACTGAGCATCAAACTGGCGCGGTTCATTATCAATTTCATTTAAATGCCGGAAGTTAATACTGTCTACATCCATATTATGCGTATACAGACGTGTATAGGTTTCGCCAATATTATGATGACGTGTTCCTTGCAAGGCACTTCGGTGTTCTGTATCAATCGCCTGCGCACGGATCGCATTGAGAATATCATTCAGATAGTCATTGCCCTGACGGTGCTGTTCAGTCAGATAGCAGACGCGGAATTTAGCTTCAACCCAAGCATCTGACATAAAGCAGAATTTATCGCGGTTGCGTTCATCATTTTTACCGACTGGAGGTAACTGAAAGAAATCACCAGCGACAATGATCTGAATGCCACCAAAAGCTTCATCAGATTCTTTGAAATACTTCAATACCTGATTAACCAGATTCAACTGCTTGGCATGCAGCATAGAAATCTCGTCAATAATCAGTACCTGCGCATTTTCCAGATGTTCTTTCAGATATTTGCGTTCTTTCATGCGCTTCAGGTCTTCTTCTGACAAGAAGTCCTTAATCCCGATACCGGCCCAGGTATGAATGGTCATGCCATTCATATGCGTTGCCGCAATACCTGTAGAGGCTGTAATCGCGACAGACACCTTACGCGCTTTTAAATAATTGATATATTGATTCAGGGTATAGGTTTTCCCTGCACCAGCCGAGCCTGTTAAAAATACATTTTCGCCCGCTTTAAGTAACTTAAGTGCAGTTTCCTGTTTCATATGACCTATACCGTGAAAGAACGGCTATAGCCTAACGACTTTTCCGGCAAAAGTTAAGTATTCAGGTTTAATTCAGCATCTATACACGACGTATGCAGTCGCCTGTTAAACCAAGTGGTGAAATGAATCGCCATATCAATATATTGCGGATCTGCTTTCTGGTTATTGGGATATTCCAGCTGATCAAAAATAATTTCCTGGTCCCGTACATAACAACCCAAGAGCATTGGCGCAGATAATTCTGCGTGACTGACATGAAAGGCGACATATTCTCCTTCTATAATCCGCTGTGCATAACTAGCGGCCAGACAGTTCTGAAAAATCCGGGCTTCCTCAATAAGCTGATCTATATTTTTCAGCTCTTCAAATTTCCAGTCAAAATAATAGAGACTTGCTTCATTGCTCAGACTTTTCCAGTCCTTAAGTGCAAAGTCCTTTTTCAGTCGGGCAATAATTTCCTGCTTCTGAATCTGATCATGCCAGGCAATTGCCTGGATAAATAAACCTTTCCAGGTCAGGCTTTTTGGAATGTCCTTATGCATGGCAAAATACTCTGCCAGATAGTCACGTACATAACTGTCAAAGATTAATTCACGCACAGTGGCATCTTGCAGATAGAACAGCTGCCGAAACTCAGTCAATTGAATCTGATAACGCTGCAGTTCGATATAAAAATCGCGGTTCTGCTGAGTGGATGGCCGGATATATTGCTGCACCGCTTCAGGTAAATGTACAGTCGCCTTATGTAAATGCTGCATAAACGCCTGCATGACCCGGCTTAAGCCCATATAAACCTTCTTGATCGCGCAGTCATCCATCTTGACCACTTCGCGCATCAGGCCGATCCACTCCTCCAGATACAAAATTGAAGGACTGATAGCGATACGCTGGTCATCAATCGCCTGACGTGTTCCTTTTAATACTACGGATTTGTTATCCGGATGCGTGAACCATTTATGCTGTATGGCATGCTGATGCACACTATGAATAAATAACCGCGCCGAAGCATATTGAAAATATTGCAAGGTCGCCAGCAGCACCTGCGGATGTATCTGATGCGTATCCAGGAAACTGATCGCCGTGACTGCAACGCGTACACTGCTGTGCTGGATATTCGCGCTAATCCAGTCCAATACTTCAGCAGACTGCTTGAACAGCCAGTTAATCGCCCGATTACAGTCGAACAATGGCAGTTTCGCGACTTTTTTCTGCCATAACTGATGATTATTTTCCAGGAAATGCTTCTTGCTCAGCAGATCATCCCGTTCCCACGTATCACGGTTCATCAAACGCACGAAGCCCAGCATATGACTATGCTCCAAGGCATGCCTGAACAGGAGCTCAATGTCGTTTACATGATCATTGAGCTCATGCAGATTAAAGCGTTCCTCAAAGGATAAGCTCATAATGCGGTAGATTGCGGGATGCAAAAATTGTGCTGCACTAAAACAGAATTCATCCAGACTATGCATGAGCCCTTGAAACGAAAGAAAGTCAGCGGGCGCTAAATATTCTAAGGAAAAAATCTTCTGCATCTGCTGTAAGATGCTTTGAGGGAGTTCTTGTCCATACAAGACATACTCACTCATTACTGGCAAGGTATACAGACCAGCTCTTCTCATCAGGTGATCAATGATTTCTGCCTGCACAATGGAAAGCTGCTGCAAGAATTTCAGCACACGCGCAGGTCCATTGACCCATTGATAGACCTGTTCGATCAGCAGCTTACGTAGCTGTTGCGCTTTATCACGCAAAAACAGGGAATGCTGGGGTTTTAAATCACCTGTCAGGAAATAGATATCCTGTAAAAAGAACTCTTCCAAAGCTTCTGACTTATGCTGCTGCACACTGAAATGTGGTTCCGCCAGCAATTGAGCCGTGCCTTGCTGAATGTGCTGAGGCGTATGCAGCTGAATATGAAACAGGTCATTTGCCAAGACGATCCGATATTGCTCATGATCCAGCTTAAACATATTCTGGGTGTTTAAATCCCCCAAAATGCCCCACTGATCCTGATAAATCTCATGCAAGCAATCCGAAATACGAAGCAACTGCCTGGCGAGCTGTTGATACTGCGGTACTAAACTCTCCTGTTCCATACACGCACCTAAAATGGACTATGAACTCATTTAAGCATATTCAAGTCATCTGACCCACACCAGTAAAGTAGCTCATATAGAAAAATTATTCACAAAATAAAATAAATCAGATAAACAGCTCGCATTTAAACCCAGCTCATTTTTATTTTATGAGGATTTAGGCGGTAGCTCGGATAGTTTTTAATTCTTCGATTGCATGATAGATCTGGTGCTGAATCTGATCACGGAAAAGTGTCATATCCTCTTGGCTTTGGAGATTAGAAATAGATAAAGCTGGCTGGAACTGAAAATAAAAAGGTAAACGCTTGGGAAACAGATTTTTCGGCAAAGAAGGAATGACATCACCCTTACGCAAGAGTTTATTCAGTGCAGGTACTTTGAGTAATTTCTGAAAATATTTATTTTCCACGACCTGACGGGCATCAAAGCCAATGTCAAAAATTTCATCACCGCCCAGGGCAGCAAACGGTACGATATCGTAGTCAAATTCTTGCGCCAGCTTTAAAAAGCCATAACGCTGTTTCCAGATCAACTGATACTGTTCGCCTTCGCGTTTCAGTACCTCTCGTCCTCCACCCGGGAAAACCAGAATCGAATAGCCCTGACGCATAACTTCGCGTACATATTCCTGCACACCATCAATCGCACCAAACTTCCTGAAGATTTCACGCCAGAGCGGAATATAAAAGTGGCTGTGGTCCGCAATACTGACCACAGCCACTTTGTGTTCGTTGTACAGGTAATCAATGATCATGGGGGAATCAAACACCCCGTAAATTGAATGATTACCGACATACATTGCAGGTCGCGAAGCATCGATATGCTCAGCACCGAAAAAGGTCGGCGTGAAATACAGTTTGGACAACCCGCTTAAGCGTTTGATCCAGGCCGCATCATGCTGAACCTGCAAGATGTCTACTCCAGCTTAAGCGACGTGCTTTTTCACCAGGATTGAGCCTACAGAGTAGCCCGCACCGAATGAACATAACACGCCATATTCGCCATCATTCACTTCATGTGCCGTACGGTGCAAGGCAATGATGACACCTGCTGAAGACGTATTTGCGAACTCGTCCAGAATCAATGGAACCAGTTCTGACTTCGCGTGTTCTTTGCCCACGATCAGTTTCAGAATCAGTTCATTCATGTTCACGTTAGCCTGGTGTAACCAGAAACGTTTTACATTAGTCGGTTCAATCTGGTTCTTTTCCAGCTGCTTGGTGATCATCTTCGCAACCAGTGGACAAACTTCCTTGAACACCTTACGACCGTCTTGACGGAAACGGTTGTTGTCGATATCAGCATCCACTTCGCTTAGGTTCAGGTAACCAAAATTGTTGCGAATGTTGTTAGAGAACTGGGTGAACAGTTCAATATCTTCAACTTCGAAACCAGTTTTAGTTTCAGTATCTTCAATGATTGAAGCAGTAGCGACATCACCAAAGATGAAGTGACAGTCACGTGAACGGAAATCGGTATGACCAGAAGTGATTTCAACATTTACTAACAATACGCGGCGCGCGCCAGACTTGATCGCATCAGCTGCCTGTTTGATCCCGAAAGTTGCTGCAGAACATGCCACGTTCATGTCATAGGCATAGCCTTGAATACCCAGAGCTGTCTGGATTTCAATGGCAAGCGCTGGATAAGCACGTTGAATATTCGAACATGAAAGAATCACAACATCGATGTCTTCTGCAGTCACGCCTGCATTTTCCATCGCCTGTTTCGCTGCAGCCACGCCCCACTCTGCCTGAATAGACAGTTCTTCATTAGAACGTTCATGCAGTAAAGGACGCAGACGTTTAGGATCCAGAATACCAGTTTTCTCAGCTACATAACGGCGTTTGATGCCTGAAGCTTTTTCAATAAATTCTGCACTTGAACCACGCAATTCTTCAATTTCGCCCGCAGCGATTTTGTCAGCATTCTCGAGGTTATACTGTTCCACATAAGCATTTAAACTTTCAACTAACTCTTCATTGGTAATGAAATCTGTTGGATGAAACAGACCAGTACCTGTAATGCGGATGCCCATGTAAAACTCCTTTTAGAAATTACCTATATGTTAACTGATTCCAAGACGATCCCATACTTTTTGTAGGCGATTCGGAGAAACTGGTGCTTTAGTTTTCATCGGTTGTGAAAATAAAGAGATCCGCAATTCCTCAACCATGAAATACAGTTCTTTCAGGCGAGCGTCATTTTTAAACTGGAACAATTTTTCCATCCAAGGGTCAATTTGATCAATGGCAGAATCATCCCTTTGTAAATTATTTGGCAAACGGTCAAGACGCAAAATCAGTGCCTTGAGATAGCGTGGAAATTCAATCCATACATCCGCCGGTTTGGAATAAACAAAGTCAGCCAGATTCATTAAATCCAGTTGATCCTCAATGTCATCAATATTCTTGCCAAAGACAGAACCGTCTAAAACCAACAATTTCCGGCGTATTTCCTGCCACTGGGTATAAATATCGGTGATATCCCGTAAAGCAGTTTGACCATGAGTGAGGAAAGATTTTTTTACATCTTCTAACAACTTTTGGAACTCTTGCACATTGACAGGAAGCTCTTTTATTGCCATCTGTAGTGTGGCATAAACTAACATTTGTTCCAGCTTGGCTTTATCACCCAATGGGGAATATGCCAATGCCAGTGGTTTAGAAATCTGTTTTTTCAGTTGGCGAATCAGATCACCTAGCTGCATATGCACCAGACGGATCACCCCGGCACGGTGCTGGCGAATGGCTTCAGCCTGATCATTAAAGGTCTGAATCACCACACCAGATTCATCTTTCTGTTCAAGCGTCGCAAAGTCTTTGGTGGGTACCAGTGCCTGATATTGTTTTACCACCACGCCTGTCACTTTTTGCGAAGCTTCAAATACAAAGCTTTCCGGGAAAGTCTTATATTCACCTTTCAGCTGTTTGACTGGGCTATGTGTTTCGGTACGGCAGCGGGCTTTTAACTCTTCCAGATCACGGCCCTGCTCAATTACACGACCTTTCTCATCAATCACCTTAATTAAAGGCAACAGATACTGCTCAATGCGGTCCAGCGAAAAGTCCTTCTCGGCAATCTGTTCGCCGCGCAACTGAAACGCCAAGAAGCTAAAGATATGCTTTTGCAAATCTGTCGCATCAATATGTGCTATCAGCTTACGTGCAGTATCCGGAATCGGTACCAGATTACGGCGTTTATCTTTTGGCAATGCCTTCAATAAAGCTTCGATCAGGTCCTGACGCCAGCCTGGAATTCCCCAGGACCAGAGATTTTCATCTACTTGAGGCAAAGCCTGTAACGGAATACGAACGGTCGCCCCATCTTCATCATGACTTGGGTCAAAACGATAACTGGCTGCCAGACGTAATTCACCATTACGCAAATAGTCCGGGAACTGCTGTGTGGTCGGACGGTCATTCAACCATAATGCATCATCATCAATAAACAGATATCGCGAATCCTGGGGCTCAACCGTAGCACGCCAGTCTTCAAAACTACGGCGACTTGCCACTTCTGGCGGTACTTTGGACGCATAGAACTGATAAATAGTTTCTTCATCCACCACCAGATCACGACGGCGCAGCTTGTCTTCCACCCGTTCCACTTCTTCAAGTTTGAGCATGTTATGCTTCAAGAACGGCGGCGTAATTCCCAGATTACCTGTGGTCAATGCATCACGCAGGAAGATTTCATGTGCAGCTTCCTGATCAACTTTCTCGTAATTGATCTGACGTTTCGGCTCAATAACCAGACCAAACAGTGAAATCTGGTCATAGGCATTCACCACACCGGCTTTTTTAGACCAATGCGGTTCAAAGTAATGATGTTTGACCAGGTCACGTGCAGCGAGCAGAATCCATTCCGGTTCAATTTTGGCAAGCGTCCGTAAATAAACCTGTGAGGTTTCCACCATTTCAAAAGCCATCACCCAAGCGGTATTGGTCTTGTGTAAAGTGGATGCCGGGAATACACGCGCTTTCTGCTGACGCACCGCCATAAAGACATTACGTTCATCAGTCTTGTTGGCAATGAAAGACAGTAGGCCTGTTAGCAAGGCACGGTGCAGATTTTCATAGCTGGCTTTCTTTTCATTAAAGGACAGATTTAAGCCCTTTGCCAAATCCACCAGTTGCTCATGGGTTTTTTTCCATTCACGCAAGCGCAGCCAACTGAGGAAATGATTCCGGGCAAAGGTACGACGCTTATTTTCGCTCATATTTTCGCGATTGGCGTGCAAGGTTTCCCACAGTTTGATATAGAACAGGAAATCTGAATCTGCTTCACGGAACAGTGCGTGTTTTTGATCAGCCTGCATCTGCTTGTCGGCTGGACGTTCACGCGGATCTTGCACCGCAAGTGCAGCAACAATCACCAGCACTTCATTCAAAACACCGAAGTGTGCCCCACCCAAAATCATCCGGGCTAAACGCGGATCAATTGGCATTTTCGCCATTTGATAACCGATTTTGGTGAGGGAATCTCCCCCAACCCCTCTTTTCGAAAGAGGGGCTTTTTCTAGTCCCCCTTTATTAAAGGGGGATTCAGGGGGATTTGATTTTTTCTCAGCCAGTGCACCAAGCTCAATTAACAACTTTCGTCCATCATTCACTAGGCGATGATCGGGCGGCTCGATGAAATCAAAGTCTTCCAATGAGCCCAGTTTCAGACTCTGCATTTGCAGAATGACTGAGGCCAGATTAGTTCGCTTGATTTCCGGCTCAGTAAACTCAGGACGACTTAAAAAGTCTTCTTCTGAATATAGGCGAATGCAGACACCCGGCGCAATACGACCACAACGGCCTTTACGCTGATTCGCTGCGGCCTGGGAAATCGCTTCAATTGGCAAGCGCTGTACACGTGAGCGATAGTTATAACGCGAGATACGAGCAAAACCACTATCAATCACATAGCGAATATTCGGTACTGTCAGTGCAGTTTCTGCCACGTTGGTCGCGATAATAATCCTTCGACCACCACCAGACGGATTAAAGATTTTTTGCTGTTCAGCTAAAGCCAATCGTGCATACAAACGCAAAACTTCAGTATGTCGTGGACCATGCTTGATCAGGGTTTCCTGAAGCTCACGAATTTCCTGTTCAGTACTGGCAAAAATCAGGATATCGGCATGTTCAGGATGACCTTTCTCTTGTGCATCCTGAAAACATTCTTCTACAGCAGCTACGACTGCACGTGGCAGGTTTTCCTCAAAGTCATCAAATTCGTCGTCATCACTACCGCCAATCGTCATTTCAGAAATGGGACGATAACGCAGTTCAACCGGATAGCTACGGCCTTCAACTTCAAAGATTGGGGCACCATTAAAGTAGTTACTAAAGCGGTTTACATCCAGTGTTGCTGAGGTAATGATGACTTTCAGATCTTTACGACGAGGAAGTAACTGCTTTAGATAGCCCATGATAAAGTCGATGTTCAATGAACGTTCATGTGCTTCATCGATAATAATGGTGTCATATTTGGTCAGAAAGCGGTCATTGGCCAGTTCAGCCAACAGAATACCATCTGTCATCAAACGAACCAGAGAATCCTGAGAGCCCTGCTCATTAAAACGAACCTTAAAGGAAATTGACTCGCCGAGCTTTTCTCCAACTTCTTCTGCAATACGTTGCGATACACTACGCGCAGCCAGACGACGCGGCTGGGTATGGCCAATCAGGCCAGTCAGACCGCGTCCTGCCAGCATGGCGATTTGGGGTAACTGTGTGGTTTTACCGGAACCCGTTTCACCTGCCACAATAATCACCTGGTGTTTTTGAATCGCTTCAATCAGTTTATCGGCATATTGGGTGACCGGAAGTTCCTGATTCAGCTTGATATTCGGAATACGTTCAACGCGTTCCAGAACTTTTAAATGCGATTTTTCGAATAATTCTTGGTATTGTTTTTCATTGGCATCCTTACCCTTACGTAAACGATTTAAACGGTGGAGGTCACGTGCCATCACCCAGTTTTCGACATTTAAACCTTTCGCAGCCAAGTCAGCGCCCTACAACTATTCTAAAACATACTATTCTACTCACTTTCATGCATTTTCCCAATGTACTTATGCGCACTTCGAGAGTAATTCGGTTGCCGCAACGTGACTAAAATCTATGATTTAAATGCTTGCAAGGCGTAAAACTGATTTGTATTTTCAAAAATATTACACCTTAGAAACCAGATATCGAAATCCCTTGCTCAATATCATGAGTCATCCATCTCAAGTCAAAATTTTGCAATATATACTGAAACGCTTAGGCTATTTAATAATAACAACTTTGCTTAGGACTGATACAATTTACTTTTCACATATCACAAAACTACAAGATATTTATAAAATCAGGCGCTTCGAAGCCTTCACATTCTCAAATTAAATCAATTTATTTGAAAAAATAAGATTTTTTTAAGCTTTACCCTTGAATTTTGCCGTGTAAAACATCATGTTCTTATGCAGGTTGATGACCGAACAAGTTTTGTCATCCAGGCAGCTCTGGCTATGCCGAATGTACATAAAGATGACTTGGGTAAACTGGCAGTCAGTTACATAATTCGGTTTTTCCGATTTTTGTAATGTAAAAATACCATTTTAGCTAAGACCCAAAGTTCGATACTCTTATTCAAAATTAAAGACTAACCTCAATCATGGAGACAATGATGAGCTTGATTAATACTGAAGTTAAACCATTTAAAGCAACTGCTTTCCACAATGGTCAATTTGTTGAAGTTACTGAAGCTGACCTTAAAGGCAAATGGTCTGTAGTATTCTTCTACCCAGCTGACTTCACTTTTGTTTGCCCAACTGAACTTGGTGACCTTGCTGACAACTACGCTGAATTCCAAAAACTAGGCGTGGAAATCTACGGTGTTTCTACTGACACTCACTTCACTCACAAAGCTTGGCACGACACTTCTGACGTAATTGGTAAAATTCAGTACCCATTAATCGGCGATCCAACTTGGACTCTTTCTAAAAACTTCGAAGTTCTAATCGAAGCTGACGGCCTTGCTGACCGTGGTACTTTCGTTATCGATCCAGAAGGTAAAATCCAAATCGTTGAAATCAACGCTGGTGGTATCGGCCGTGATGCTCAAGAACTTCTTCGTAAAGTTAAAGCGGCTCAGTACGTACACGCTCACCCAGGCGAAGTTTGCCCAGCTAAATGGAAAGAAGGCGACGCTACTCTTGCTCCTTCAATCGACCTAGTTGGTAAAATCTAATCTGTATTAGATTGTAGTGATTGAAAAAGCCACGCATTTGCGTGGCTTTTTTATTTGAGCGGTATTAAGCAACTTTACGCTGCACACCGGCTGTGGTCTGAATCACATCATGGATGAATTTCAGTTTCTGTTGTACGACCGGATTGATTAAGAAAGGATAAAAGTCATCCTGCCCCATACTGCGGTTCAAGCTATTCATGGCAAAGGCTACAGGTAACCAGGCCTGATAAATTTCCTCAAAGTTACAGGTGTAATAAGGATTAATCCGCTTTGCCAAGGTCATGAACTGATCATCACGTTCTTCCACAACATGGGGGTGGATTTGCATGCCGAAGGAATCGGCGGTTTCCAGTACATCGACAATATGCAGATAATGTGCCCAAGTTTCTGCCCAATCCTCCCAAGGATGCATGGTGGCATAGGTACTGATATAACGCTCCATCCAGTCTGCGGGCGGCCCTTGATGATAATGCCGATCTAAAGCTTCCTGATAATCCATGCGTTCATCACCAAACAGTTGCCGACAAGGCTCCAGAAATTCGGTGTTATCTACCAGTACATCCCAATAATAATGCCCAATTTCATGCCGGAAATGCCCAAGTAAGGTGCGATAAAGCTCCTCCATATTCTTGCGTTCCATGGCACGCTCAACATCATCTGCTTCTGCAATATTGAGAGTAATCACCCCATTATCATGTCCTGTCATGATCTTAGGTTCATCGGGACTATTCGGATTGGCTTTAAAATCAAAGGCCAAACCAGATTCAGGATTTTCCTGCCGAGACTGCAACGGTAACTTCCAGCGCAATAAGGAATATACCAAGCGATGTTTTGCGAGTTCAATTCTATGCCAGCGAAGTCGATATTGGGGTTCATTTAAATTGGGAATGACACGATTCAGGCGACAAGCCAGACAGAAATCGTGCGGATCTTCTTGCGGAATCACCCAGTTACACACCCCATACTCGGCATTGGAACAATAACGGTATTTGGCCTGTGTATCTGGCTCTGTCAGAATTGATCCATCTGCATTAGGCTCGAGCGCCACCATCAGCATGGTCGAGCTATCAAATCCCAGCATGTGTTGACATGCAGTACAGTAATTATTATCAAAATAAACAGGCTGATGGCAGTGGGAGCACTTGAATAATTGCATGTGGAAATAACTCTGCTTCGTTCTTGTTTTCCCTTCATCTTAAAGTAGTTTTTTTGACCTACCTTAAATTTTTTGTAGCGTTTTCTTGCAACAGGTATCAAGAGTTTGCATGTTTTTGCTTAATGGAAATGTATCGTTTCTTGATAAGGATTTTGTTATGAGTTATTGATTGAATTGATCATCTTGGAAAGGCTGAGAAAGAGACCAAATTTACAAAGCAACTATATAGAACTCAGTGCCCTTGGATTAAGTTCAAGAGATAGATCAATAAGAATAAAATCTAAATCTTCCTGTCTATTGGAGGTGCAGTATGGCTCTACTTTTAACGGTAATTTCCTGGAAATATAATCCTTCAAGCCGCCATCTTAAAATTTTCTATGACAATGGTTTGACCGAACTCTATCATCCAGTGCCTGAATATATTTATGACAATTTGCTCAGACGTCATGATAAAGCTGCCTTTGTGAAAAAATACCTGGAATATGATCTTAATTTCACCCGGATTTACAGTGATTAAAACCGGCCATTTACTCAAAACGATTACTGAAAAGTAATCAGAAGAAGCCTGCCCCGATGTCGATTGTAGAAAATACAAAACGCTTATCCAGATCGAGCAAGGCCTTAAATACTGTTACCGGCTCTGCATGAGGAAGTACATAATTCACCACCAATGACCTGCCCTGCCGCTGCAAAAGTTGCAGCAGGTAGTTCCAATACTCGATATCAGAATCATGCTTGGCATCTAGATGTTATGTACGGATAAGAATAGAGAGAAACTGCGCCGATTCAGGCTCAATATGACGATAGCACTGCAGCCAGTCGCTCAGGCCTGCGTCATGAGCGCTAAAGCGTGCGTACAATTCACGGACATAGTTTTAAAATGACTTATGTACTCTATGCCCTACTCTCTTATTCAAATGATTATATTTATAGTGCCGTGATCAGTTTAAAGCGCTCTAACTCACGGTCATCATCCAAAGTTACCATTTCAGTAAACATGCTGAGTGGACGCACCCAAATTGAATAATCACCATACAGACATTGATAAACCACCAGTTTTTCTTCGGTTTCACTATGCGTAGCGACATGCAGGACTTGGTATAATTGACCTTTATAATGCTGATAAATTCCGCGTTGCAGTTCCATTATTTTACTCGCCAGGTTGAACTCAGCTGATCTTAACCGAAAATTGCCAAGATACTGCTAAATCACTTGAAAATTCTACTATCAGCCTTATATAAGATTAATATTAATGATGAAATTTTAACAAAATCAGTAAATCCGATTGAATAGATGAAAACTACCTGTTTTACCTATTCAAACATTTCACGTAACATGATTTCATCAAATGAATTATTACTCCTCTGGGGAAGTTAGCAATGTTAGATCAAAATACAACAGCTCAGTTAAAAACCCTCCTAGAACGCCTTGAAGGTCCAATCGAACTGGTTGCAACGATAGATGCTTCGGATAAATCTGCAAAAATCAAAGAACTTGTAGAGGAAATCGCTGCACTGTCTGATTTGGTGACTGCCCGTTTTGATGGTACTAACAAACGTACACCAAGCTTTGGTGTGGCAAAAGCCGGTGAACAGCCTCGCGTGTTCTTCGCAGGTTTGCCAATGGGACATGAGTTCACCTCTTTGATTCTGGCATTGTTACAAACATCAGGCTATGCACCAAAAGTTTCTGCTGAAGTTCTAGAGTCTATTAAAGGCTTAGGTATCAAATCTGACTTTGATGTATTCGTCTCTTTAAGCTGCCACAACTGTCCAGACGTGGTTCAGGCACTGAACCTGATTGCGATCTATAATCCGGGTACAACCGCAACCATGATTGATGGTGCTTTCTTCCAGGAAGAAGTGGAAGAACGCAAAATCATGGCAGTGCCAATGGTGTTTCAGGACAATGAACACATCGGTCAGGGTCGTATGACCTTGGAAGAAATCATTGCCAAACTGGATACCGACTCTGCTGCCAAAGATGCGGAAAAGCTGAATGCCAAAGAAGCATTTGATGTACTGATTGTCGGTGGTGGTCCTGCGGGGAATACCTCTGCCATCTATGCAGCACGTAAAGGCATCCGTACCGGGATCGTGGCTGAACGCATGGGCGGTCAGGTCATGGATACCATGGATATTGAGAACTTCACATCAGTGCAAAAGACTCAAGGTCCTAAGTTTGCTGCCGAGATGGAAGCACACGTCCGTGAATATGGCGTGGATATCATGAACCTGCAACGTGTATCTGACATCAAGGGTGCAGATGAAACTGAAAATGGTCTGGTTGAAGTCACTTTGGAAAACGGTGCCAAGCTTGAATCTAAAACTGTAATCCTGTCAACCGGTGCACGCTGGAGAGAGATGAATGTTCCAGGTGAGCAGGAATATAAAACCCGTGGTGTTGCGTACTGTCCACACTGTGACGGTCCATTGTTCAAAGGTAAACGTGTTGCGGTGATTGGTGGTGGTAACTCGGGTGTAGAAGCTGCAATCGACCTTGCTGGTATTGTTGAGCATGTCACCCTGGTGGAATTTGATACCAAGCTACGTGCGGATCAGGTACTGCAGGACAAATTGAACAGCTTGCCAAATACCACGGTGATCAAGAATGCGTTATCAACAGAAGTGGTTGGTGATGGTTCACAGGTGACGGCTCTTAAATACAAAGACCGCGCGACTGATGAAGAACATACGGTTGAACTGGCAGGGATCTTTGTACAGATCGGTTTGTTACCAAACACGGATTTCTTAAAAGAAACTGCTGTTGAACTTTCCAACCGTGGCGAGATCGTCATCAATGACCGCAACGAAACCAATGTGAAAGGTGTATTTGCTGCCGGTGACTGTACCACAGTACCTTACAAGCAGATCATCATTGCAACGGGTGAAGGCGCGAAAGCATCCCTATCTGCATTTGATTACATTATCCGTTCGGGTCAATAATCATTTGAATTGAATAAAAAAAGCCTGCTTCATGCAGGCTTTTTTGTTATTTAGAGATCATGTTAAATAGGAGCTATGATGCTTTATTCAAGTAACTGAAACTTTTTAGAGATCATTCTTTCAATCATCAGAATCTTTAAATAAATCAAAATTCTTTCTGAATGAAGTATTGTCTGCAATCGCTTACATGATGAGCTTCATTATGCGCTATCGAATACAAACATTTTCTCACATAATATAAACAAACAATCCAAGATTGATGTTTAAAAATAATAAGCATAAAAACTAGTAAAATAAGGAGAAGAATATGCAGTATCAATATCATTGTGCATGCTGCAATAAAGCTGTTTCATCTACCGATACTTCATGCCCAAATTGTGGCTCACATAGCATCAGAAGTCCTTATGGTTTCTGGATGTTTTGCCTACTGGCCTGCTTGGCTGCAGCAGTGGTGTTTAAAGTGGTTCATGTCTCTTCACAAGATCAACAAGATGTACCCACCAAAGACCCTATTTTTAATGCATTACAACTCGAAGTAAAACAACAATCTTCTTAACTTAAACAATGATGATTTTCACAGTTTTTTCTCCTCAGGGGCCTGGTATTCAGTATCAGGCCGAATCATTTTATAAACACTGATTCTTGCAAGACCAGACATATATCTTAGAAATTCTGCAACACTCTGCCCAGTTGATTTACAATAATACGAGTCTTATAGAGGTTTTGAGTATGGTGCAGTTAATCCGCAAAGGTGGTTTAAGAGAACGTGCGAACCGCAGCCGCAGTTATCAAGGTTCGGAAAATACAGAAGCTACCTTAAAGCCAAATCGTTATAGCGCTTCACAAAAAACAGATGAAAAAAAAGAGGAAACCACTGTTTCCCCTCTTTCGGCTGATCAAAATCTATCTTCTCAGGATTGAAGTTTTTAATTCATTAAAACCAAGGCATCATACCAAAGCCAGATCGCAAAGATCAGGAACAGTAGGCCTGAAATCAAATCAATATAATTCCCTGCGCGTTGATACAGCACTTTAATTTTTGGTTGCGAGATGAGCAGCATCAGTAATGCAAAAGTTAAAAATGTTTGCAGCGGAATAATTACGGCCAGTTGTGATTTGAGATAATCTGAAGCTGATGAGCTGAGTGCCAGCGAAAATACACTGCTAAAGTAAATTAATGTTTTGGGATTAGACAGATTGGTCAATAAACCCAAAGTAAAATAATTTTTCGGCTCATTCATGACTACCTGATCATCGCTGGCTTCATGACGCTGTTTAAATGCCTGTAGTCCACCTTTTAACATCGCCCAGCCCATTTTCGCCAGAAACGCTCCACCCACAATCATGAGTACTTGCTGAATCCAGGGAAACTGGTCTATCAGCATAGTAAAGCCAGCCAAGGTCAGCACCACCCAAACGACGATACCAGCCGAGATACCGGCAATAATTTTCAGGGTATTGGCACGCGTGGTAGAAGCTGCACTTCGTGCAATCAGGAGGACGTCCGGTCCTGGACTCAATTGGGCAATAAAATGCAAACCACAGATGGTTAAAAGCAAAGACATATTTCTTCTATCAGTGATGACTGAAACTGCTGCATTATAACTTTTGTTTAAATTTTCGCAGTACTTTTATCTTAATTTACTCGCATAAAAAAGCCGAATCATAAGATCCGGCTTCATCTATGTAGATCCGTATTATTTTGGATTTACATCTTTCATTTCAATCTTTTTCGCTTCTGGCGTCACTTCACGTGCTTCGCCATCAATAATGGTTGAATCACCACGGCCACCGTGCTGGTTTTGCATTTCCTGCATCTGACGCATCATTTCTGCGAATGGGTTCTGACCTTGAGCGCCGCCCATATCGCCCATCATGCCACCCATCATTTTTTCCATCATGGCTTGCTGACGTTTCATCATGACTTTCATCATCGCCGCTTTAAATGCCTGTTGTACAGCTGGGATCAGCATCAACACCGCCAACACGTCAGTAATCAGACCTGGAATCAGCAGGAAGAAACCAGCCAGAATTTTTGGCAGGTTATTGGTCATGGCCGGATCAGCACTCATCTGGCCCATCTGCATTTGTTGCATCTGCGGCATGAGTCCAATGGAATATTTGCGAATCAGGTTCATACCGATAAAGAATGCGGCCACAAACCAGAAAAATACGTACCACATGCTCCCGACGAGGTCGCCCACGCCAATCCACACAAATACTTCCAGGATTACGCCAGCAAGGATAATAAGAAATAATTTCATGAAAATTAATCTAATCTCTATTCAATAATTAAGGATGTAATCAACTGCTTCATCAGGATCAAGCTTTTTTGATACGCTTATGTAACAATATGGGCATTATATTATTTTTAAAGTGCAGGCATGTCATTAATTATTGGGATTGACCCAGGTTCACGTCTTACGGGGTATGGCATTATTCAAAAAGAAGGTTCTAAACTGTCTTTTGTGGATGCAGGTACCATCAGGACGGAAACTGCGGAAATGCCTGAGCGATTAAAGCGAATTTTTGCCGGGGTTGAACGTATTGTTAAATTCTATGGTCCGACAGAAGCGGCCGTAGAACAGGTATTTATGGCACAAAACCCGGACTCGGCCCTGAAACTTGGTCAGGCCCGTGGTGCCGCCATTGCAGCATTGGTCAATCTGGATCTGCAAGTCGCTGAATATACGGCACGTCAGATCAAGCAGTCTGTCGTTGGCTACGGCGCAGCAGAAAAAGAACAGGTACAGATGATGGTCATGAAAATTCTGAACCTGAATATTAAACCGCAACAGGATGCAGCGGATGCCTTGGCTGCGGCGATTTGCCATGCCCATGCTTCTGGCAGCATGAGCAAGATGGCTGTGTTGAATGCGCTTGGGGGAATGGCACGTGGACGTAGCCGTGTCAGCAGACGTCGTTAATCATTAAATGAACGTTTGATCTGAAAATCTTCAAACTGATATTCAGCAGGATTTAATTCAAGTTGCTGAATGTCAGTGACATCCGCATGAATTGGTCCTTTCTGGCTACGCGAAATGATCTCCTGAATTTTCCTTGCATATCCAACGATTATAGCTTCTACCTGTGCAGTTGGCAGATTCTGTACATAGCCTTTCAATCCCAGCTCTACGGCCTGAACTGCAAACCAGTTTCGATAGCCTACTTTCTGCACTTTTCCAGAAATAATCAGTTTCACTGCCTGCATCATGACTTCCCTAAAGATTGACCACTTTATAAATGGCCTGTTTCATGTCCTGTGCCTGTAAACCACGCTGACCATGTTTTGCCAATACATCTCCAGCCAATGCATGTAAAGTCACGATTTCATGCAGATGAATATCAGCATGGAACTGGGCTTTCAGACTGGCAATCATACCCGCCAGCACATCCCCCATTCCCCCAGTCCCCATACCCGGATTGCCAGCAGTACAGATATACAGCTGATCTTCCAGAATTAAACTGCCCGAGCCTTTTAAGACCCACTGTCCTTGAAACTTCTGCTGTAAGGCATGAATGGCTGCTATTCGGTCAGCTTCGATTTCTTGAGTTTTAGATTTCAATAAAGTTGCAGCTTCGCCCGGATGTGGGGTGCAATACGTTCGTGCATTCAATTTTTCAGCTTGCTTTGATAAAAACCAGAGGGCATCTGCATCCAGGACAATTTCCAGTTCTGATTGCTGAAGTGCAGAAAACCAGAATTGATACTGCTGTTCAGCCCAGAGATCACGTCCCAGGCCCATGCCAAAACAAACTGCATCTACCTGCTGCAACAGCTGATCACGTTGCTTTTCATCCAGTGCATTTATATCTTTGAGCATGATATTCGGTGCTCGGGACAAAATCGCCATATGATGTTTGGCATCACAAATGACAGTCACTTTACCCGCTCCTGCTGCAAATGCAGCTTCGGCCGACATGATTACTGCACCGCCCATATCAGCATGACCGCCAATCACCAGTACATGCCCATAACTGCCCTTATGCCCAAAGGCCTGACGCTTTGGTAAATGGATTCGGGTATCAGATAATTGCGCAACCGGGTTCAATTCAACATCGGCTGGAATGGCAGATATACATTTCACCTGCCCAGCGTAGGTTTGACCCTGGCCGGTAAAGAGGCCGGCCTTAAATCCGAGTGCCGTATAGGTATAGTCAGCCTGAATAGCGACTGGCAAAGGTTGTCCGGTATTGGCATGCAGACCGCTTGGAATATCTACCGCAATTTTCAGTCCTTGTTGCGCATTGATACTTTGAATAATCTGTTGCCATGCGTTATTTAGATCACGGTTGAGGCCTATCCCAAATAACGCATCAATATAGGCATCATATTCAGTCTGAAAATCAAAATGCGGATAGACTTTTATGCCTGCATCAATTGCTTCCTGACTGGCCAAAGCCAGATCCAGTGAACCACCCTTTTCCGCCGCATAAACCTCGA
Organism: Acinetobacter sp. ASP199; assembly: GCF_022700675.1. NCBI lineage: Bacteria > Pseudomonadati > Pseudomonadota > Gammaproteobacteria > Moraxellales > Moraxellaceae > Acinetobacter > Acinetobacter sp. ASP199. The sequence goes on from NZ_CP062182.1 coordinate 1,879,117, forward strand.
CCTGAAAACCCGCCTGTTTCAGATATTTTCCAACCAGATACCCATCTCCAGCATTATTGCCCTGACCACAACAGACCGCGACCTTTTGCACATTCTTTTGAGCAAATACAGGAATCAGGTGCTGTGTAACTCCCCAAGCAACTTGCTGCATCAGACCATAGGAACTATTGTGCCGGGCAAACCAGCGCTGCTCCCAGGCTTGAATACTTTGGCTATGATAAACGGGGCTATGGTAAACTTGTTGCTGCATTTTTTCTTCCCTGTTCCCGGTTTATGATTACACCCAATTCTCCCGCGCAAATTCAGGTTTTTCAAGAAGATCCTGAAGCCCTCAAAGCATGGATCAAAGCACAAGCGCTGGAATTGGGTTTTTCTGATTGTGTCATTGCCCGGCCGGATGCTCAAGCAGAATTGCCCCGTCTGCAAGAATATCTGGATCGTGGTTATCATGGCGATATGAAATTTCTGGAAGAAAATCTGGAAAAACGCGCTGATCCAACGCTATTAATTCCAGATACTCGCTCTGTGATCTGTGTGCGTATGGATTATCTGGTCGAGACACCGGAACCAAGATTAGTGCCTGATGCACCTAATTCTGCGATTATTGCCCGTTATGCCCGTGGTCGTGATTATCACAAAACCATGCGTGGCCGTCTTAAAATGTTGTCGGCTAAAATCAAAGAAAAAGTCGGAGAATTTGAATCACGTCCTTTTGCTGATTCAGCACCGGTATTTGAAAAATCTTTGGCTGAAAATGCCGGTATGGGCTGGACTGGTAAACACACTCTACTAATCCATAAAAAATCTGGTTCCTTCTTTGTACTCGGTGAACTGTTTACTTCACTGGAACTGCCATTTGACGAATCGACGACCAAACACTGTGGTTCCTGCACTGCCTGTATTGATATCTGCCCGACACAGGCGATTGTTGAGCCGTATATGCTAGATGCACGACGCTGTATTGCCTATCTGACCATCGAGTATAAAGGCATAATTCCAGAGGAACTTCGTCGCGGTATTGGTAACCGGGTCTTTGGTTGTGATGACTGTCAGTTGATTTGTCCATGGAACAGCTTTGCCAAGACCACCACCATTGCAGACTTTCATCCACGACATGGACTCGATCAGGCTAGCCTGCTGGATTTATGGCAATGGGATGAAACCACATTTTTAGCCTCGACCGAAGGCAGTCCACTACGGCGTACCGGTTATCAAAGCTTTATGCGTAATATTGCGATTGGTTTAGGTAATGCCCCGTTTAATCTGGCGATTGTTCAAGCCTTGCAAGACTCTCGCGCTCAGCATGATGAAATTGTACAGGTGCATATTGATTGGGCGATTCAGGAACAACTTTCCAAATCCAGATAATTTTCTCTCTTTACCTGGTGTCACAGATTCTCTTAAAAGCCTTACACACCTTATTTTCAGATTGTGGCATAAATTTAAATAGTCTCAGAAATGAAATGGAGGGACGTTAATGTCATCAAAAAATCCAAATCAAGAGCTATTGGAACAGTTGCAGCAGGAGCATCAGAAAGAGCAAATGCAGCAACAGCAACAGCCGCAACATGGGCCGATTAATTCCCCAAAAAATAATCAGCATGAACAGGATCAACGCGTGTTTAACAAACAGCACCGCAAAGATCTACATGGCCAAGACACTCATGGTAACCACAGTAAATGATCAATGAACTAAAATAATAAAGCCCACAAATAGTGGGCTTTATTATTGGAGAATTATATAAAAATTATTTTTGAGATAAGAAAATAACGATCTCAATCGCTTCTTAAATCAAATCTCTAGTGGCTTCAACTTAAATTAATTAAAGCTCTTAATAGGTCTCTTATTGCTGGCTTCCTGTTGCAGCAAAATTATGTGCCGTAATCAGGATGCCATATTTCGCATTGAGATAATCCCCTACCCGAATGACATCACTGCCATTAGCATGTTCTACCGTAAGTGTCTGAGTAATGGCATCATAATGCAGTGACTCGAAACTTTCCTGATGCAGGCTAAGCCAATGCAAGGTATCTGCCAGATTTTCATCAACAATATAGGTTTCAACCTGAAAGTCTTTGCTCATTATGCACTCATTGACGCTTTAATAAGGTCATATTTTAGCGGAATATTCTTAATTTCAGGCATAAAAAAGTGAGCAGATGCTCACTTTTATGAGGGTTAGGTTTCAATCTTTACTGATGCCACATTTACGACATTCTCGCTGTGTGCCAATCTCTTCCATGTGTTGATATTCATAAATATGCAAGCAAAATATTTTTTTCAAAAGCTGAAGCATTGTTAAAACTCCCGTTTCATCATTATATAAATACGCTTCTGTAGTCCACTCTTCCTGAGTGTCTATTGTTGTTTTGATTAAAAAACCACCTTTTACTTATAAACATAATTTTTCAAAATGTAAAATCAATTTCATGCGTTTTTTCAACTTTCCGATAAAGTTAAATTTCAATTGATTCATACTTTTAATTAGCCAATGTGATACATATCGCAATTACACCATCTTCGAAAGTGAGATCTATAAAAAAGGCAACTGAAGTCCACTTTTAAATGAGGTTTAGAAGAAATGAGCTGACTTTTTTGAATAGCTGACCAGCAGTTTTTTGATTTACTAAGGCTTTGTTGCACAAAGCTATTCTTGAAGGCTTCTTCGGCAATATAATTTCCAGATGAAGAAGCCTGCACCTAAAATCTACCGTACAACCAATTGGTCCTCGTATAACCGAGCCTTAATTAACCGAGGAAATATTTCAATCTGGTTTGATCCTAAGGCCCAATGGTATGCACAACCTCAAGGCAAGCACGGACGAAATCAAACTTATTCCGATACAGCGATTCAATGCTGTTTAATGATCAAATCTCTATTCCGTCTTTCTTTACGTATGGTCACAGGCTTTACTCAAAGTTTGATTAAGCTGTGCGGCCTGGATTGGACCGCACCAGATTACACGCCCCTCTGTCGCAGACAAAAGACGATTGATATTGCGATTAGCTATCAGAAAAGTCGTGATGGGTTACACCTACTCGTAGATTCTACGGGTTTGAAATTTTTAGGTGAAGGCGAATGGAAGCGTAAGAAACATCAGCCTGAATACCATCGGCAATGGCGTAAACTGCATATTGGTATAGATGCTGAAACACTGCAAATACGTGCTGTTCAGCTGACGACGAATAATGTCAGTAATTCACAAGTACTCGGTGATTTACTGGATCAAATCCCACCAGATGAGCGAATAGATTCTGTCTATACCGATGGGGCGTACGACACGAAATGCTGCAGACAAGTGATTTCAGATCGTCAAGCACATGCAGTAATTCCACCAAGAAAGAATGCCAAGCCCTGGAAAGATTCTAAAATCAGTTCAATAGAACGAAATGAGTTACTTCAAACGGTTAAACATTTAGGCAGGACTCTATGGAAAAAATGGTCGGGTTATCACCGTCGAAGTTTGGTGGAAACTAAGATGCATTGCATCAAATCTTACGAAGCAGTGCTTCTCAGGCGATAAATTAACAGCAAGGAGTTTTTCTAGTCAGGTGAATGAGATTCATGCACGCGTAGCAGTCTTGAATAAATTCACACAATTAGGTCGTCCTCATACCCAAGTTGCCACTTGAATTTAGCTCAATTAGGGTAGCTCTGCCTTTCAAACCTTTGTGCAACAAAGCCATTATTACTTATAAATTTAGTTTTCATAAATTTACTATTAATTTTGTTATATTTTTTTAGAAATATAGCTACTTCCTCTCTATCTTGTTGTCTAACTCGCTCCATTTAATTATCTCAACTTAAAATCTTGCGTTACTGATTTATAAACCAGTATAAAATTTTTCAATCAACTGGCGAGTTTTCACCAGAAGATTTGAAAATACAGTGTCACGTTCAAAAAGTTTAACCTTGAAATTTGGCAAATCTTTCAATTCTTCCTTACGTGGCAAACGCTGAGTGAATTCATAATTTTCGAGCACTTTTTTCATTTCTTCAGGCTTAAGATTTTCTTGTTCACATAAATGCTGATAAGCCTGTTCTTTTTCAGCATCCCAGAATTCAGCAAAAGCATCCTTGACGCTTTGGCCATTGATCATCTTAGGCATGTTTTCTTCAATGAATTTTTGAATGAGGTCTTGCTTATCGTGCAAGCTAATATCGCTACTGATTAAATCGTAAATTTGCGCTTGGTACTTCTGACGCTTTTCATCTGAGTCCGTATCAACAACAAGTTGTAGGAGGTTGATGATATAGCCAACATTGATGCGGTCACTGTGCAGTAAATCCAGTTGAAAATCGACATCATCCAGTACCGATACTTTTTCTTTCTTGGTGGTCTTTCTAACGGCACGACACAAGTCAGCATACTTGGAGGCGAAGTTAGCAAAATGCTGTTTGTTCAGCCCAGTTTGATCCTGATCGTACTCAACGAACGTCTGTAGTTGAGCGTTGTAACGCATCACCTCACGGAAAGCCTTGATGAACTCCAATTGCTGTTCTTCTGTGACTAGATCATCCACTGATTTGTAATCAGGCGTGAGGGAGAAGAGCTTTCTAATTGCTTCTTCGTAATCCTTCTTGATCTCATCAAAGCTTGGAACCAGTACGACCTTCTTGGCTTCTTTGTTGGAGAAGAGCGCAAGAGCTTCATCTGTGGCACGTTTCAGATTGCGGAAACAGATGATGTTGCCGAATGGCTTATTGTTATTGTAGACACGATTAGTGCGGGAAAAAGCCTGTATCAGTCCATGGTATTTCAGGTTCTTGTCGACATACAGTGTATTCAATGGCTTTGAGTCGAAACCAGTCAGGAACATATTTACCACCAGTAGAATGTCGATCTGTCTTTTCTTGACTCGATCTGCAATATCTCTGTAGTAGGCGTAGAACTGGTCGCCTGAGTTGTAGTTGGTGTTGAATTGATGATTATATTTGGCAATGTAGCGATCTAGCTTGTCTCTGTTGGACTGGTTAACCTGACTTGGAACTTCTGCTGCTTCCTCGTCAATCAGGCCGTTCAGATCCTCATTGGATACGGACTGGTTGGCAGAATAGGAGAAGATGGTTGCAATGGTCAAAGGCTTGAAAATACGTCCTTGAGCTTCATCTTCAATCTGCTTGGCTGCTTGTACCTTTTCGAACTGTTCATAGTATTGTGTCAACACATCGACTGAGCTGACACAGAACATGGCTGTGAATTCACGTTTCTTAGTTTTGGTGTCGTGAGTATCCACAATGTAGCGTGCAATCATCTCTAATCGTTGAGGATTGTCGTATAGCTCTTGGGTATCAATGCCTTCGACTTCGTCATTATAGTCAAAGTTTTGTTGCATTCCCTTGGCTGTGTACTTGCCTCGGTAATCGATTTGGAACTGCAATACGTTTCGGTCACGGATGGCATCAACAATCACGTATTTATGCAAACATTCATTAAACAGATAATCCGTGGTGAGTTTTAAACCTGCTTTACTTTGGCTGTTCTTTTCAAAAATGGGCGTGCCCGTAAAGCCAAACATCTGTGCATTACTGAAGAACTTCTTGATGTTTTGGTGTGTATCGCCAAACTGACTACGGTGACATTCATCAAAAATGAATACCACTTTTTTGTCTTTCAGGTAGTCGATGTATTCTGCATAGCGATCATTACTGATGGCTCGGTTGAGCTTCTGAATGGTGGTGACAATCAATTTGTCATGGCGTTGATCAAGTTGTTTAACCAAGGTGTGCGTACTATCGGTACTGTCGACACTCTCGGCTTTGAATGCGTTGAATTCCCTTGACGTCTGCGTATCCAAGTCATTGCGGTCTACTACAAACAGCACTTTCTCAACATCAGGTATTTTCATGATAATCTGACTAGCTTTGAATGAAGTCAAAGTTTTGCCTGAACCTGTGGTGTGCCAGATATAACCATTCTGATCCGAGCTTTGTACATGCTGGACAATCTTCTGTACTGCATAGATCTGATAGGGACGCAGCACCATCAGGCTTTTGGTGGTTTCTAGCAGCACCATGTACTGGGTCAGCATTTGGGTCAGATGCTGCTGATTCAGAAAAGTTTCGGCAAAGTCGACAATTTCATTGATGTGTTTGTTGTGTACATCTGCCCAAGGAAAGGCAAACTCAATGCCCGTTGTACCATTGGAATAGTAACGGGTATTGGCACCATTACTGATAACAAAAAGCTGAATAAAACCAAACAGTCCTTGTCCAGCCCAGTATGCTTCACGGATATAACGCTGGGTCTGGCTAAAAGCTTCAGCAATTTCCATCCCACGTTTTTTCAGTTCGATCTGTACCAATGGTAATCCATTAACCAACAGGGTTACATCAAAACGGCTGGTACGTCCATTGTAGTCTCGGTGGTCAATGGTGATCTGATTCGTCACCTGATAGATGTTCTTGCTTGGATCGTCAGACAGGAAACAGATGTGCTTGCTTGAACCATCATCAAATTTGACAGGAAACTGGTCACGTAAGTTTTTAGCCCGTTCAAATACCGTGCCTGTATTCAGAAAGCTGATGACCTGTTTCCACTCAGTCTCAGACAGTGGCGCAAGTCCATTGGCACGTTCAATCTGGGTTTTGAGGTTAGACAGTAGTTGGCTTTCATCCTTGATGCTCACAGTGGCATAGCCCAATTGCTTGAGCTGGCCGATCAATTCGTTTTCAAGTTGAAATTCGCTTTGTACTGTCATTATCCCCTCTCTTTTTCTCAATTTAAAGCTATCTGAATTACTTATATTCTTTCTTAGTCACATCAAAGTGGAACAATTTTGAGTAATTGACTTTACGGATCTGCTCATAATCCTCAGTTGGTTTTTCTCCCTGATAAGTCACTTTTAGGGGAAAATATGCAGCGCCATTATTGATCACGTCCAAACGACTGTGATAGCTATAATATAGGGGCGAATCTTCTTCATAACTGCCCCCGTTATCAGCTCCAGCATCCGCTACACCATAACTGTTGATAAAGTCATTTTCAGGGAGGTGCAACGCTTCCCACCACAGTTCTGTCGTTCCTGTGCTGGTGTACCCGTTTTGGAAGATACTGCCGACCAGATTCTTGCCCAAAGGCTTTAAGTTTTTAGCAATTTCTTCCAGATCTAGCCCCACACGTCCCCAGCTACCAGAAAATTCGGCATCTTTGGCACTTCGGCTGACCAGTTGATACTGACCATTGTTCAGTTTTTTAAAGCTAAACAAGTCTGCTGTTCCTGCACAGGCATGGCAAGACACTACATTACCTTCACTACCGACCTGTATCTTTTCAATCATGATCAGATAACGGGATTCCTTGGCATTATTTTTATATTCAATCACTGGGTGCATGAGCGCGACAGTTGTATTTTCATCTTCATCCGCCTGTCCCAAGGTGATATGCGGCATTTTGCTCAACTCTTCGTCATCGACATAGCCACGGCTCATCTGACCGCTATAAAACTGGCGCATGATGTTCTTAAAGCTCAGGTTATCCAGTTGTACTTGTGCCATTTGCAGCGCTGAAAATTGTGGATTAGCCGTAACCATTGGTGCAGTAAACAAAGTGCTGCTGCTTAAAGCCAGACTGAGTAATAATTTTTTCATTTCTACCCCCTATAAAATATAAAAAACCTACACAAACATCTGCTGTAACAAGCCTTTTTTCCAAGTTTTAGCTTGTTCAATTTGCTGTGCCACCACTTCAATTTTTTGGTCCATGGCAGATAAGAAATTGGCGATTTTGGTTTGTTCAGCTAGGCAAGGAACAAAAATCGGGCATGATAGAACTTCTTCTTTTTTTAAGTTTGTTTGCCCAACCCCACTATCGAAGGCTAAATAGTACTTGTGACGATTAAGCTGATATTGAAAAAATTTAGGATGATTTATTTTATTAAAAACAAACATACCAATACGCTGGTTAAGTGCATATTTACTACCATCTTCTATATATAAGACTTTAGCTATGGCCTTACCATTTGGTACATCACTCATAACCATAACTAAGCAATCATCAAAAACCTTTTGATTACATGCAGTTACTTTTTTAAATACCCTCATATCTGTTGAAACAAATTTTGAATTAATTAATATAAATTTACCATTAGGATCAACATTATTTTCATGCCCCTTGCCATTATGAAATTTAATTACATCACCTAAAACTTTATCCTCCCACTCACCAAACTCACTCCCATCATTCGCTTTGAAACGAATTTGCTGGCTAAACAGTTTCTGCATCATACCTTGCTTGTATTGGCTGAGTAGCTGATGTTTTTGAGTCAGTTGGCTAATCTTTTCATCCACAGCAGAAAGAAAAGAGGCGATTTTGGTTTGTTCTTCCTTGCTTGGTAAATAAATACTATATGGTTCAATATGCTTATTATTGATTTGGGGAATGGTTGAAGTGTCAGCAATTTTATAAAGTTCGATTTTATTGATTAAATAATATAAATACTCGGCATCTAAACTATGTTGTGGGATCAGTGCCATAAGGTTGCTATCTAATAAAGCATCTACTCGCAGTATACGAACTTTATTATTTAGAATTGCTGCTCCTCTTTTTGGGAAAATGACACTTTGACTAGGAACTGCATCGGAATTTCTTTCAGTATAAAATCTTGAATATTCTTGATATTTATCACAATTGTTTAGTTCTTCAACTTTTAAAAATGGCATTTCCCCACTTTTTTCCAGTTCATATTTACTTGGTGAGTAACCACTTTTGATCTGAACTAGATTGCCTAAAAGATCAAGTTTCCAATCAGCATGAAACTCTTTAAATCTTAATTTTGGTGCTGTCATTACTTCACCTCCACAAATGGTGAAGCAATTCCTAGCTCCTCACAGAAATCAGTAATCACTGCATTGGTCTTTTGGCTCTGTTGTTCTAGTTCTTGCAGTTGTTTGGCAATTGCATTCAGATCAATGTCACATTCGGCTTCAAAGGTATCAACATAACGTGGAATGTTCAGATTAAAGTCATTGTCCTTAACTTCCTGCAAAGTCGCTACATGCGCATATTTTTCGATGTTTTGGCGGTTTTCAAATGCCGCAACAATCTTATCTAAATGCTCAGGCAATAACTTGTTTTGGTTCTTCTGCTTTTCAAAATCATTGCTGGCATCGATGAACAGAATGTTGTCTTGGTGCTCACGGTTTTTCTTCAAGACTAAAATACAGGTTGGAATTGAAGTGCCATAGAAAATATTGGCAGGCAAGCCAATCACGGCATCAATCACATTCATCTGTTCAATCAGGTACTGACGAATCACGCCCTCACTGGAACCACGGAACAATACGCCATGTGGCAATACGACAGCCATGGTGCCGTTATCATCCAGTTGATACAGCATGTGCTGTACAAAAGCCATATCAGCTTTGGAGCTTGGCGCCAGTTTGCCATAAGCGGCAAAGCGTTCATCTTGTAAAAATAACGGATCAGCAGACCATTTTGCAGAAAATGGCGGATTCGCCACCACTGCATCAAATTTTTTATCTAAATGCTGCGGACGGGTTAAGGTATTTTCCTGCTTGATGTCGAACTTGGCGAAATGCACATCATGCAGAATCATGTTCATTCGCGCCAAGTTGTAAGTAGTACGGTTCATCTCTTGACCGTAAATCATATCGACATCTTGGACTTCACGTTTTACTCGTAACAGCAATGAACCTGAACCACAAGTCGGATCATAGACTGAACGTAGGCGATCTTTGCCTTGAGTTACGATCTTTGCAAGCAAGGTTGATACTGTTTGAGGTGTATAGAATTCACCTGCCTTTTTGCCTGCACCTGAAGCAAATTCACCAATCAGGTATTCGTAAGCATCACCCAAAACATCTGCTTCAGTATTGCTGATGTCAAAATCAATCGCATCTAAATGAGTCAGGACTTTTGCGACCAAGGCATTGCGGTCATTGGCATTGTTGCCCAGTTTGGTTGAGTTGAGATCCAAGTCTTCAAAAAGATTTGCAAAGTCATCTGCTGATTCTGAACCTAGGGTACTTTGTTCAATCGATTTTAAAGTTGCAGTTAAATCATCCAGAATGAATTCACCCTAACGGCCACGCTCGGCTAGGGTATGGAATAGTTGTTTTGGTGTGAGTGCATAACCGACTTCGGCAATGGCATTCTTTTTAATTTCTTCGATGTATGGCACATGCTCAGGATTATTTTCATCTAATTCTAAAAAGCTGAGGTCTTCGCCATCGAGCAATTCATTGGCAAAGTTCACCGACTTTTCCGATAAATATTTAAAGAAAATAAAACCCAGAATGTAATCACGGAATTCATCGGCGCCCATGGTGCCGCGCAAAGTATTGGCAATATTCCAAAGTTGTTTTTGTAATTGTTGCAGTTGTACCTGGGTCATTGTTATGCATGTCCGATGAAATGAATAAAACATGACTAGTGTACCGAAAATTAAAGTTTTTTCAGCAAAATTGGAGACAGAAAGACAGAATTTGTCGTACCAAATATATATCAATGAAATTGATATATTTATTATTTCTTTACGGGAATTTTAAATAACAGAATGATCACTTATGATGGGGCAATATCCCAAAAAAAATTAAGCATATATAAAATTTAAATCATTAGTCAAAAGTAACTACAATCTTAGAAAATATTTGCTGATTTTTCAGCACAAAGTCGAAATAAATCATAAAAATATGAAATTCAAGATGATATGTCTAACTAAATTGTTGACTTGTCGAATAGCAAGTCAACAATTTAGAAAAAAATTCTAATACATGCAGGTGTACCAATTTTCTTTACTGTCCCAAATCACGCGACCAGATTCCAATGGCGTTTGTTTGTACATAACATTATTTCCAGAAGCAATGCTATTGTTACTGCTTAACCAACCTTTGATATTAATTTTAATGTTGTTATTGCTAATAGTTTCTAAACTTGCAATAACTTTTGCACCATCTACAGTTCGAAATTGTGGCTGACCAAGTACGATTAGACCTGTATATTCAGAAACTGACGTATCCTTACAAATAGTGCGACCGATATCATTGGATTTAGGTGCATTAGCAGAAATCATACGTTGATAATTTTGTTGTTGATTTCTAATCTCTTGATTACGTTGTTGTATTTGAGCATCAATATCTCTTTTCTTTTTCATATCAATCATATAATAATCACTTGATGTATATAGAAGATCTAGTGGATTTGCTATTTCCGTTTTTAAAGTCATAAACGTAAGTTGTGCATTACGATTGTATCTGTTTGAAATCGGTTCAATTGTTACGCCCCAAGGTTGGGAAGCTGTACAAGTAAAACCACCAATATATGGGATTGCAATGTTTGTATAGCCTTGAATTGGCTTGGTTAATCTTGAAAATTTTGATTGATATGTCTGTGAGAAACTCCCATTTTGAGATTCACAATATGTCTTCAAATAAGTATAAGGAATTTGATGATCAAGTAATACGTCGCTCGTTACGTACTCTTTCCCATTGCCATCTTTCCCATTCAATTTTTTTGGAAGTAATAACTTCATTTGGGCCTTTAAATTTTGATACATCTGAAGTTTTTATATGATCGACAGTCACACACCCAGTGATACCAGTTATAAAAGAAAGTCCAAGAATAGATGTAATTGTCTTCATTATGTGTCTCTTTGATGTTTTGCAGATTTTATCTGAATGCAATAAATTCATACGGGATAGATGCTTAGAGTAAGAAACTTATTTATATATCCGAATTAAAGAATCTTTTAAATAGCGATTTGAGAAATTATTTTCAAACCAACGCAGTGTATCTTGAGTAAAATAAATATTGGTGTATATACGACTATCCACACCAATGGCTGAAATTGTTTGCCATGAGCGAGTCATAATCGCTACAGGACTCCCATCTTTATCAAAACGGGTAACTTTCTCTTTTTCAAGAACTATGTCCGATCAAGTCTGAACTAATACACCTAAGTCGGCATGAAAAAATTGAACCGCCAGTACAGGCGTAATCATCTGCTCAATAAAGAGCATTAACAAATGAAATTAGGCTCGATCCCTTAGGGACGAGCCTTGTCTTATTAAAAAATTATGCTACAGCTTTAATGTTACCAGTAACATTACTAAGATAGTCGGCCCACCACTGCATAACATCAATTCGTTCATCTAAATGTGTAGCTTTGTCATAAACAGCTTTTACACCATGTTTTTTATGCGCTAAACAAGCTTCAATAACCTGCTCTTTATCACTGAATTGATTATTTAAGGCCGTGCTTGCAATATGTCGAAATCCATGGGGACTTTGACGGCCTCGATAACCAAGATTTTTTAAAGCATTATTTAACGTTGCTTCACTCATTGGCTGTTCAAGGCTATCTCGACTTGGAAATAAGAAGTCAGATACTGACCTAATATTTTTCAACTCTAATAACAATTGAATTGCTTGCCGAGGTAATGGCACAACATGGCTGATACCACATTTCATAGTTACGGCAGGCTTTATCCATATTTTTTTCTCAAAATCAAAATCTTGCCATTTTGCATAGCGTAATTCTTGTGGTCGTGGGAAAAGAATAACGAGTAACTCCAAAGCAATTGCTGTATGCGAGTTTCTATAGCCTCGAATAGATTGAACTAAATTGGGCAATTCCTGAAGACTGACATGCTTCATATTCCCTTTACTACCTTTATCAAGATACTTCAAAATTCCATCTAAAGGGTTCGACTCTATTTGTCCATGAAACTTTGCAAGATCATAGGCATTGCGACAATGTGAAACTAGTTTCTCTACACGATTGTAAATACTTTCACTTCTAAGCATATCCTGAAAAAATGTCAGCCATTGTTGATGGTGAAATTTTGGTGAAATCCAATTCACCAAAAACAGATAAGATACGTTTTTCAATCGATTGAGTTTCTTTCTTTATTGTTATTACAGCCCAAGTTGTTTTCTTTGTATCAAGCCAGTCATACATCAAACTTTTTAAATTAAGTTGTTGCTCCTCAACTCTTTGCAGCTCAATTTCTTTTTTTGTTAAAACTTTTTCTTTTTGCTGTAACTTGAGAAAAATAGTTGAAGCTTCAAGTTTAGCTTGTACAAGCGATAACTGAGGATAAGCCCCAATACTATGCCATTTCCATTTCCCTATCTCATCCTTAAAGCGTACTTGCCAAGACTTTTTTCCTTTTGGTGATACACGAAAATAAAGCCCAGCATCACATGAAATACGATACTCCTTATCCTCAGATTCAAGATTATATAAATGCGTGTCTTTTATCTGTTTGATGCCATTTAGGGCAGTTCTTTTCATAGCTAAACACCTTGTATCCGAGTAATGCAGAAAGAGTATCGGATACAAGATTGGATACAAGAGTGCTAAATAAAGCTGTGCATAGCCAAACATAGTTGTGCAAAAAGCAGAAATAAAAAACCCATGAATCATTATAATTCATGGGTTTATATATTAAATCATTGCAAAGTTGAGCATATGATTACAAAAAACTGGTGGGCCCAGACAGACTTGAACTGTCGACCAACGGATTATGAGTCCGCTGCTCTAACCAACTGAGCTATAGGCCCTATATGCCGAAAACCTTATTTATCAATAGGTTTAGGCGACAAGAATACTAGCTAAGATTTTTTTAAAAGACAAGCCTTTTTATGCCTGCTTGCACACTTCATCAGCAATTATAAATCCGGAAACATAGGCACTATGGAAATTTCTAATACTTTCTCTGTACACGACAAATTTCACAGAACCCTTATCCTATCAGGATTCTGCTTTCTTAAAATTGCCAAAATTTCCTTAAACTCTTCTTTTTTCCCAAAACCAATTAAACGCTGAATCGCCATTTGAACATAGTCTAAACCATAGCGAAATAAACTCATTGAGAGTCGTCCATGCTTCTTTATTTTTATCGCTTTTTTTTGATTATGTTGCCATTCACCCGTTAAGTAACACCAACAGAAGCTTATAGCTAACACCGCAATCAATTTTTTCACTCGTCTAGGGTCTGTCAAGCGCGTATTTTCAAGATTAAACCCGCGTCCTTTGAGACAACTGAATAAGGTTTCAATTTCCCAGCGTAATGCATAATCCTGAATAGCATTGGCATTAAACTGAGGAGAAACGACGAGTAAAAGCTCTCCATTTTCTAACTGTAGTGCACTTATATATAGTTTCACCCGACCAACCAAAATCCGTCGTTTACGACATTCAATTTGACCAACTTTAAGATGGCGAAATAAATCACTAATTTTATGATTCTTTCCTAAATGATTGGTGACAATGAAGTTTTTTTAACACGAATGCAGAAGTTGATGTCTTGTTCAATTAACCATGTAAACCACTGCTCACCGATAAACTCTCTGTCTGCGAACACATTCACAATACGGTCTTTACCAAAAATGGCTATAAAGCGTTGAATCAAAGCAATACGCTCTTTCGTATCTGAATTTCCACGTTTATTAAGCAATGTCCAAAGGATAGGTATCGCTATTCCACGATAAACGATTGCGAGCATCAGGATATTAATATTTCGTTTTCCCCATTTCCAATTGGTTCTATCTAAAGTCAGTTGCACTTGGTCGAATGAAAACATATTGAAAATCAACTGAGAAATTTGACGATAATCAAAATACTGACCTGCAAAGAAGCGCTGCATACGTCGATAAAATGATTGTGGTAAACACTTGATGGGCAAGGCTTTAGATGCAGAAGAAAGATTACATGTTTGCTTTAAAATAATCACAAGCATGATGAGCGCAAAGCACTTTAAATGTGACTTGTTCCATTTTAGAGATTTGTTTAAGATAAGATATAACTCATTGAGATGTGTCATAGTATTCGTCGTTAGAAAACAATTATTGTGACATTATTTCAATGAGTTATCTATTTTTGTCGTGTACAGAGTAATACTTTAGAAGTCCCCCCATAATTATTCAGAAAGAATATTTCCATTTCTTTTCATAATAAAGGTGCTCTAGCAATGTATATAACAATGAATTTTCGACTATATTTTTATACTTTTTACATATAAATATTCAACTACTTTGCATAGCTGAATTAATTTTTATATCTAAATCAATTCAGCTATTAACTGAGTTAAAAACTTAAGCTTCGCGCTCTAAATTCTCTTCTTTACGCGTATCCACATAAATTTCGATCAAAGACCATACAACAATAAGTGCAAAAATGAACAATGAGAGTACCAAAGCCGTTAAGTAAGTCATTCTTTATCATCTCTAGCAAACATGATTGGAAGTGTCTTGAAGCCGAGACATACCTTTAGGCTTCGACAAAAGTCTAATAACTATTTTTTGTACTGAACAGCCATTTTTTAGCTTTTTTAAGAGTATTTTTGTCTATTATAAAACATTTCACAAATTAAAAGTAATTTAGTTATTGCTTCTAAGTCTTAATTATTCATTGGTAATCTTTTTATTCGCTTGCTTCTGAATGTATTTAAGGCTTTTAAATTAATTCCACTTGACGAAATACCAGAACAAGCACAAATTATGTTTTTTTTCACACACTCCATCCCCTATGTTTAAGAAATTCATTGGCGAATCTGCGTTTAAACTTGCAGGCTGGCAATATCACGTTGAACCAAATGTGCTTGAAGACAAGCAAGTGATTGTTGGTTTTGAACATACTTCAATGATGGATGCCGTGCTTTCTCTGGCCTTATTTCAGATCTACGACATCAAAATTCATACTTTGATTAAAAAAGAATTGTTCAAAGGTCCATTTAAGCCATTGTTAGAAAGCATCGGCGGTATTCCGGTAGATCGTAAATCTAACAAAGATATTGTGACCCAGATGGTTGAACATTTTCAGAGCAATGAAAAATTCAATCTGGTGATTGCACCTGAAGCGACCCGTGCCAAAAATGGTGAAGAACGCCGACCAATTCGCACCGGTTTCTGGCATATTGCCAAAGCAGCGAATGTGCCGATTGTACTCATGTATGCAAACTCTAAAACCAAACAGGGTGGCATTTTCGGAAAAATCTATCCAACAGACCTTAAACATGACCTGGCTTTAATTAAACAGCTTTATAAGGACAATGTCGGCCTGGATATCGTGATCCCTGAAAAAAAATAATGTATGTGTATGAGATGTTATGCATGACCTAACATCTCATTCCCTCCTCACCTTGCATACTCTTTTCAACAAGAAACATTTTTTATTTTTAAACTAAATTATTACCTTCATTCCCTAAATAAATTTCTCAGGCCGTCTATTTTTTTGTCATTATCGTTAAATCTAAAAACCAAGCTCTTTTTTTAAAAAAAGCCCTTATGGTAGAATTTGCCCAATTCGATAGGCATACAGCCAATCTACAAGGAGCATATTTCGCATGGCGGGTCATTCCAAGTGGGCCAATATTAAGCATCGTAAAGCAAAACAAGATGCTAGCCGCGGTAAACTTTTTACCAAATATATTCGTGAATTAACGACTGCTGCAAAACTCGGCGGCCCAGATGCGGGTAGCAACCCACGTTTACGTGCTGTTGTCGAAAAAGCATTGTCTGTAAACATGACACGTGACGTGATCAACCGTGCGATTCAACGTGGCGCAGGCGGCGAAGATAACGACGATCTTAAAGAAGTAACTTACGAAGGCTATGGCGTAGGTGGCGTTGCCGTTATTGTAGAAACAATGACAGACAACCTGAACCGTACTGTACCTGACGTACGTCATTGCTTCTCTAAAACTGATGGTAACTTAGGTACCAATGGTTCAGTTGCATTCCTGTTCACCAAACGTGGTGAGATTACTTTTGAAGATGTCTCTTTAGAAGATCAAATCATGGAAGTTGCACTTGAAGCTGGTGCTGAAGACATTGAAGTCGATGAAGATGAAATCCTGGTCATCACCACACCTGAAGCATTTGGTACAGTTCAGGATGCTTTAGCTGCTGCAGGTTTAAAATCTGACAATGCTGAAGTTGTGATGAGCCCTTCTACTAAAGCTGAAATCACTGACATCGATCAAGCGAAAAAAATCATGAAAATGATTGATATGCTTGAAGATCTTGATGATGTTCAAAACGTGTATACCAACGTTGAATTCTCTGAAGATGTATTGACTCAATTAGACGCTTAATTGATGCTCAAGCACAAAAAAACGCACTCTTTTGAGTGCGTTTTTTATTAGAACTGTCCACCAATCCAATCATGAAAAATCAACATGGGGAAAATCATCATTATTGCAAATAGCATGTAGAGTAATAATGCGAGCAACGTAGTATAAATCAGCCTTTTGATGTGATGGGGCTGAGTCATTTGTTTGTAGATCACAATAAAGAAGCATAAATACTGAAGTACATATAGTACGTGAACACCCATGCCATGTTGTATCCCCTGTCCAGTTTTGACATAAAGCCAATCAACAAAGAGCCAGACACATGCGCTACACACAAGCGTGATCAACAATCTAGAAAATGTAGATCGAGTATTCATGGATCAACCACTTTAAACTTTATTCAACAAACCACTGCAGTTAAAGACATTGTATTCCTTGATCACGAAGCTGGAATGCAGTGCAACTACATGTTCAATTTTACCAATCTTGTTGAGCAGAATTTCACTGTAATTTTCCATATCACGCGCGACCACTTCGACAATAAAATCTGCCGATTGCCCTGTCACTAGAAAAGCATTTATCACTTCAGGAATACTTTCCAGCTCACCCAGAAATTTGGCAAAAGTATCACTGTCATGTTTGCTTAGGGAAACCTGCAAGAGTACATGCAGACTGAAACCAAGCTTTTGATAGTTAATTTCCCGTTTTAGACCGCTAATAATATTATGGTCAATCAACTGCTTAATACGGCGGTGAACCGAGCTGACTGAAAGATTCACCCGTTCAGAGAGTTCATTCAAATTGACATCTTCATGGGTCAAAATTTCAAGAATGTGCTTATCAAAACGATCTAATTCCATCTTTAATCTCTTGCCACTTTATTGAAATACATAATTATTCTACGCATAGTATTGATATTATTTTCATAAATTACCAGTTATTTGAAAAAAAATACCATCTAAGAATCTACAGAACATTTAAGTCATCTCCATAGCCATTCATCGCATAAATATGTTTTCGATAAACGTAAATATCTAATAAACCATTATTATTTATTAGGAATTATTTTTTTTAAAGCTCTAATAAGGCAGATAATACTATTTTTAAAATGTGATTATTCAAGTTTAGATTTACACTTGTATAGGAATTGAATAAAAATTAGGCGGCTTATTTACAGCACAAAATAATCAAAACAAGACAGAAAACGCAAGGAACGGTTATGGCTTTCAGTATTTTTAGTTCAATTAAAAGTAAACTCAGTCCAGTGCTCACGACAGAGACGCAAAACAAGAGTTTACTTAGCGGTTTATTAGGCGGCAGCCTTTCTGGCATTATTGGTTCTATTACAGGTTCTACTCCCTCTACCCCTTCTCTAGATTCCCTTTTAAATAGCTTACTTTCAGGTAAAAGTTTAAGTTCAAGCTCCCTGACTGATTTAATGACCCAATTTACCGGTTCAAATGCTACCAAACTTGATATCAACAGTTTAATTAGCAAACTCACTCAAGCCAACGGCGGCAGTTTTGATCTGGGTTCGATCAGTAATCTGCTGGGCAGTTTAATGGGTAACAATACATCAAATTTAGATTTAAATGCCGTTATCAAACTGGTTAGTGGGTTAATGGGTAGCAGTTCAGGCAATTTAGATCTCGGTAAAATTGCTGACCTGGCTGGTAACCTCCTGCAAGGCGGTGACCTTGATCTTACTCAAATCACACAACTCATTGGAGGCCTGATCGGTGGTTCTGGTGGTCTTAATGGTATCGACATCGGTGCAATTTCTGGTCTTGTTGGCAGTCTGATTCAAGGCGGTGACCTTGATCTTACTCAAATCACACAACTCATTGGAGGCCTGATCGGTGGTTCTGGTGGTCTTAATGGTATCGACATCGGTGCAATTTCTGGTCTTGTTGGCAGTCTGATTCAAGGTGGCGACATTGATATTGCGCAGATCGCTCAACTGGTTGGTGGCCTAATAGGCGGTAATGCTGGCGGGCTTGGTGGTGTAGACATCGGTGCAATTTCTGGTCTTGTTGGTGGTCTAATCGAAGGCAATGGCGACATTGATATTGCGCAAATCGCTCAACTGGTGGGTGGCCTAATCGGCGGTAATGCTGGTGGGCTTGGCGGAGTAGATATCGGAGCGATTGCAGGACTTGTTGGTGGTCTAATCGAAGGCAATGGCGACATTGATATTGCGCAAATCGCACAATTGGTGGGTGGCCTAATCGGTGGTAATGCTGGCGGGCTTGGCGGTGTAGACATCGGCGCTATCGCAGGTCTTGTTGGTGGTCTAATCGAAGGCAATGGCGACATTGATATTGCTCAAATCGCACAATTGGTGGGTGGCCTGATCGGTGGTTCTGGTGGTCTTGGTGACTTCGACCTAGGTGCGATTACAGATATTATTTCTGGCTTTAGCAATAATAGTGGTAACTTTGACCTTTCACAATTGACCAATTTACTAGGTGGTCTTGTTAGTACAAATGGTAGCTCTGATCTGAGTGACTTACTTGGTGGTTTAGGCGACCTAAGCAATGGGTTAGATACAAGTCCATTTGAAGGCTTAGTTGGTGGTTTAGGCGACTTAAGTTCTAGCATTATTCCAGAATTAGGCGATCTCATTTCAGGTGGTAGCTCAATCGATAGCAATATCAACTTAACCGAAATTATCCCTACGATTAAAGACGGGCTAACAAAAATTTCTTCAGGCTCTAGCTTGCCGAAATTTGATTTTAGCTCATTACTTACTAGCATTAAATCAACTGATATTGACCTCACAAACCCTTGGGGCTAAATATCAAGTAAAAAAAACGCGCTTTAAGCGCGTTTTTTTTACTTCATTCTTAAACTTATACACCACGCCAATCGACACGGGCATTACGTTCATAACGATAGATATTTTTAATATACTGACCTAAAGGCAACTCAGAAAGATAGGTCTGATAATCCCGATATTCATCTGACATAGATTCAAAACTGTCACGCTCCCACGGCGTACCGGAAATTGCCAATAAAGGCGCTAACATTGAACAGACTGCAATATCAGCCAGACTAAAACGCGAACCAGCAAAATAAGCACCACTGTTTTCGATCAGCATCTGGTTCAACTGTTCAACTGTCTCTTTAATATATTCACGAGACTGAGCAAGTGTATCTTCAGTAAGTGCATAACCTTTGCTAAGAAGAGTCTTGAGTAAAGGCTTGGAAAATTTTTCGAACTGACGCAGATAACCCTTTTCACCGATCAGGATCTCCATCGATTCATGATCATGGGATAAAGCCTGGGCCAGCATCCAGCGACGGATATGACGTCCCAGTTCCTGAGTCATTTCATCAATCTCCAGCACTTTTTGGCGTAAGCGCCCTTCTACTGGTAATAAACGATGCTCAGGATAATGTTCATCCAGATATAAGGCGATCTGGGTCGAATCTGCAATCCATTGTTCCCGATCACGCAAAATTGGCAGACGATTCTGTCCAGTTTTGAGACGGGCAAAGGCACGATGCGCACCCGGCATGAGGTTTTGTGCGACATAATCCAGTTCTTTATGATCAAGCATCCAACGTGCTTTTTCACAAAAATGTGATAAAGGAAACTGGTATAAGGTGCGCATAAAATCTCCATGTTGATTATTAAATTTGGTCGCTTTAAAACCATCTATTTCAGTTGGATACTTTAGACACCCTCCATTGGAAATACAATGCGCTTTTAATTCAAAATTAAGATGTTACTTATTCAACTCTACGATGTTTATTTTTATACATTTTTCCGCCTTAAATATCTCTAAAGCTGATATATCGTGTCTTAGAACAAGTCCTTTATACTAAACAACAAAAAAAATCTTCGATATTTTAATAACTTACTATATTCCAAATTTATAAAAATCTAGCAGTTTTTATCCTAAATATGTTTTTTCATAAGCTTTGCAAAAGCAATTACTTAATCTGATAAAGCTTAGCCTGTAACGTTTTGGCATCAATTTAGGATGTCATTATGTCTCGTTTAACTTCTGAAAAAGTACATATTATTGAAAACGATCTGGATGCGATCCATGCTGCCTACCACGTGGCAGATTTTGCCCTGGAAGGTCGTAATCAGCGGGATCAGCAACGTTTATTGCCTTTTGCTGAAATTGATCTGTTCAGCCAGAAAGGTCTGGGTGGCATACGCATTCCAAATCAGTATGGCGGTGCCTTTGTGTCGAACAAAACCCTGGCACAGGTATTCCGGATCGTAAATAAAGCTGATTCCAGCGTTGGACAGATTCCTCAGAACCAGATTGCTTTGCTCAATATGATCCAGATCATGGGTTCAGAACAACAAAAACAGTTTATTTATAGCGAAATTTTAAAGGGTAAACGTCTGGCTAATGGCGGCCCGGAACGTAATACCAAAGATACCAAAACTCTGACAACCACACTTACGCTCGAAAATGGCAGCTACTTTGTCGATGGTGAAAAGTTTTATTCAACTGGCAGCAGTTTCGCGCACTGGCTGGCAATTAAAGCCATTCACCCTGAAGGTCATGTGGTACTGACCATCGTGGACCGCAATGCCAATGGCATAGAAGTGATAGATAACTGGAATGGCTTTGGTCAACGCACCACTTCTAGCGGCACCGTTAAACTTCAACATGTCGAAGTCGATCCATTACTGATTTTTGACGAAAGGTTACTGAGCAATCAGCCAAGTTACCGTGGTGCCTATTCCCAGCTGATGCAGGTGGCGATTGATGTGGGCATAGCTGAAGCGGCTTTTGCCGATACGCTGACTGCGGTACATAAGGCACGTCCGATCGTGGATGCACAAGTAGAAAAAGCCAGCTTTGAACATTACACCCTGCAGGAAGTTGGTAAATCCTCTGTGCTTTTAGATGCCGCAATTTTGCTGCTGGATGAAGCAGCTGAATATCTGGATGAACTGGATCAACTAGAATCGGTCACCGATGAACAGGCAGCTAAAGCATCCATTTTAGTTGCTGAAGCCAAGATCTATGCCAACGATGCCGCGCTGCATATCTCAGAAAAATTACTGGAACTGGGTGGCAGCCGTTCTAGTTTAAGTCAGCACAACCTCGATCAGCACTGGCGTAATGCCCGGGTACATACCCTACATGACCCAATCCGCTGGAAACTGCATGCACTTGGGGATTATTACCTGAATCACAAACTCCCTGCCCGTCACGCCTGGATTTAAGGATATTCACCATGACTTCATATCAAGATATTATTTCTTTCCAGTCCGAACAGCTGGCACATGCCCACATCATCCAATCAGATGAAGAAGCACTGGAAATCGCCCGCAATCTGGCGGAGCAGTTCAAAGTGGGTGCGGTACAACGTGATGCCGAACGTATTCTACCTTTTGAGGAAATCGAGGCTTATAGCCAGTCTGGACTTTGGGCCATTACTGTACCGAAAGAATATGGTGGTGCAGAGGTGTCTAACTATACCGTAGCGCAAGTCATTGCCCTGATGAGTGGTGTAGATGGTTCAATTGGGCAAATTCCACAAAACCATTTTTATGGTCTGGAAATTCTGCGCAATAATGGTACCGAACAACAAAAACAGAAACTCTACTCTGAAGTGTTAAAAGGTGCGCGTTTTGGCAATGCCTTGGCTGAGTTCAAGACCAAGACCGCTGCACAGCGCCAGACTGCGATCCGCAAAACTGAGCAAGGCTATGTAATCAATGGTGAAAAATTCTATTGCACCGGCAGCTTGTTCGCGCATCGTATTCCAACACTGGTGGTGGATGAAAACGAGCAGCAATTCTTGGCTTTTGTTCCACGTAACAGTGAAGGACTTACCCTGATTGATGACTGGAGCGGCTTCGGCCAGCGTACCACTGGCAGCGGCACAGTGAAATTCAATAATGTGCATGTGCTTAAAGAAGACGTGGTGCGTTTTGATACGGCCTATTCGCGACCAACCATTTCCGGTCCTTTCGCACAATTGCTACATGCTTCTATTGAAACCGGTATTTCCCGTGCTGCGTTTGAAGAAACCTTAAACCGTGTACGTCAGGCGCGCCCATGGATTGATTCTGGCGTAGACAAGGCCACTGATGACCCACTGACCAAATTTGAACTGGGTCGTGTTGTAGCAGACGTACGCGCTTCCGAAGTGTTACTGAAACAGGCTGCCCGTTCCGTCGATGCCGCTAAAGCTGACCCAACTGAAGCCAGCGTTGCCAAAGCCTCACTGGATGTTGCCAAAGCCCGTGCGCACAGTAATGAAACCGCCTTAAAAGCATCATCCAAACTGATTGAACTGGCCGGCAGCCGTGGCAGCCAGCGCGAAGATGGACTGGACCGTTTCTGGCGTAATGCTCGCGTGCATACCCTGCATGATGCTTCACGCTGGAAATATTACTTCATTGCCAATTATTTGCTAAATGGTGTACTGCCTCCACGCCGGGGGACATTGTAATGACAAACACTATAACTACCTCGAAAACCAAAAAAATCCTGCTGAACGCTTTTGATATGAACTGCGTGGGTCATATCAATCATGGCTTATGGACTCATCCGCGGGATGAATCACATCGTTTTAATGAGCTGAGCTACTGGACTGATCTGGCGAAAACTCTGGAAAAAGGCTTGTTTGATGGCCTGTTCATTGCCGACATTACCGGGGTCTATGATGTCTACCAGAATGGGATTGACCTGACGTTAAAAGAATCGATCCAGTTACCAAGCCATGATCCAAGTACCTTGGTGTCTGCCATGGCAGCTGTCACTCAACATCTTGGTTTTGGTGTGACAGTAAATCTCAGCTATGAATTGCCGTATCAGTTTGCCCGCCGTTTTGCCAGTCTGGACCATCTGACCCAAGGCAGGATTGGCTGGAATATTGTCACCGGTTATCTGGACAGTGCACAGCGTTTGATTGGTGAAAATGGCCTGAAAGATCATGACCAGCGTTATGAACAAGCCGAGGAATTTCTACAGCTATGCTACAAGTTTTGGGAAGGCTCATGGGAAGATGATGCAGTGCTGAAAGACAAACAGCAGCGTATCTTTACCGATCCAGCCAAAGTGCATCAGATTAATCATCAGGGGCTGTTCTACCGCAGCCAGGGCGCGTTCCAGGTTTCACCTTCTATTCAACGTACACCTGTTTTGTTCCAGGCTGGTGCTTCACCACGTGGTATGGGTTTCGCTACTCAGCATGCTGAAGGTATGTTTATTGGTGGTGATCATCCAGACAAGATCAAGAAACAGGTAGATCAAATCCGTCGTCAGGCGACTGAACAAGGCCGTGATCCTGAAGCAATCAAGATTTTTACCGGCATTACAGTAGTAACGGCAGAAACTGATGAGCTGGCGCAGCAAAAGCTGGATGAATACCGCTCTTATGCTAGCCCTGAAGCGGGTCTTGCACATTTCTCAAGTTCTGTCGGCATCGATCTGTCTAAGTTCGCCGATGATGAACCAATTCCTTATCAGAAAACCAATAGCATTGCTTCAGTGAATAACAAGTTTAAGGAACAGCAGATCACGCCAAATGACCTGAAAACCCAGCATGTGCTTGGTGGTCGTTATCCACTGATCGTTGGCAGTGGCGCAACAGTGGCCGAAAAACTGATTCAGCTGATCGATGAAACTGGCATTGATGGTTTCAACCTGACTCGTACGGTAGCCCCAGAATCGCATCAGGATTTTATCCGTTTTGTTATTCCTGAGTTACAGCAGCGCGGTCGCTATAAGACTGAATATGCACCAGGCAGTTTCCGACACAAGCTGTTTCAACAAGGAGACCGCTTATCCCGTGCTCATCCAGTGCAGCAATTTCGATGTCCAAACTCCGCCTCAACAGCAAATATAAACCTAAAGCAAAAACAATCAGCATAAATTTATTTTGAGATGCAACATGGCACAAACCGCTAAAACTAAATTCACCATTATTGGGGTGATTATTGCCGCCGTTATTATTGGACTGGTGGCATGGAACCAGCAAAAGAAAGCTGGTTCGGATGAGCTGGTGATTGGCATCAGCCCGTCTTTCGCTAAACCTTTACAGGTCGCAGCGGAAGAAGCCAAGCAGCAAGGTCTGAACGTCAAACTGGTCGAGTTCTCGGACTGGAATACGCCAAATATTACCCTAAATCATGGCGATATTGATGCTAACTTCTTCCAGCATCAACCATTCCTAGATAATGCCAAGAAAGAAACTGACTTTAAAATCAAGGCATTTTCCAAAGGAGCAGCCACTCATGTGGGGCTGTATTCCAAGAAAATTAACAGCCTGGATGAGTTAAAAGACGGCGCAAAAGTTGTGGTACCAAACGATCCAGTGAACCAGGGTCGTGCCCTGCTGTTATTGCAACAGGCAAAACTGGTGACTTTAAAAGATCCTGACAATCACTTATCTAGCCTAAAAGATATTGCAGCGAATCCGAAGAACCTGCAGTTTGTTGAAGTTGAAGGTCCGCAAACCGCACGTGCCATTGATGAGGTTGATCTGGCATTTGGTTACCCACACTACCTGCGACTGGCTAAAACCGCTGATCCGGAACAAGCATTGTTGTTTGACTCTAACACCGACAGCCGTTATGCAATCCTGTTTGCTGTACGTGAGGACTATCAGGACAAAAATGACAAGTTAAAGAAATTTGTTGAAATTTATCAGAACTCACCTCGCGTGAAGGAAGCACTAGATGCCGACTTTGGTGCGAAGCTCTGGTTCCCAGGCTGGAAATAAGGTGCAATGATGACACAAGTAAATTCTTCAAGCTCAAATACAAAGAAATGGATCATTGGTGGTGTCATCCTGGCGCTCATTCTTGGGCTGGCGGCTTACCGCTTGACCAAAGGCCAGCAACAGGAGGATGTATTAACCATTGGCATTAGCCCACCTTATGCAGACTTATTACAAAGTGTGGCAGATGAGCTTAAGCCACAAGGCATCAACGTAAAACTGGTGGAGTTTTCAGATTGGCATGCACCCAATGTTGCGGTGCAGAATGGCGACATCGATGCCAACTTTTTCCAGCAAAGTGTCTATTTAAGAAATGCCATTCGTGAAACCAACTTTGACCTACATAGTTTCGCACCTGGTACTGGTAGTCATGTCGGTTTGTATTCCAAGAAATATGAATCACTCAATGAGTTACCGCAGAACGCCCGTGTGGTGATTCCAAATGATCCGGTCAATCTGGCACGCGCCTTAATCCTATTACACCGCGCCAAACTGATTGAACTTAAAGACATCAACAATGAATTATCAACTGTTAAGGATATTCAAAGCAATCCAAAACAGCTGCAGTTTATTGAAGTTGAAGGACCACAAACGGCACATGCCCTGAATGAAGCTGACCTGATCTTTGGCTATCCACATTACCTGAAACTGGCCAAAGTGGCTGATCCACATGATGCCCTGTTCCTGGATCCAATCGATAAAAAATACGCGATCCTGTTTGTAACACGCAAAGACTACGAAGATAAAAACCAGAAGCTGACGACTTTCGTTAAAGCCTTCCAGAACTCTGCACAAGTCAAAGCGATTTTGGATCAGGATTTTGGTACTGGCATGTGGTTTGAAGGCTGGAAATAAGGAGAATACGATGGTGAGTTTTGGTTCTCAGGTGGCGTTTTCTGTCCCACATATCAAAATCCGTAACCTGAACAAATATTATCAAGTACAAGGTCAATCGGTACATGCCTTGAAAAACATCAACCTGGATATTCCTGAAGGCAAAATCTTCGGAATTATCGGCAAAAGTGGCGCGGGGAAATCTTCGCTGCTACGTACTTTGAATGGTCTGGAACAGATCAGTGAAGGTCATATCCATATCCATCAGCAGGATTTGGCTGGCTTAACCCATGCTGAACTGATCCAGTTACGTCAGCGCATTGGCATGATCTTCCAGCACTTCAACCTGATGTCTGCCAAAACCGTATGGGAAAATGTGGCATTACCTTTAAAAGTCGCGAATTATAAAAAATCAGACATTGATGCGCGTGTAAACGAAGTACTGCAACTGGTAGGCTTAAGCGAAAAAGCGCAGAACTACCCTTCTCAGTTATCCGGCGGACAAAAGCAGCGTGTCGGCATTGCCCGTGCGCTGGTGCATCATCCGGAAATTCTACTCTGCGATGAAGCCACTTCTGCACTGGATCCGGAAAGTACTTCTGTGGTGCTGTCTTTACTGAAAGAAATCAACCAGAAACTTGGCATCACTATTGTACTAATCACCCATGAGATGCAGGTCATTCGTGAAATCTGCGATCAAGTCGTCGTAATTGAAAAAGGTGAAATTGTTGAAGCCGGTGAAGTCTGGTCTGTATTCTCTAACCCACAGCAACAGATCACCCAGGAACTGCTGAATCTGGAACAGCTGGAACTGCCATTTGTAATCAGTCCTGAAGTAACCGCTAATACTACGCATAGCATTATTAAACTGCGATATGCCTCTAGTGTTCAACATTCACCAGATTTGAAGGTGATTTTCGAGCAATTCGATCATCCTGTTCATCTCTATCAGAGTCATATCGACAGCATCCAGAACCATCTGGTGGGAAGTCTGATTGTTGCTGTTGCTAATCTGAATCTGGATACACATTTGCTCCAGCAAAAACTAAAACAACACATTGCACATATTGAGGTGATTGGCTATGCACGACCAACTCATTGATCTGTTATTAACTGGAACCACCGATACCTTAATCATGGTCGGTGTATCCGCCATCGTTGCCTTTCTGATTGGCTTGCCAATGGCAGTGGTTTTAGTCAGCACTTCGGAACATGGCATTTATCCATCCAAACCGATTAATCAGGCTTTGGGCTGGATTGTGAATATCACCCGTTCTGTGCCGTTCCTGATTCTGATGGTCGCACTGATTCCAATTACCCGCTGGATTGTCGGTACCAGTTATGGTGTCTGGGCAGCAGTTGTGCCTTTAACCCTGGCAGCTACCCCTTTCTTTGCGCGGATTGCTGAAGTCAGTCTGCGTGAAGTGGATCAAGGACTCATCGAAGCTGCACAGGCGATTGGCTGTAACCGTAAACAGATTATCTGGCATGTGCTACTCCCTGAAGCACTTCCCGGTATTGTGGCGGGTTTTACCGTGACTTTGGTGACCATGATCAACTCATCCGCGATTGCCGGAGCGATCGGTGCAGGTGGATTGGGTGATATCGCCTATCGTTATGGCTATCAGCGTTTTGATATGCAGATCATGCTAGCCGTGATTGTGGTATTGGTCATTCTGGTCATGCTAGTTCAGGCCACTGGTGACACCCTATCGAATCAGCTCGATAAACGTAAAATTTAAAAACATCTATTTCATAAGTTTTCAACAAAGCACCCAGCCATGACCTGACTTTGTCATGGCTTTCATGTAAAATCACTGGCAATTTTTATATAACGCTTTGTGAGTTATTTCATGGGTTTTAATTGTGGTATTGTAGGCCTGCCTAACGTTGGTAAATCTACGCTTTTCAATGCATTAACTAAAGCTGCAATTGCTGCGGAAAACTTCCCATTCTGTACGATTGAACCAAACACCGGTATCGTGCCTGTGCCTGATCCACGCCTGGACAAACTTGCTGAAATCGTAAAACCACAACGCGTGGTACCAACTACCATGGAATTCGTGGACATCGCGGGTCTGGTTGCTGGTGCATCTAAAGGCGAAGGTCTGGGTAACCAGTTCCTGGCGAATATCCGTGAAACTGATGCAATTGCTCACGTTGTTCGTTGTTTCGAAGATGAAAACGTGATTCACGTCAACGGTAAAATTGATCCGCTTGATGATATCGCAACGATCAATACTGAGCTTGCACTAGCTGACCTGGAAACCGTGACTAAAGCAGTAACCCGTTTGGCTAAATCTGCGAAAGGTGGCGATAAAGAAGCGATCGCGACTAAAGCAGTTCTAGATAAAATTCTTCCTCTTTTAGACGAAGGTAAACCTGCTCGTGCAGCTGATCTGGATGATGACGAACGTAAACTTGTTCGTGGCTTTGGTCTTTTAACCTTAAAACCAACTATGTACATCGCTAACGTGGCTGAAGACGGTTTTGAAAATAACCCGCATCTTGATGCAGTTCGTGAGCTGGCTGCGGCTGAAAATGCAATCGTGGTTCCGCTTTGTAACCAGATCGAAGCTGAAATTTCATTACTTGAAGATGAAGACCGTGCTGAATTCCTGGAAGCTATGGGCATGGAAGAACCAGGTCTGAACGTGGTGATTCGTGCAGGTTACTCACTGCTTGGTCTACAAACTTACTTTACTGCTGGTGTACAGGAAGTTCGTGCCTGGACAGTAAAAGTGGGTGCAACTGCACCTCAAGCAGCGGGTGTAATCCACACTGACTTTGAAAAAGGCTTTATTCGTGCTGAATGTATTGCTTACGATGACTTCGTTCAATACAACGGCGAAGCGGGTGCCAAAGAAGCAGGTAAATGGCGTCTGGAAGGTAAAACCTATATCGTTCAGGACGGCGACGTTCTGCACTTCCGTTTCAACGTATAAGTTGAAGACAAAAAAGCCCCGATAATTCGGGGCTTTTTTGTCTATTTCTAAAAAGATTAATCAGCTGCTACTTCCGCATATGGCGCGTTCTGATCCATCAGCAAGCGCTGCTTACGTGCTTCAATCAACATCTTGGCTTCAAGTTCCTTGCGAAAGCCGAGCAGGAAAATTATTTCTGCCAGGACAAATAAAGGCCCGATTGCAAGTCCAATCAGATCATCCATAAACGCTGGTTTTTTCTTTTCATAAAAATGTCCCACGAACTGGAATGCCCACCCGATGACAAAGATTCCAACGCTGCTACTCAACCAGATTCCAGTATACCACTGTGCCACGTTATAAGCATAGGGATAGGCAAACATAAAAATGAAGGCCATGATCAAGGCAAAAAATACATCAATACTTAAATAATAAAGAATTGAAACAATGAGAATTCCCAAGGCTAAAGTCAGCTCAAAGCCGGACATCATCAGTGATACACGTGCAGTAAGACAAATAATGGAAAAAACAATTAATGGGATCCCAATGAAATGTGTCATGACATTCTTACGGTCTAAATGATAAGCTGCATATTGGCTTAATAGTTTTTCTACTCTGGTCATATTATTCTTCCTTGACTGGCCATAGGACTTGACTATAGCGCAACAATAAAAAATAAGTTGTCAGCTGGACGACAACTGATAAAACTTGGAGCATCAAAGCGAGTGGAAGAAAAATATCTTGTTGAATTAGAAAAAAATTCCTGGTTCTCAAAATTGCCTTCTCATTTCCAGAACGTCCTGCTGGAACATGCAGTTACCTTATCCTTCGATAAAGACCAGACCGTATTTTATTCAGGTGATTTGTTTGATGGAATCTATGCCGTATTAGAAGGTGCAATTGGTCTAGGTTCTATCGATATAGAGGGTAAGGAAGCAGTTTCTGCGATTGTGGAACCTATTGTCTGGTTTGGTGAAATTTCACTAGTTGATGAACAGCCACGTTCTCATCATGCCATTGCTTGCAAGAAGTCCCTGCTCCTGCATATTCCCGCACAATTTATTTATAAGCTGGTCGCTGAACATCCTGCATTCTGGTTCCATATCTCTCAACTCATGAGCCAGAAATTACGTTATGTGTTTCTGGAATTATTTTCTATTCAGACCCAAACCTTGCAACAACGTCTAGCGCTGCGTTTACTGTTTATCCTGCAAGGCTATGGCAATCATCTGGTCATTGAAAACCGTACCATTCAGTTGTCACAGGAACAGTTATCTCAAATGCTGATGTGTTCCCGACAAACCATCAATCAGGAACTGCAACAGCTGGAAAAAATGAATATCCTGAAAATTGCCTTTAAACAGATTGAAATTCTGGATGTACAAAGACTCCATCAATTGACCGGTGTCCCGCTTCACTGATTTTGGTCTAAGAAAATCAATAAGGCTGAGTATATGACTCAGCCTTAATTCGATGTGCTGATAGTATGGATCAGCTTGCGACACCCACCTGTTTCGGATCTGTATTGCCCAGTTGTGGATGAGCAATTGCACCTTCACACTGCTTTTTGTCACGTTCATAGTCGGCTTGTTTCTGTGCCAGACCATTTCCATCATCAAGTGTGGTACGTGCCCAGATTTCCAGACTGGTCAAGGCCTTACGACACAATGCATATTTTCCTTCAGTCACGGAATCAGTCATTTTTACATTAATACGCCAATCCGTGCTCAACTTGCGCGCAGGTTGACGAACGCGTTTTTCAATCTGATCAATCTGCTTGTTGTAGACTAGCGGATCTACTTCATTCATAAATGCCCAAGCTTCATGGGCATAAGTGGTCGCATCATTGCTCAGTTTCGGGGCTGGCTTAATTTCCGGTGCTTGAGCTTGATTGCCTGAACCTTCATTTCCGCATGCCTGTAACAACAATGCTGTGCTGACTAAAGCAACACTCAGTATGTAACGTGTCTTGAACATTAACATTATCAGGCTCGCCATCTTAAACAATTCGGCACTATGCTATTAAATTCACGTACAATACTCAATTACCATTTGACCCCTTGTTCAACTCTCCCTCCAAGGTGTGCTGTGTCCGAACTGAATCAACACGCTGTAAAACCTGCTAGTTTTTGGCAAGGTGCCAAAGACAGCCAGGCGATTATTTTTACTTATCTGCCCGTTTCTTTTGCCTTTGGGGTTTCTGCCACCCAGTTTGGCTTTACTGCCTGGGAAGCACTGTTCCTGTCCTGCTCCATGTATGCAGGTGCCAGTCAATTTTTGGTGGTCGCATTGCTCGGCAGTGGCACTTCCATCTGGATGACCGCATTAACCGTGATTGCGCTCGATATCCGTCATTTACTTTATGGCCCTGCGCTACAGAATTTGATTCAGGATCGGCTCAATCTGAAAAAAACCGCAGTCTGGGCTTGGGGCCTCACCGATGAAGTCTTTGCCTCTGGCATGATTAAACTGTCCCAGCGTCGCCAAGAATGGTCTGAGTCGTGGATGCTAGGCTTAAGCTTGTTCAGCTGGTTGTCTTGGGCCACAGGTTCTTTTCTCGGTGGATTATTTGCAGATCAGGTCAGTAATTTACCGCAATTTTTACAGGCAGCTTTAGACTTCCTGTTACCTGCCCTGTTCCTGAGTTTCCTGCTAGCAGCCTTTGAGAAGAAGCATACTTTTGTCGTGGCTGTGACGATTGTTGTTTCTGCCATTGCCTGCTACATGATCGACCTGTCTGCTGCAATCTTTATCGGCATCAGTTCCGGTATTCTGGCAGGCTTGTTTAAGCACTATGTACTCAAACGGCCCGATCCTGAGCATGTCGGAGAAGAACTATGAATCTAGAGATTATTCTGGTCGGTATTGTGGTCGGGATTGCCAATTTCGCTTCCCGCTTTGGTCCTTTCTTTGTAATTCAGAAATTGCAGCAAGGTTCACAAAAGCGTGGTGCGCTGTGGTTGAAAATTGCCTTGGGTGCGATTGGAATTTCTGCAATCAGCTCAATGCTGGTCGTGGCCACACTACCACCTTTACTGGAAACTCCCGATAAAAGTGTGGCGATGCTGGCTGGTTTTATTGTATTATCAGTGCTGTATTTCAAGTTTAAACGGATTGTGATGGCCACCCTGACGGCCGCTCTTACGTATGGCCTGATTTATACTTATCTGCCGATTCATTTTTAAAGATTAAATCAATACATATAAAAGGCTTATGCTACATTCAGGTATAAGCCTTTTTTTAATGACAATAAGAAAACAGGAAAATTGGCATGTTTGAACCAAAGCAAATGCTTGAGGGGAAAATCTTTATTCATCAGCGCTGGGATAAACCATTACAATATTCCCGGAACAGTTTTCCTGCCTGTTATTTTGAATGCTTTATCAATGCTAAGAATTTTAGCGGCCACTTTATTGAAGTACATGCTGAACCCGCAGATCAGGTCCGTGTCATCTATATTCAGAAAAATGGTCAAAATAAAATCATTGCTCTTTTTAATGAGACCCAGCAGGTGGCGCATTTACATCCACAAAACCTGATATTTAGCGTCTGGAGTTTAAAATATCGTATTTTACCGAATGCGCTCAAACTGTTTGGCTTTCTTTTCGCCCTGCTCACTCTCTTCTTTTTCCTTGCAGCATTTTCTGTCGGTCATGTCCAGTTGGGTAACGTAATTCTGGATGCTTTCATGCTTTGCCTGATGGGTTTAGGATTATTTACTGTTGGCTTTGTTCTACCCTTTGCTGTTCCCTATCTCTACTGGCAACGCAATCAAACCATGAAACTCCTAGGTTGGTTGGATTTAAGTTCAGAGCAGATTCTTGAAATGGAAAAACTGAATCTGCAAAGTCGTATTTATGATTTGGATCCTAAAATTAATCCAGTGAAAATATCCGTCTGATTTCTTAATCTAAATTTTGCGAACTTTAATAAATAAAACTGTTGGGCAATATCACAATTTTGTATGAAACCGGCCTTATCTCTGCCAAGAGTTCTGCTATGCTAAAAGCCCATAAAATCAAACATGGATGATTTACATGAGCGTGACGATTGGTACCCCACTACAGGCTTCTGCCTTCAAGGTCTTATTACTGGGTTCAGGCGAACTGGGCAAGGAAGTGGTGATTTCCCTGCAACGGTTGGGTGTTGAGGTTCACGCTGCTGACCGCTATGACCATGCACCTGCCATGCAAGTTGCACATCAGTCGCATACCCTGAATATGGCTGACCCTGAAGAACTCAAACAGCTGATTAATCAGGTTAAACCCAATCTGATTGTGCCGGAAATCGAAGCGATTGCCACTCAGGTGCTGGTTGAAATTGAAGAACAGAATATTGCCACTGTGATTCCTTCAGCTAAAGCGGTAAATCTGACCATGAATCGTGAAGGTATCCGTCGTCTGGCAGCAGAAGAACTGGGCCTGCCAACCTCTGCTTACCGTTTTGCTGATACTTTAGAATCTTTCCGCGCCGCTTGTGATGATATTGGTTATCCAAACTTTGTGAAGCCTGTGATGTCCTCTTCAGGCAAAGGGCAATCTCGCGTAAAAAACTTCGATGAAGTTGATGCTGCCTGGGAATATGCGCAAACGGGTGGTCGTGTAAATCAAGGCACCGTTATTGTTGAGTCACAGATTGATTTTGATTTTGAAATCACCCTGCTGACCGTTCGTGCCAAAAATCCGAAAACAGGTGAAATCGAAACTTCTTATTGCGACCCGATTGGTCATCGTCAGGACTCTGGTGATTATGTCGAGAGCTGGCAGCCACAGCCAATGACACCTGCTGCATTGGAAGAAGCCAAGCGAATTGCCAATAAAGTAACCGTTGCGCTCGGTGGTTGCGGTATTTTTGGGGTAGAACTCTTTGTCAAAGGCGACAAAGTATGGTTTAGTGAAGTATCACCACGTCCACACGACACTGGTTTAGTGACTTTAGCTTCCCAGTTCCAAAGTGAATTTGAGCTGCATGCGCGTGCGATCCTGGGGCTTCCGGTGAATACAACCCGTCATAGTATTGCTGCCAGTGCTGTGATTTATGCCGGTGTAGATGATCAGAATCTCTCATATTCTGGCCTGGATCTTGCTTTAACAGACGGCAACACAGACCTGCGCCTGTTTGGCAAGCCTGAAGGCTTCAAACGACGTCGTATGGGTGTAGCAACAGCGCGTGCTGAAACAACGGATCAGGCACGTGAACTTGCGCAACAGGTGGCTCAACAAGTCAGTGTTAACCAAAACTAAGCTGAAATACAAACGGACGACTGTTCATGATCAATACCCTGCCATTGCTGAATTACACCAAAAGTAACCACGACATTAAGGCCATTAACGAATGGCGCAGTGATGTCGAGCACCAGCTGCAGAATTGTTTTGAAAATGGTGAGTCGATCCGTGACATTATTCTGAGCCGATCTAATCTGATTGATGAAGCATTGCAGTTCCTGTGGAAGCATGCTGAACTCGATCAGACCGATCTGGGGCTGTTTGCTGTCGGTGGCTACGGCCGCCGCGAAATGCTGCCCTATTCTGATGTCGACATTATGATCTTATCAGAAGATGAAATTACTTCTGAACAGGAACAGCTGATTTCGACCTTTATTTCATCCCTATGGGATGTTGGCAATTTCAAGCCGGGCATTAGCGTCCGCACCATTAATGAATGTGTCAATCAGGCCAGCAGTGACCTGACTGTAGCGACTACCCTGATTGAAGCCCGTCTGATTACCGGCAATGAAAGTCTGGCAAAATGGCCGCGTCGTATCGTGTCTCAATCCTGGACCGACAAGACCTTTTTTGATGCCAAAATGGAAGAGCAACATAAACGCTATGCTCAACATAACAATACAGAAAGTAATCTCGAACCGGACATTAAAAATGCTCCGGGTGGTATTCGCGATATTAACCAGATCGGCTGGATTGCCAAACGCCACTTCCGTGTAAACCGTATTTATGATCTGGTACATCTTGGTTTTATTTCAGAATTTGAACTGGGAGTTTTAGAAGAAGCCGAAAGCTTCCTCTGGGAAATCCGTCACCATCTGCATCGCATTACCAAACGCGATGAAAACCGCCTGTTATTCGACTATCAACGTGATATCGCTGCGAAGTTTGGCTATGTACGCGAAGAAGGTCAGCCGCAGAATTATCCGATTGAACAGTTCATGAAGCGTTATTACCGCAATGCCCAGCAGGTATCAACGCTGAATGAAATGCTATTGGCCTATTTTAATGAATCGGTGATTACCCCGCGTCTGCCAAATTATGAACGCAACATCGAAGAAATTAACCAGAACTTTAAACTGGTTGATGGCAAACTTGCGGTACAGCACCATAAAATTTTCTCGGAAAATCCAAGCGCGATTCTTGAAATCTTTTATCTACTGGCAAACCGTCCAGAGATTGAAGGCATCCGTGCCCGTACCTTACGTCTGTTAACGCTTGCGGCAAAACGCATTGATCAGGACTATCGTAATAACCCCATTCACCAAGCGCTGTTTATGGCGATTATCCGCTCACCACATCGTTTATATGAAACCTTGGTGGCAATGAAACGCTACGGCGTACTGGGCAACTATATTCCGGCCTTTGGCCAGATTATGGGGCTTATGCAATACGACCTGTTCCATATCTATACCGTAGATGCACATACCCTACTGCTATTGCGTAACCTGAACCGCTTTAAGGAACCTGAATTCGCCAAAGAATTCCCTGTAGTGAGTTCAGTGTTCCAGCGTCTGGCCCGTCGTGACATCGTCTATCTGGCTGCCTTATTCCATGACATTGCCAAAGGTCGTGGCGGTGACCACAGCGAACTTGGTGCGACCGATGCAATTGCATTCTGCCGCACGCATGGCTTTACCGAGCGTGAATGTAATCTGGTTGCATGGCTGATTCAGAACCACCTGCTCATGTCAGTGACTTCACAGAAAAAAGATATTTCTGATCCGGATGTAGTCCGTGAATTTGCAGAGAAAATGGGTGATATGGAGCATCTGGATTATCTGTATACCCTGACCGTAGCCGATATTAACGCCACTAATCCAAAACTGTGGAATACCTGGCGTGCATCTTTAATGCGTCAGCTATACACCCATGCACGTGATGTCATCCGTTCAGGTCTGGGACGTCCAGTGGATTATCAGATGCTGATTGAAGACACCAAGTTTGCTGCCAGCGAACTGCTGGTACAGGACTTCTCTTTGTATGATGTGGAAACCATCTGGCAGGAACTGGGTGATGACTACTTCCTGAAAGAGTCGCCAGATGAAATCGCCTGGCATACCCGTGCCATTTTGCAACATGGTGATAATTCTGAACCGCTGGTGCTAATGCGCCCACATCGTAAATATGCACAAGATGCAGTGCAGATCTTTATTTATACGCAAGATAAACCAAACCTGTTTGCCACCACAGTAGCCGTTCTGGACCGTATGGACCTGGATGTACAGGATGCGCGGATTATCACAGCCACCAAGGCGTTCAGCCTGGACACCTATGTCGTTCTTGACCGTTTCGGTACGCTGCTGACCGATCCGGAACGCGAGCTGAAAGTTATTGATGCACTTAAAGATGCCTTAAGCCATTCTGATAAATACCCGGGCCTGATGCAGCGCCGTATTCCACGTCAGCTTCGTCATTTTGATATTGAAAATACAGTAGATATCAGCCTCAACCCAGTTTTAAACCAGAATATGGTAGAAATCGCTACGCTCGACCAACCGGGTCTACTTGCTAAAGTCGGCGGATTATTTATGATGCGTGGTCTGGATATTCACTCTGCCAAAATTGCCACACTTGGCGAACGTGCCGAAGACATTTTCTTCGTCACCAAAAAAAATGGCATGCCGTTGAACCCTGAAGAATCTTCTGAATTTGCCACTGCTTTAAAAGCAGCGCTGGATGAAGCCTCTCATCAGGTCAACAGTCAACACTCACATTAAAACGCGGTAACTCATTCATGAACTCTAGCTTGTCTTTATTGCATCCTTATCCATTTGAAAAGTTGAATAAACTTTTTGCGGATATCAAGCCTGCGAATATGCCACTCATTCCCCTATCGATTGGTGAACCAAAGCATCCGGCTCCTGAGTTCGTGAAACAGGCGATTATTGATAATTTTCAGCACCTGTCGACTTATCCAAACTCTAAAGGCCTGCCTGAGTTGCGTACCAGTATTGCCAACTGGCTGACTCGCCGTTTTAAACTAAATAGCATCAGCGCAGATAGCAATGTATTACCTGTTTCTGGTACACGTGAAGCCATCTTCTCTTTTGTACAGGCACTGATTAATCGTGAAGATGCACCTTATGTGGTGATGCCAAATCCTTTCTATCAGATTTATGAAGGTGCAACGCTACTTTCAGGTGCAAAACCGTACTTCATTAACTGTACTGAAGAAAATAATTACCTTGGTGATTTTGATGCAGTCCCTGCAGAAGTCTGGGAAAAAACTGCATTACTGTTTGTCTGCACACCGGGTAACCCGACAGGTGCAGTCCTGTCTAAAGAACAGTTCAAAAAACTGATTGCGCTTTCTGATCAATATGACTTCGTCATTGCTTCAGATGAATGTTACTCAGAATTATGGTTTGATGAAGCACCAGTCGGCTTACTGGAAGTCTGTGCAGAAATCGGACGTGATGACTACAAAAACTGCGTAGTATTCCATTCGCTATCTAAACGCTCGAATCTGCCAGGTATGCGTTCAGGCTTTGTTGCGGGTGATGCGGATTTGCTTAAACCTTATCTGCAATATCGTACTTACCACGGTGCAGCGATGCCGGTTCAACATCAGCTCGCTTCAATCGCAGCCTGGGATGATGAAGCGCATGTTGAAGAAAACCGTGTACAGTACCGCGCCAAGTTTAACCTGTTCCAGAAAGAGCTTGGTCACCTGCTGCCACTAAAAAAACCGGATGCAGGCTTTTACTACTGGTTGAAAGTGGACAATGACGAAGAATTTGCCAAACGTTTAATGGAACAGGCGCATATCAAGGTACTTCCTGGTCGCTACCTGTCTCGTGATACTGAACAAGGCAACCCGGGTGAAAACCATGTCCGTCTGGCGCTGGTTGCAGATCTGGCGCAATGCGAACAGGTCATTGCGCGCTTAAAAGCCATTCTTTAATCCACACTTTTTAATCCAAAAATCCACTGTATTTACAGTGGATTTTTTATTTCAATCTCATGTTCCAGACTATAAACCAGATTACGATCTACACCCTTAATCGGCTCCAGTTTGGCAGCCACCACCGCTTCTTTAATTTTGGCATCGACAACTCTTAAGCCAGAACTCTGAATGATCTGAACATCGGTAATCTGCCCTGTATTGGCAATGACCGTCATTTTCACGATTGCTGTCTTGGCACGTTGCAGTTCTGCATCGTTAAATCTCAGATAGGGGGCTTTTAGCCAGCTGACTTCATAGCCATGCTTCGTCAGCAAATGTGGCGGAACAGCATTCTTGACTGTAGGCGGCTGATAAGCTGGAACAGGCTGCTTCAGCCTTTTTAGTAATTGCCGGGTCTTTTCATCCTGTGCATAAGCAGAAGATAAAAACAGCCCAATACATGCACTGAGTAGCAGGCTCTGACCAAGGATTCTGGATGGCATGGCAATGTCTTAAGGAGAGAATGACAGGCGGCCAATGACCGCCCGGAATAAGCGCATTATAGCGCTTTTTCGATCTCAGCTTCCAGGTCTTCTGGCTTGGTGGTTGGAGCAAAACGATTCAGGACTTTACCATCACGCCCAATCAGGAACTTGGTAAAGTTCCATTTAATACCATTACCCAGAATACCTTTAGAATTATTGGTCAGATAACGGAAAATCGCATGTGCTTCAGGGCCTTTGACATCGATCTTGGAAAACATCGGAAATGTCACTCCATAGTTCTTCTGGCAATATGCACCAATTTGCTCATTACTGCCCGGATCCTGTCCGCCAAACTGGTTACAAGGAAAGCCTAAAACCTCCAGACCACGGTCTTTATATTTTGCATAGAGCTTTTCCAGGCCGGCAAACTGTGGTGTAAAACCGCACTTACTCGCGGTGTTTACGATTAGCAACACCTTTCCTTCATAGTCTGCAAATTGCTTGGTTTTTCCATCTAACAATTCAGCTTCAAACTGATATATGCTGGTCATGGATAAGTTTCCTCATCATTTTTTTCTTGTGTTTTTAATTCTAATGAAGCGGAGTTCACACAGTAACGTAAACCTGTTGGTTGTGGTCCGTCAGTGAAAACATGCCCTAAATGTGCATCACAATGGTGACAAACAATTTCTGTTCTGACCATACCATGAGATGTATCTAAATGCTCTTCAATTGCAGAGCCATTGATCGCCTTATAGAAGCTTGGCCAACCACAACCACTGTCAAATTTGGTTTCTGAAGTAAATAAAGGTTCACCACAGCAACGGCATACATAAGTACCATCTTGTTTAGTGTTCCAATATTTGCCAGTAAATGCTGGCTCGGTCCCTTTTTGACGTGTAATACGGAATTCTTCAGGTGATAACTCTCTTTGCCACTCTCTGTCTGATTTATTGAGTTTTCCCATGATGACGTACCTTTATATCTTGCTATTTAAAATAGGATAATCCTATATTTACGTGATTCATTTTAAAAATTCTAGTGTTTATTTAACATTTTACAAAAGACATATAATCCCTAAAAAAGCAAAAAGTAAGCAAATTTAGAAGGTAAAAGTGAGCAATTTATGCATTAAATGCTTTTTCGTGAGCAATTTTAGTGGTAGGCTTAGTCCTAAATTTGCTCAGGATTAAAAAATGTCGCAGAAAAAAAGCGTAATTTTTAAAAATCTATTGCCAGTGATCAAACAATATCAACAGCTTGGATTTACGCATGAAAAAATTGTTGCACTACTCCGCGATGAACATAATCTCGATCTAGTCACAACTGAGACATTTAAAAGTTATTTATATCGTTATGCAAAAGTGACCTCCACTCTTTCAGAGAACATCAAAATGCCGAACACTTTCCAAAACCCTCGCGAAATCAAAAAATCGTCCAAACTCGAGCATGTATGCTACGACATTCGCGGACCAGTGTTACGAGCGGCCAACGAGATGGAGGAAGCCGGGCATAAGATCATTAAGCTGAATATTGGTAACCCTGCCCCATTCGGTTTTGAGGCACCACAAGAAATTATCAATGATGTAGCCCTCAATCTGCCAAATGCGATTGGTTATACCGACTCTAAAGGTATTTTCCCGGCACGTAAGGCAATCTGCCAGTACTACCAGCAAAAAGGCATTCTGGATATGCACGTTAATGATGTGTATATCGGTAATGGTGTATCTGAGCTGATTGTCATGGCAATGCAAGGTTTGCTGGATGACGGCGATGAAATGCTGATTCCAATGCCTGATTATCCGCTTTGGACGGCAGCAGTGAATCTCTCTGGCGGTACTGCAATTCACTACAAATGTGATGAAGAAAATTACTGGTATCCAGACATCGCGGATATGGAAAGCAAAATCACGCCGAATACCCGCGGTATCGTGATCATTAACCCAAACAACCCGACGGGCTCAGTTTATCCACGTCATGTATTACAACAAATCGTGGATCTGGCGAAAAAGCACGACCTGATTTTGTTTGCTGACGAAATCTACGACAAGATCGTTTATGACGGTATCGAGCATGTAGCTGTTGCATCACTTGCCGGTGATCAGCTGTGTATCTCTTTCAATGGTCTGTCTAAAGCCTACCGTATTGCAGGTTACCGTTCTGGCTGGATGGCCATTACTGGTGACAAGTCTCGTGCAGCAGATTATATCGAAGGTCTGGATATGCTGGCATCGATGCGCCTTTGCGCCAATCATCAGGCACAATATGCAATTCAAACTGCCCTCGGTGGTTATCAGTCGATTAATGACCTGATCCGCCCAGGTGGTCGTCTGTATGAACAACGCAATATTGCCTGGGAAATGCTGAATGAAATTCCTGGCGTCACTTGTGTCAAACCTGAAGGCGCGATGTACTGCTTCCCTCGCTTAGATCCGGAAATTTATCCGATTGAAGATGATGAAAAACTGATGCTGGATCTGCTGCGTGCCGAGAAAGTATTACTGGTACAAGGTACAGGTTTTAACTGGCCAACTCCGGATCATTTCCGTGTGGTATTCCTACCAGCAGAAAATGAATTGCG
This sequence comes from Acinetobacter sp. ASP199, assembly GCF_022700675.1. NCBI lineage: Bacteria > Pseudomonadati > Pseudomonadota > Gammaproteobacteria > Moraxellales > Moraxellaceae > Acinetobacter > Acinetobacter sp. ASP199. Next base: position 1,920,797 of record NZ_CP062182.1, read on the forward strand.
TGAAGCCATTAACCGTTTAGGTCGTTTCTTGGCAAAAATGCGTTAATAGCACCGATAAAAAAACCGCGTTTAATCACGCGGTTTTTTTATTCCTATTCATTCCCTTTTAGGTCTTTCAGGGGATTACCAAATTTTTTCAGATATTCAATCCCCAATTGCCGCGAACCCTGATCATTAATATGGTTGTCATCTTTGAAACGATATAAAGGCACATCATTTACTATGATCTTACATACCTGCTGATCACAGATCACCTTAGTCGGATCAATAATTTGCAAATCAGGATATTTCAGTTTGGCTTCTGACAATATTTGGTTAAATGGTTTTAAATGAGTTTCGTAACTCTTTCTGGAAACCGTACATTGCGCATGCCGATTTAGAATTTCGTTGCGAATATTACAGTCTGAAGGTATCCCTTCCCAATCCAGACGTGGCACATCGTTCAATAGAATGACCTGATCACCCGCTTTATGGGCAATTTCTAGAGCTTTCATCAAGCCTGCTTTAAAGATCTCATCATTGCTGTGATGAATGCCATCTTTAAGTTTCACCTCATCTCCAAAATACGGCACATAGGAACCGGCTAAAATAATCATTGGATAATGGGCTTTAGACAGATGTTCGCTAATAGCATTATTACGTATCTGGAACTTAGACAGCTCCTCCCAACGTCCGAGCTTTAACTCAGAACGCTGCACACCGGGCAAATAAAAAGTTGAACTTTGGGTAATGTCATAACCACGTAAATTGGCATCTTTAGCCCATTCATCTAGCATTGCCGTATAGGCATTGGCATGTGAATCACCAATTAATAAAAAATCAATATTTTCTTTTTTCTGCCCCAATACGCAATCTTTAGCGCGAGGTAAGGTTTTTGGATCAGTATCCATACACTGGCTGCGAATCACATGCGCATAAGCGTGCAACGCTTCCTGCTTGGCATATACAGACGGGGGAAACCGATCTGGAAAACCATCATTATTTTTAATAATCTGAGCGATCGCAATAAAGATGCTTGCAGGAAGCAAAAATCCAAGAATAATCACCTTGTAATTTGCAGCCATTACAAAGCGTTTCAGTGGTTTTTCTGCCAGTTGATAGGTAAGAAATGCCAAAAGCAGTGACAGCAGAATAATGATGATCTGATTTTCTGTATTGAGTGGCAGCATATAAATACCGAATAACACGATAATCGGCCAGTGCCATAAATACAGCGGATATGAAATTTTTCCGATCCAGGTGCTCAACTGATTGCTGAGCAACAGATTCGTTGCTGGTACAGATTGCCCCAGATAAATAATCACTGCTGTTGCCAGACAAGGAATTAGTGCCATGAGACCGGGAAATGGCGTCTGATGATAAAAATAAATTGCAGTTGCAAATAAAACAATGACTCCAAGCCACACCAGCATTTGCAGTAATTTTTTAGGTAGCTTTGGCTGCGGTAAACAGGTGATGAATGCTCCAATCAGCAACTCAAAAGCCCTTACAGGCATGCTGTAATAAGCTTTGGCTGGATTTTGCGTGAGTTGATATTGGGCATAAGCCAGTAGAATGATAATGAAGGTACCAATCATCAACCAAAGATATTTACGCGATGCCTTGGCCAGAAACAGCCATAACAATAAAGGCCAGAAGATATAAAACTGTTCTTCGACCCCTAGTGACCACAAGTGCAGCAGCGGTACATTTTCCACACTCGGGCTAAAATAATCCCCCACCTCATTACGCATATACAGATTCGCAATGAGCACCGTGGCATACATGACACTCTTAAAATATTCAGTCAGTTCACCCGGCAGCATCACCTGCCAGGCAATCAGGCTAACCACAGCAAGTACGGTAAAATACGCCGGTGCCAAACGGACCACACGTTTTTTATAGAATCGGGCAATTGAGAATTGTTGGGACTGAATATCGCGTGTAAGGATAATGGTGATCAGATAGCCTGAAATCACAAAGAAGATATCTACACCAATATAACCACCAGAAAATAGCGACCAGCCTAAATGATTGAAAATAACCAGAGATACCGCAATAGCACGTAGGCCATCGATATCAGGTCTGTAGGCAATACTCATAAAAACAGGAAAAGCGGGAGATAAGATATTTTATGCTTTTCCATTTCTAGATTAATTTTTTTTACATTTATCTTACATTATGACGTTTATTTTAATTCCTCAGCTTTCAAATAAGGATAAGGATTCGTTGCACCCTGCCCACTAAAATAAATTCCATAATGCAGATGTGGTGGTGTTGATTTAGCATTACCAGTATTACCGACATAAGCGATGACTTCGCCTGCTTCCACCCAGTCACCCGCCTGTATATGCTCAGCATATTCATCCAGATGTGCATAATAATGCTGACTCAGCTCCGGCCCGGTTATCCAGATCACTTTACCACCCAAATTGTTAGTTCCAATATTTCTAACAATACCTCTCGTTGCACTCAGTACGGGTGTGCCACGTTGAGCAAATATATCAATGCCTTCATGCTTACGGCCTGCACTCCGTGAAGCGCCCCAAGTATCATTGAGCTGTCTTTGAGTCACGCCCTCTACTGGAATGGTTAAAGGTTGCGATAAAGTTTCTTTTCTCAATTGCCAATATAAATAAGGGCTTTTCCAACCTGCCGATTCACCAGACGGTGGTGGCTGACAGCCACTCAGGAGTATTAATACAGTAATCAGTAACAGGGAAGCACTTAAATTCGGCACTGCAATCTCTCGTTCACTTTTATTAAAATAATCTTATTCAATTCAATCCGATCACACGTGCTGTTCTTGTAATTTTTGTTGATGATTCCTTTGAAGATTATGTTCTCTTCTAAACAACAAAACCCTCTTTATAGAGGGTTTTGTCATTGATTATCACCGATTCAAAATCATAGACTATTTACGTTTTTTCGCCCGTGATGGTTTAGATTTTTGAGGTTGCTGCTGTTGCTGCTGCTGTTCCTCGTCCTGCATAGAATCCTTTTTGTCCTTTTGCTGAGTCTGCTTATGTTTTGCTTGAGATCTAGCCATTTTTGACTCCTACTCATCTCGATCAAGAAGATTGTTTTTCTACTCTAACCACTATGAATAAATAACCAATGCAAGAGTCGTATCTAATTGCTTCAATGTAAGTGCAATTTTACTAAGTCATTCTGTTGTAAAGGGCTGCTGTTTTTTGTCATTACAAGTCTTACAGAGTTTTGCACGCTGAAACATGAGATTACTCGGCGTACAAGTCATATCTTGAGATTTATAAGTATGAAGTCAAGATTTGAGTGTCAGTTTCGACTTTAAAGATCATAGATTATGATGACTGTAATTCAGTAATTTTAAATCTGAGTCATCATACAAGAGCTAAGAAATAGTCATTTTCTTGCACAGTATTAATTTTCAGTCTGCAAAGTGAAAATAGCTTGAAAATTAAAACTAGGAAAATCTGTATAAATTGAGATGAGTAATCAAATAAAGATGGCTAAAAAAGAAGTATTTATTTCCGTTGATATTGAAGCCTCAGGGCCAATTCCCGGTGAATATGATCTATTGTCTATCGGCATGTGCCTCGTGGAGCAGCCTGATACCCAGTTTTATTGTGAATTGCAGCCTGTTTCCTTTAAAGCTGATCCGAGGGCCTTGGCCGTGACCGGTTTTAATTTAGAAGATTTGGCAAAACATGGAGTAGATCCTGCTACCGCGATGCAGCATTGTGCGGCGTGGCTTGAGCAAAAGCTTTCCAAGTCTGAAACACCGATATTTGTCGGATTTAATGCCGGTTTTGACTGGTCTTTTATGAATTATTATTTTCATAAATTTATCGGACACAATCTTTTTGGTGTCTCCTCATTAGATATTAAATCGCTTTATTTAGGTGCATTTGGCGGGCGTTGGTCAGAAACTCGAGCAAAGAATATTATTGAAATTTTAAAGCCCCAAAGCAGAGGCAATCATAATGCGCTACAGGATGCGATCTTTCAGGCGGAGCTGTGTCGTTTGATTTTAAAACAAATTCAGGTTTGATTTTATATACGTTTATAACTGAGCTTAACCCTTTTGCAAGACGCTATTCACATGTTCAACTACTAGCAGTTTCAAAAAATATTTCGAGATAAGCAACACTTTAAGGCCGTCTTCCCTCATAATACCCATATATAAATTCACCGTTTTTTAGATTTCAATGGGAGATCACGACTATCCCCACTCGAAGAAATCTGCTCATTTCAAATTTTTGTAATTATAGAAGTCTTTTCCTATGAAAATCGTCATTCTAAATAAACCTTATGACGTCCTCTCCCAGTTTCGTAAAGACGAAGCACACATGACGATGTCTGATTTCGTAGATGACCCAACACTGCGTCTGGCAGGTCGTCTCGATATGGACTCGGAAGGTCTGGTATTTCTGACCGATCATGGTGGTTTAAACCAGTTTATTACCAATCCTGCCAATAAAAAATTCAAGACTTACCTGGTTCAGGTTGAAGGCGACGTGACTGAAGAAGCACTTGAACAGTTACGTAAAGGTGTAGAGCTGAAAGATGGTATCACCTTACCTGCAAAAGCAATCAAGGTTCAGCAACCTGAATGGTTATGGGATCGTGATCCTCCTGTTCGTTACCGTGCTTCAGTACCAACGTCATGGGTAGAAATCTCAATCTGTGAAGGCCGTAACCGTCAGGTACGTCGTATGACTGCTGCAGTAGGTTTCCCGACTTTACGTTTGATCCGTACCAAAATCGGTTCTATTGATCTGGTTCAATTGGGTCTGCAACCGGGTGAAACTAAAGAAATTGAACCTTTACTTTACCCTGACTTTAAAGATGTGCCTGCACAAGAGCCATACCGTTCACGTTCTTATGTGAAAAAACCGGGTGGTACAGGCGGTAAGCCAATTAACAAAAAAGTGAACAAAGACGGTACCAAGAAAAAAACCGGTACACCACGTGTTTGGCAACTGGAAGAAGGTGAAAAACCACGTCGTAAGACCAATGGTACAACACGCCCAAATACCAAAGCACCGCGTGGTCGCGGACGCGGTCGTGGTTAAGTTTTAATAAAATCTATCAAGCTCACTTCGGTGGGCTTTTTTTATTACATAATTTCAATATTTTTTATTTTTCAATCTATTAGAATAATTATAAGTATTCATTCTAAGATGGGTCTCATGAAAAAAATAATTTTTGCTTTAGCTGCGACTTCCCTTTCAAATTTTGGCTTTGCCAATCCTTTGAGTGTGCATGTGCTTAATCAGGAAACTGGTCTACCCTCTGCTAATGTCACAGTAACTTTAGAAGCCCAACAAGGTGAAAAATGGGTCAAGCTCAATGAAGCCAAGACAGACAGTAATGGACGGATTAAAGAGTTTTATCCAAAAGATACCGCGCTTCAAAAAGGCATTTATAAAGTGACTTTTAAAACAGGTGACTGGTTTAAGGCAAATAATCAACGGACGTTCTTTCCTGAAGTTCCAGTCGTATTTGTGATTGATGGCAATTTAGAGCACTACCATATTCCACTGTTGTTAAGCTCTTATGGATATTCAACGTATCGGGGGTATTAATTAGAGAAAAGTTATTATCAACTAGAAATGAGCTGATCATAAATAATTTCTCGACCTTCTACTACATGAACAAACGACGTTCCATATCATTCTCTTTTCTACCGATGTAAAGGGTAAAAGTTTCTTTTACCCTATTTCCATATAAATCTTTAAATGAGAGGAACAAAAATATACGGTAAATCATCCCATCTAAGAATTTATCGAAACTAGATATATTCAATATAAAATTAATTTCATGAGTTAAATCTATTGTTAATCTTTTCATCTCATAAACTTCATACTGATATTTTTCATCTGCAAAAATTTTAATATCATACGCATCACCCTTACCTAAATTGCACATACTTAAAAATATATCGAAATAATCATCGTCTTCTTCTGATTCATATTTTCTTATACAGCTTCCTTCTTTAAAACTGAATAATGATCTTGCACTCTGATTTCTATATTCTATTTGCTGAGCTTGAAGTTCAACCATTTTTCTAAATTCTTCTATTTGTAATTGCAATGATTCAGATTGCTGGCTAATGGTCTCAGAATTCTGCTCTAGCTGCTTGCCCTGCTGGACATAGCCTAAAATCAGCCATAAAAATGCAATAGGCGCGACGATTCCTGCAAGAAAATCACCCAATTCATTTAATGATTCGGGACCTTTCAAATTTCCAAAAAACCAAAATAGAAAAATTACAGCTAGCTAGACAACTGTAATTCCAACTCCCCAATTCAGACTTTTCTTATTCATTTTCTTCTAAAAATTAAATCTAAGCTTTGGTTTTACCTGCTTTTTCTTATGTATGCAAACAAGATTTCTGGCTATTCCCTCTTGTCATTATGACTATCCAATGTTATTTATGATTCACATAATTAATATTTTAAATTAAAACGTATCCAAAAAGGAGTTTTGCTATGGATCAGCAAGTTAACCATATGTTTAATCAGGATCAGTTAATTCAGTACCTGGGCGCGCATCTAGTTTCTTATAACCACAACCATGCCAAGATTGAGCTGAAAGTAACTGAGCAACATTTACAGGGACATCAAACCTGCAACGGCGCGGTGATTTTTGCATTGGCTGATGCAGCTTTTGCCATTGCCTGTAACACGGGCGAACATCCGGCAGTCGGTCAACATTGTGGTATTCATTATTTAAAACCAGCTGTACTGGGCGACACCCTTACTGCCGTAGCTGAACATAAAGCGAGTAGCGGTCGCAGTGGCATTTACGATATTCAGATCCTGAATCAGAAAGATCAAATCGTGGCTGAGTTCCGTGGTACTTCGCGACTGATCGTTAAATAATTTTTAAAACTCGAGATAATAAAAAAACCGGTGCATTAACACCGGTTTTTCTTTTTCAGCAATTGCTAAATTAAGCTTTTAACCATTTCTCAGCTTTAGCTTGGTCTTCAACTTTCAGCTCAACTTCGGTCAGCTCAGAACCAGCTGCTTGAACTTCAAACGTCATCAGCTCATCACGACGGAACGCATGGATGATATAAGTTCCTTCCTGCTTCGTATATTTCTCAGCAAGTTTTACTGTTGCTTTCAAACCATCAATCGCAATGATCACATCATTGGCTGACAGGCCGGCTTTCGCAGCGGCACTGTCACGACGAGCCGATTGAACCAATACACCTTCAGGCTTATCTGCTAATTTCAAACCAAATGGCAGAGACTTGTCATTTTTCAGGGTATAGCTCAGACCAAACTCAGGGAATAACTGATCCAGTGGCAATTCTTCTGTAGTATTGATCAGATGGTTGATCTGTTCTAACCAGTTATCACCAGTCAATTCTGCACATAACTCGAAGATAGTACGTTCATTGACCTGAGTGCCATTTTGCGCATTTTCATACAGCTTACGCATCAAAGCATCCAGGCTTGAACCACGTAGACGCAAGCCCAAGTCTAAGCACAACGCCACCAAACAACCTTTGTTGTAGTAGCTGGTGCCGGCATTATTGGAGTTTTCATCCTGACGATAGAATTTCACCCAGGCATCAAAGCTTGACTCAGATACGCTTTGAATGAAGCGACCTGGATTTTGCAAATAACGGTCAATCTGTGCTTTCAACAAAGCAATATATGACTCCTGATTAATCACGCCACTACGTAGCAGAATCAGATCATCATAATAAGAAGTGAAGCCTTCGAAGATCCAAAGTAAAGAGGTATAACCTTCCTGATTCAGATCATAATTTACGAAGTTTTCAGGACGGATAAATTTCACTAACCATGAGTGGAAATATTCATGGCTGCACAGCCCCAGGAAACGTTGATAATCCTTAGATGGCTCTTCCGGCTCGTTGGCTTTCGGCAGATCCTCGCGTGGCGTGATCAGGCTGGTAGAGTTTGGATGTTCCAGACCACCATAACTGTTGCCCGTTGCCATGGTCATGAAGGTATAGTTACTAAATGGCGCTGAACCAAACATGGAAATTTCGGTACTACAGATCTTTTCCAGATCCTGCTGCATACGCTCAGCATTCATGTTGTGTTTGCCAGAAACCACGAACTCATGCGGAATACCATTTGCCTCAAAGCTGAAACGGGTCTGCTCTGCCAGTTCAAATGGTGAATCGATTAGCTCGGCATAATTTTCTGCTTTAAGCGTATAGCGGCCTTTAACCAGGCTTTTAGCTGCCATACCTGTTGCCAACTGGAAATGTTTCAGTTCATCTGGCAGGAAAATTTCGACTTCAATCGCTTTGTTTTCTTGCCCTTCCAGACCTAAACAAGCACAGGCCGGGTTTACATATAAACGTGTTTCATCGACATAAGCACCACGTACAGACAGGTCATAGGCATAGACATCATATTCAACGGTAATCAGCTCATGATCTGTATTAAACAGGCGCCATTTATTCTTTTCAAATTTCTGGATTTTTAGTTGGCGTCCTGCTTCATCAAAGGCTTTCACCCCTTCAATGTGTTTAGAAAATTCACGAATCAGATAACTGCCCGGAATCCACGTTGGCAAAGACAACACCTGTGTAGGGTCTGCTAAAAAGCGAACAGTCACGTGAACAAGATGCTGACGGTAATCGTCAAATTCGATTTGGTAATGCAACATAATGGGCGATTCAAAAGAAATTAAAAAATGTTAAGTCTAAGCTTAACATTTTTTTCCAATACATTGCGGAAGTGTCTTAAATGTCTACAATGAGTAGTAGCCATGACAAAAAAAAAGGCTTAGCATGCCTAAAATTTTTTTGCTCGCCAACGGATTGGTCGAATAAGGAACCCCCTTGAAATTTATCGTCTCACTGATTGCGACATTGTGCCTTTTTATGTCCGCAATGTCGCATGCTGCCCTACTGAATATTAATCCTGAAAGTGTTGAAGCAGAAGCTTGGACCATTCTGGATAGCCAGACCGGCCAGATCATTGCCTCACATAATGAAGGCCTACAACGTGCTCCGGCATCCCTGACCAAGATGATGGTGGCCTATATCACTTTAAAAGAAATTCAGGCAGGAAGATTAAGTAAAAGTGAAATAATTACCGCGACACCAGTCGTGCAAATGGTGATGTGGGATGAATCCCAGATGTACCTGAAAGAAGGCGAACAGATTTCAGTGGATCAGTTATTGGCAGGTCTGATTGTAATGTCTGCCAATGATGCTGCGGTGACTTTGGCTGAAAAAATTTCTGGAAGCGTGCCTCAGTTCGTTGAGCGCATGAACAAGGAAGCACAGGCTTTAGGAATGACCCAGTCTCATTTCCAGAATCCAGCCGGTGTCACCATGCCTGAGCACTACTCCACGGCAGCTGACTTGGCCAAACTGTCTCAAGCCCTAGTCAATGAAACACCAGACTATCTGTACTACTCTAAACAACCGAGCTTCACTTATAACCAGCGTTTTCACCGTGCCACCAATCTATTGCTAAAAATGGACCCAACAGTAGATGGTTTGAAAACTGGTTTTACCCGTGCCGCGGGTTATAACCTTGCCGCAACTGTGATCCGTCCAAGCATGGATATGAATCTGTCTAATCGTCGTTTAATTGTCGTGGTCATGGGAGCTAAAAGCGCTGTGAAACGTGCGGAAGTTGCTCATAAGCTGATGAACCTGGCTTATACCTACACCCGCAATGAAGTAGCGCTCAAAGACAAGCAAGTGCTGGCAGAACTGCCTGTGGTTCAATCTACCCTGAAAATGTTTAAGGTAGAGACCAAAAAGCCTGAATTAATTACCACTTCACTCTATGATCAAAGCTATGCCATTGATCTGAACCAGTTTGATCAAAGCACTCAACGCGTGATGTTAGATACCGGCAATGGCGTTCTGCAAAGTATTGAACCATTACGCGAAACTCAGACTCACCTAAACGTTGAAGTGAGTGAGACCAAACTGACTGCACCGTTAGCCAAAGTCATGCAACTTGCTACCGTCAATGTCTATCAGAATGACCAGTTGATCCGTACCATCCTGATTGAAGATCAGGTTGATATTGAAGAAGCCAATTTCTTTGAAAAGTTCCTGCAATGGTTATTTGGCCTGTTCTCAAGCAGTAGCGCAGACGTTATATTGCATCCAACTGGTAAATAACATCTGAAATAAAAAGGATGGCAATTGTATTAATTAGCCATCCTTTTTTATTGCCTGTATTTCTTTTTAATTCTGCAAGAAATCACTTCCCTAAAGATGTCTTACTTTATATCCTTGAATTGCTACATTTTGTAAGCTGTATAACAATTCTTATCAAGACCCTCGTCTAAGCCTGTCATAGTATGTTTTCGTTCTATTTCATTAAAAAAATAAATAGGTTAATAAGATATGACAGCCCATAAAATTGTGATTGTAGGTGGTGGTGCAGGTGGTCTGGAACTGGCTACCCAGTTAGGACAAAGCTTAGGCAAAAATGGTAAGGCACAGATTACACTGGTCGATCAAAAGCTGACCCATATCTGGAAACCTCTGCTTCACGAAATTGCAGCGGGTACACTCAACCCTCATGAAGAAGAAACCAATTATTTTGTCCATGCCGCAGCAAATCATTATGAATTTGTCTTGGGCACATTTAAAAATATCGATCGTGAAGCCAAACAGATTCTGGTTGAAACCGAATACTTCTCTAAAAAAGCCCAACCCACCAGGAATAAAAGCATTGACTATGACAGCCTGGTGCTTGCCTTAGGCTCGACTTCCAATGACTTTAATACTGAAGGGGTCAAACAGTTCTGTCATTTCCTCGACAGCCGCGAACAGGCGGATATTTTCCAGCAAGACCTGCTGCATCTTTACTTAAATGCCCAGCATGAAGCTGATCGTCGTGAACTGAAAATTGCCATTATTGGTGCAGGTGCGACAGGCGTTGAACTGGCAGCAGAACTGGTTTCAGCCAAAAATAATTTTCATAAATATGGCTTAAACAGGATTGATCCGAATCAGGTCAAAATCACCCTGATTGAAGCTGCGGACCGTATTCTTCCTGCCCTGTCTCTCAAATTTGCTGAGCAAACGATGAAGCAGCTGAAACAGCTAGGTATTGAAATACTGACTCAACATCGTGTGGCTAAAGTAGATGAAGATCACATTCATTTTGCGGATGGTTCAAGTCTGGAAGCAGAAGTAAAAGTCTGGGCAGCTGGGATCAAGGCACCTGAGATACTCACTCAACTTGAAGGACTGGAAAGAGACAACATTCATCGCCTTAAAGTTTATGCGACATTGCAAACGACCGCAGATCCAAATATTTTTGCCTTTGGAGATTGTGCACATTGCCAACCTAGCGCCAATGAACCCGTTCTGGGACCACGTGCACAGGTTGCCAGCCAGCAGGCCAGCTTCCTTGCCAATTCTTTGCGCCTACGCGTTAATGGTGAGACGCAGTTACCAATGTTCGCCTTCTCGGATAAAGGCTCGCTAGTGTCCCTAAGTGAAAATAAAGCCGTAGGTGAATTACTAGGTCAGGTCAATGTACAGGGCTTTGTCGCCAAGTCGATGTATGTTTCATTATACCGGCTGCATCAGGCCACGATCTTGGGCTATACTCAGGCTGGGGTACTGACGGTAAAGGACTTCGTTACAAGAAAAATCTCGCCGAAGATAAAATTGCATTGAAATTTACAGATGCGTCCCCATCTATGAAAAAATCAGCATTTATATAGGGAAATTGCATTTTTTTTGCTAATTTTAGTCTACAAAAACTCAATTTCACTTTATGATGTATCTCTTAAAAAATTTGATTGGATCAATATCATGACTGCAGTTGCAAATGACCTCGTGGTTTCTTTCCACTACACATTGACTAACGCAGAGGGTGAAACTCTCGATAAATCTCAAGGTGAACCACTTGCATATTTGCATGGTGCAGGCAACATCATTCCTGGCCTTGAAAATGCACTACTTGGTAAAACTGTAGGCGACAAATTCACTGTAACTGTTCCAGCAGCTGAAGGCTATGGCGAATACAACCCAGAACTAGTACAAGAAGTTCCTGCGAAAATGTTCCAAGGCGTGGACAACATCCAACCTGGTATGCAATTCCAGGCTCAAACTGATGACGGCGTTCAAATCGTAACTGTTAAAGCAGTTGAAGGTGAAAACGTTGTTGTTGATGCGAACTTCCCACTTGCTGGCCAAGACCTGACTTTCGACGTTGAAATCGTAGAAATCCGTGAAGCTTCTCAAGAAGAACTTGACCACGGTCACGTACACGGTGCAGGCGGTCACCACCACTAAGATCGATTGATCTCAAGTGTAAAAAGGCAAAGTGAAAACTTTGCCTTTTTTGTTGCCTGTATATTTTATTCAGGCATAAAAAAGCAGAGCCTCTGCCCTGCTTTTTTATGATTCAAGCAATGATTATTTACGTTGATTATAAATCTGCATTGCAGCTGGCAGATTTTGACGCATTGCAGCAATACGCTGGCTGCTTGAGGGGTGAGTCGATAAGAACGCCACACCACTGCTTGTTTGCTTACTCATTTTTTCCCACAGGGTAATGGCAGCATTTGGATTATAACCAGCACGCGCCATCAACATTAAGCCACCTTGGTCTGCACGACTTTCCAGGTTACGTGAGTATGGTAGACCAATACCAATCTGGCTGCCCAGCTGTGCAGCTGCTGCACCACCCTGACCCACACCTGCCGCACTCAGGCCAACACCTAGTGCCAGATCAGTCAATGCCTGGGCACCAATCTTCTGTTTAGAATGCTCTTCTAGCGCATGCACCATTTCATGCCCCATAATTGCAGCAATTTCGGCATCAGTGAGGTTAAGTTTGTCTACGATCCCCGTATAGAAAACGACCTTTCCACCCGGTGCGACATAGGCATTCACTTGATTGCTCTTCAACACTGCCAACTGCCATTGGAAACGCGTACCCGTTTGGTTCATTTGGTCTGCATAGGGACGTAATTTATTGAAAACCGCATTAATACGACGATAAGTCGTAGATGAAGTATCCAAGGTATTATTGTTACGAGCTTCTTGCACCGTTTTATTAAAGCCCTGAGTTGCAACTGCATTCAAAGTTTCAGTATTCGCCCCTGCCATATCTGCAACAGTGGTACAACCCGAAAGTGTCACTGCTGCTGCAGCACATGCACCCAGTAAAAATTTATTTTTCATTGTCAATCTCCACCTTACATCCGAAGGTTAACTCAATTGCCGAAATTATAAATGAAATGTGGATGTATCATGTACGTGTAATTGCTTCATCTTGATATTAATTTTGTAATTATTTCAGCAAACTTAGCTGGTAAATTGAATCAATAACCAATACACCAAGCACAAAATATTTAACCCCAGATAGACTTGTGACACCGTCTCCAGTTTTGCATCTAACTTCTCATCTCGACGTTTAAAAAATAGATAAGCATTCTGAATCAAAATAATCGGCACTAAAATGCAGGCAATAATGACACTCAGCCCAATCAAAGCACTAAAGATAAGTTCAGGATTTTGGGTTTGTTCGCGAATAATCATCATCGCAATGGTCGGTGCCCCACCCATCGCAAACAATAAGGAGTAAAACATCGTTCCTGCAATATTCTTATGCATCCTGCACACTCTGTTGTTTTCTTTGTTTTTATTCTAACAAGCACCATGCCTAAGCACAGTGCTTATTTTTGCAACTTTAGTCGTGTAAATTATTTTTCAGTTCTACTTACGCGGTTTATAAAGAGCCATTGCTTCAGGCATTAACTTTTGCAAGCCCGCGATACGATCATTGTTTGAAGGATGCGTCGATGTAAACTTCATCAGTGGATTATTACCACTACTATTGATTGCATTCATTTTCTGCCAAAGCGTCACTGCAGCATTTGGGTTATAACCGGCTTTCGCCATGAGCATTAGCCCCCCCCTTATCTGCACGGCTCTCCAAGTTACGTGAAAATGGTAGACCTACACCATATTTCGCCCCCATATCCAACAGTAGACCACCATAGCCACCCGCAGATTGACCTACATATTTTGCCCCATAACTTACTGCTAAATCCGTTAAGGCTTGTGCACCCACCTTATTTTTTGAGTGTTCTTCTAAGGCATGCACCATCTCATGCCCCATAATCGCAGCAACCTCATCATTCGTAAGTTTCAATGTTTCCACAATACCGGTATAAAAGACCACCTTTCCGCCTGGTGCAACATAGGCATTAATTTCTTTTGATTTAATCACAGCCACTTGCCAATCAAACTGATGTCCAGTTGTATTAAGGGCATCTGCATGACTTCTCATTTTGACAAATATATGATTTACTTTTTTATAGGTAGCAGAACTGGTATCTAAAATTTGCTTTTGCTTAGCTTCATTCAGCATTTGATTGTAGTTTTGTGCCGCATTCAAATTGAGCGTCGCCGAATCTGCACCTAAAACATCTGCAACTGTTGTACATCCACTTAACGCCGTTACAACCCTCAAATACCCCTAAAATGTTTTTATATTTCATAACCTTCTCAATAATATTCAGTTTATAAGATGATAATGTGTTTTGCTTTTTGCACAATCACTTTATGTGACATATCCAATAAAAAAACCCTGTGAAATTCACAGGGTTTTTCTCATTTTCAGCTTAAAGGATTAAGCGTCAAACGGGTGACGAAGAACAATTGTTTCTTCACGGTCTGGACCCGTTGAAATGATGTCGATTGGACATTCAATCAATTGCTCAAGACGTTTCACATAATTAATTGCAGCTTGTGGCAATTGATCTAGTGATTTGGCACCGAAAGTCGACTCAGACCAGCCTGGCATAGTTTCGTAGATCGGTTTTAAAGTTTCGAATGCAAGCGCATCAGAAGAACCTACACAACCAGAATCCGCAGCTTCGTAACCTACACAGATTTTCACTTCTTCTAAACCGTCAAGAACGTCAAGTTTAGTCAAGCAAATACCAGAAAGTGAGTTTACTTCTACTGAACGACGCAGGATTTCAGCATCGAACCAGCCACAACGACGTTGACGGCCAGTAGACGCACCAAATTCTGAACCAACAGTACCGAGGTGTTTACCAATCGCATCACCCACGTCATTTGCAGCGTCATATACCAACTCAGTTGGGAATGGACCAGCACCAACACGTGTTGTATATGCTTTAGTAATACCCAATACATAGTCAAGGTGTAATGGACCAAGACCTGAACCTGAGCTTACGCCACCAGCAGTTGTATTTGAAGAAGTCACGTACGGATATGTACCGTGGTCAACATCAAGAAGTGAACCTTGAGCGCCTTCAAACATGATGTTATCACCGTTTTTACGGTACTTATGAAGCTCACCTGTAACGTCAACAACAAGTGGTGCAACCACTTTACGCCATTGATCACAAAGTGCAAGTACGTCTTCTAATTTAACTGCTTCTACGCCGTAGAATTGAGTTAACTGGAAGTTATGGTACTCAAGAAGCTCAGTTAACTGTGCTTTAAGATGTTCACCACCACGTACAAGGTCCGCAACACGGATTGCACGACGAGCAACTTTATCTTCATAAGCAGGACCGATACCACGACCAGTCGTACCAATTTTTGCATTACCACGTTTGATTTCACGTGCTTGGTCAAGTGCAATGTGGTTCGGAAGAATAAGTGGACAGTTTGGAGAAATACGTAAACGTTCTTTAACTGGCACGCCTTCTTTTTCAAGAATGTCCATCTCTTTGATGAGCGCTTCAGGTGAAAGAACCACACCGTTACCAATTAAGCACAATACGTTTTCACGTAAAATACCCGATGGAATGAGGTGTAATACAGTTTTCTTACCACCAACTACAAGTGTATGACCTGCGTTATGTCCGCCTTGATAACGAACAACCGCTGCCGCTTGATCTGTGAGCAGGTCAACGATTTTACCCTTACCTTCGTCGCCCCATTGGGTACCAAGTACCACAACATTCTTGCCCATAATAGCCTCATTACATCATGCTGTTAAAGTTGAAAAGCTAGGCCCAGCGACATGAATACTGAGCCTGACCATTAAATTGTTTTGACTGTCCACTCACCGTCAACATTCACCAGCTGGTGAGTTGCATACGGTACCGAGTTTAAACCATCATTGCCTAATAACTGAATTACACTTGCGCCTTGTGCACGTGTTGCCTGAATCGCATCAAGCAAAGCAGCATCATTGCCTTTAGGTGCAACAATAATCTGTGTAGTTTCAAACTTGCCAGCGCTCAATGAGTACAAGTCACAAGAGAAACCGGTTGCAGGACGGGCACGACCAAAATGTTCACCAATACCGTCATAACGACCACCTTGTGCCAGTGGTGCAGCACGGTTTGGTGCATACACGGCATACATCAGGCCAGTGTGATAATGGTAAGAACGCAGCTCAACGACATCGACACCAATTTCCAGATTCGGCCAGCGTGCCTGAATTTCCTGTTGAGTGGTGATCAATGCATCTAGTGCCTGTTTAAAGTCTGGGTTTGCCAGTACTTCAGCACTGAGTTGAGTTTGTAATGCATTCAAGTCACTTGCATAGCGACCCAATACATAGAAATCATGACCCTCATTCAATGTTGCTGTGAACTCTTGCAGTTCTGGCAAAGCTTTACGCTGATACAGATCAGACAATTGACGTTCAGCGGCTTTGCTTAAGCCTGCTTGAGCAACCAGACTACGGAACAGACCGACATGCCCCAGGTCAAGGTGAATGCCATCTGCCAGACCAGATTCCTGGATCAGACTCACCATCAGGTCAATCATTTCTACATCGGCATCAATACTGTCTGAACCGAATAATTCAGCACCCAGCTGCAGCGGTGCACGCGTGGTGTTAAAACCCTGCGGTTTGGTATGTAAAACCGTACCTGCATAGCAGTAACGAGCCACACCTTCCACTGGATGTACATGCGCATCGATACGCGCCACTTGTGGTGTCATATCGGCACGCACACCAAGCAAACGGCCAGAAAGCTGGTCGATCACTTTAAAAGTGGCTAAGTCTAAATCCTGATTCGATTCTGAGAGAGAAGATAGAGATTCGATGTATTCAATGAATGGCGTGTACACCAGCTGATAACCTCGAGATGCGAGGAAATCCAGTGATTTACGACGCAAATGCTCGATGACTTGCGCTTGTTCTGGTAATACATCAGCTACACCATCAGGTAATAACCATGTCTCTGAAATGGGCATGTTGTAAACCTAAATTCTTGTCAGCGCGGAACAAATCCGCATAAAAAAATCGGGAACACACCCGATTTCTCCTAGTCTAGCACGATAGTTTTAGCTGTGCATCGCAAATTTTACAAATTTCACTTTCTGCTTAAATTAATCACAGTTTTAAAAAAAGGTTTAAAATAGTTGGCCATTTTTTGCCATTTCAAACCAAATAACCTTAGAGTAGAATCCTGATTTTATTTGTTTTTATAAAATTGGGGGCTCATATGTCAGCGAAGTTTATTTCAGGCCTACTCTGCTGCACACTCATTCTACCTTTAGCTGCATGTGAGCAAAAAAATACCGCTCAAGTACAGCAATCTGCTCAACAAAGCCATCCCGAGACAACAAACACTCCTGAAAAGCCAATTGTTTGGCCTGAGCAAGATGAGACTAAAACCGGCACACCGGTCTTAGGTTTTAAACTTGGGGACTCCACCTATACCTCGGTGACTCGCACACTTTCAGGGTGGGATGAGCTCGGCATCAACAGTTACAGCCAAGGCAAAATGATCGCAACCAATGGGAATGGTTATGGAGTCGATCGTCTGACCAAAGTGACTTATATTTTTGATCAAAATGAAACCTTACAAGCGATTCTGATGCAAATAGATAACCGCGATGCCAAAATGGGCAATGAAGGCTTTAAAAAGTTTAAAGGCTATATTGAGCAACGTGGTTATAAACGGATAAGCAACCAAGAACCTTTCGTCGGCAACCAATATGCCGAATATGTAACACCAAATGGTGACGTGATTGAACTCAGTGCACCCCATATGAGTTTCGATCTCAGGATCGACTATCAGACTGCAGCATTTATGAAAACGTTTAATACCCAGCAGCAACAACAAAAAACTGAACAAACCCAAACAGAAGCGGCACAATTTTAAAGCATAAGCCACACCTGAGACAGCTGCTACAACATGATCTCAGGTGTATTCGCCGATTCAGCTCATCATGTTATTTTTTCTGATCGACAACTTGAGCAAGTAGTCCGACTAACTCTGCATTCTGTAATTCGACCTGTTTTAACTTGGTGGTGGTCTGGTCCAGCACTTCTTGCTGTACATGCATTTTCTTCGCCAGATCCTGCATGATTTCCAGGGTTTTTTTCAGATTATCTTCCAGATTTGCGACCTTTTGCTCGACCGCAACACCCTCCAGCTCAGAACCAGTTTCAGCCTGATTGAACTGCAGCCAGATCAGGAAAATCACTGCCAGCGTCAGGAGTGTAATAAAGCCCCACATTAATAACATTGCTTTTGCTCTTCTAGTTAGTCGCCTGAGTTTTATCTTAATCAAAAAAACAGGCGATATTGTAACGATTTTATCAGAATGCCAGCACCAGATATCGACAGGCAAAGCAGATTAATTTTCCTTATACATCAATATACTTAAGAATAAAATTCACTTAAGCCAAAGATTAGAGCGGTTTATGTATTAAAGGAATGACATAAATCTAGTAAACGGTTGGCATAACCCCATTCATTATCATACCAGGCAAATACTTTGGCCTGCTTGCCTACTACCATGGTCTGGGTCATATCCACAATCAATGAATACGGCGAATGATTAAAATCTGAAGATACCAAAGGCTCATCCGTGATCGACATAATCTCAGCATAGTCCTGAGCTGCTGCTTTGGTTAGGACGTCATTCAACTGATGATCGGTAATATTGGCTTGAGTCACAAAGGTTAAGTCAATCGCTGCTACATTAATCGTCGGTACACGGATCGAATAGCCATCAATGCGGTTTTCCATTTTCGGCATGACACGCTTTAGAGCACCCAGAGCAGAAGATGTTGTTGGAATAATATTTTGTCCCGAAGCTCGGGCACGACGTAAGTCACGATGGGCATGATCTAAGACTGATTGATCCGCAGTGACCGCATGGATTTCTGTCATTAGCGCGGTATCAATACCAAACGCATCATCAATGATTTTAACCAGTGGTACTAATGCCTGAGTGGTACAGGATACGCTGGAAATAATCTGATCACTGTCTTTCACATCATTATGGTTCACACCATACACAATTGCAGCATCCACACTGTCAAACGGTGCTGCACCAATAATCACGCGTTTCGCACCAGCAGTAATATGCTGGGTTGCTGCTTCGCGGGAACGGAATAAACCGGTACATTCAAGTACCACATCAACATTCAGTTCCTGCCATGGCATCTGAGCCGGATTGGCTTGACGCAGAACTTCGACTTTTAAACTGGCACCCTGATAGGATACATGCAGATAAGCACGCTCCTGTTCATAGCTGAGATCAACCTGCCCCGGAAAACGGCCATGCGTGGTATCGTACCTAAATAGATGCAACAAGGTTTCTACATCAGCAATGTCGTTAATGGCAACGATGTCAAAATTAAAATCTTTCGGATTTTCAAACCATGCACGCAACACATTGCGCCCGATTCTCCCAAAACCATTAATTGCGATACGTTGCATCGACATTCCCTTAAGCAGCATAAAACTTTGAGTGCCCTATATTAATGGAATTATGCAGCTGACTGATAACTATTCAGCCAAATCCCTTAAAATTTACACAGCATGTCCAATATTTCACCGAATAATTCATGTTTTATAACGGTGAATATTCTCTTTAACCCTGATAGATTTTCAATAAATTGCTGTTCTGACAATAGCTTTTGATTTTACAGGTCATTTTATGAAATTTACCTATATTCATTCCTTAGAGTTTTATGATCTATAAATATGAAAATCATTGGTCGAACAGGCATTTTCCGTTATAATTTGGCGTTTTTAAAAATTTAAGCCCGCATTGCAGCAAAGAACCAACCTTCTTGTCAGACTGCCTTGCTTTTGCCAAATCGGAAATTATGGAGTGACTTGGTTGTGAGTACTCGTTTTATGACATCAGCTGAAATTCGCGAAGCTTTTTTAAGCTACTTTGAATCGCAAGGGCATACACGTGTCGCGTCGAGTTCTCTGGTTCCTGCCAATGACCCAACATTATTGTTTACCAATGCTGGTATGAACCAGTTTAAAGACTGCTTCCTGGGTCTGGAAAAACGCGATTATGTACGTGCTACATCTTCACAAAAATGCGTACGCGCAGGCGGTAAGCACAACGACTTAGATAACGTTGGCTACACAGCTCGTCACCATACATTCTTTGAAATGTTAGGTAACTTCTCGTTTGGCGATTACTTCAAACGTGATGCGATCAAATTTGCCTGGGACTTTTTAACCTCTGAGCAATGGTTAGGTCTTCCAAAAGATAAACTTTATGCCACTGTTTACCATACAGACGACGAAGCATTTGATATCTGGAACAAAGAAATCGGGCTAGATGCGTCTCGCATTATTCGTATTGGTGACAACAAAGGCGGTCAATACGCATCAGATAACTTCTGGGCAATGGGTGACACAGGTCCTTGTGGTCCTTGTTCTGAAATCTTCTTTGACCATGGCGATCACATTTGGGGTGGCTTACCAGGCACACCTGAAGAAGATGGCGACCGTTTCATTGAAATCTGGAACAACGTATTCATGCAGTTTAACCGTACTGCTGATGGCGTACTCCACCCTCTTCCAGCACCTTCTGTAGATACAGGTATGGGCTTAGAGCGTATTTCGGCTGTTTTACAACACGTAAACTCAAACTACGAAATCGATCTATTCCAACACTTGCTTAAAGCAGCTGCGGAAATTATTGGTTTAGATACTTCTGAACTTGAAGCAAAAGCGCAAGCAGAAGGCAAACCAGTTGAATACCCTGCTTCACTTAAAGTGGTTGCGGATCATGCACGTTCATGTTCATTCTTGATCGCTGATGGCGTAAACCCTTCTAATGAAGGCCGTGGTTATGTACTACGTCGTATCATCCGCCGTGCAGTTCGTCACGGTAACAAATTGGGTGCGACAGGCTCATTCTTCCACAAAATGTTGAAGCCTTTAATTGAAGTGATGGGCGCAGCTTATCCTGAACTTGAAGCGCAACAAGCCCGTATCGAAGCTCAACTTCTAAAAGAAGAAGAACAATTTGCTAAAACACTTGAGCAAGGTCTTAAATTGCTTGAAGGCGAATTGGCAAACTTAAAAGGTTCTGTGATTCCAGGTGAAGTTGTATTCAAACTGTATGACACTTACGGCTTCCCGACTGACCTTACAGCTGACATTGCACGTGAACGTGATTTAACCATTGACGAAGCTGGCTTTGAAACTGAAATGGCTGCGCAACGTCAACGCGCACGTGATGCAGGTAAATTCGCAATCGACTACAACTCAGTTGTTAAAGTTGAAGGTGAAACTCAGTTTGATGGTTATGACGCAACTACTGGTGAAGGTCAAATCATCGCAATCTATAAAGATGGCGAGCAAGTTGATGAAGTGGTTGAAGGCGACGAAGCACTCATCGTACTGAACCAAACACCTTTCTATGCAGAAAGTGGTGGTCAAATCGGTGATACAGGTATCTTCAAAAACGATACCGGTATTTTCGAAGTTCAAGATACCAAGAAATCTGGTGGCGCATTCGTTCACCAAGGTATCGTGACCATGGGTAACCTCAAAGTTACTCAAAATGTGGAAGCTACTGTTAAAGCAGACATTCGTGCAGCGACTGCTCGTAACCACTCTGCAACGCATCTTCTACATGCTGCTCTTCGTCAAATCCTTGGCGAACACGTACAGCAAAAAGGCTCATTGGTTGCATCTGACGTTTTACGTTTCGACTTTGCCAATGACCAACCTGTTACATTTGAACAGCTTCAAGAAATTGAACGTCTTGTAAATGCTGAAGTGATTGCCAACACTGCAGTTTCAACTGAACTTCTAGACATCGAATCTGCGAAAGCAAAAGGCGCGATGATGCTGTTCGGTGAGAAATACGGTGAAGAAGTTCGCGTACTTTCAATGGGTTCAATCATTGAAGAGAAAAACTTCTCAATCGAGCTGTGTGGCGGTATTCACGTAAAACGTACAGGTGACATCGGTCTGTTTAAAATCACCTCTGAAGGTGGTGTAGCAGCAGGTGTACGTCGTATAGAAGCAGTGACTGGTACAAAAGCGATTGAAGTTGCTCAAAAAGCCGATCGTGACATCAATACCATCAATGGCTTGTTGAAAGCACAAAAAGATCAAACTTTAGAAAAAGTTGAAGCGATTGTTGAGACAGCGTCTAGCTTGCAAAAACAAATCGAACAACTGAATCAAAAATTGGCGAGCCTGCAAGCAGGTGAACTTTTAAACCAAGTTCAAGAAATTGCAGGCCGTCAAACATTGATCACGACTGTTCAGGGGATGGATGCGAAAGCACTGCGCAACCTGCACGACGGTGTGAAATCGAAATTAGAAAATGCAGTGATTGTTCTTGCAGGTGTAGAGGGTGACAAGGTGAGCTTGATTGCATCTGTAGCGAAAGACTTTACTGCTTCTATTAAAGCGGGTGACATCATCAAACACTTGGCAGCTGAGCTGGGTGGTAAAGGTGGTGGTAAACCTGACTTGGCACAAGGTGGCGCGCCACTTAACGAGAAGTTTGCTCCAGTAATGGCTGATTTAGCAGCTTGGCTTGAAGCAAAATAAAAACTTCATTTTGTGTAACTGACCCTGATCGGAAAATCAGGGTCATGGTTTATATGGAACAACTATGGCATTAATCGTTCAAAAATATGGCGGTACCTCAATGGGTACTCCCGAGCGCATTCTCAATGTTGCTCGTCGCGTGAAGCGCTGGCATGACCACGGCCACAAGGTAGTGGTTGTTGTATCAGCAATGAGTGGCGAAACCAATCGTCTGCTTGCTCTCGCGAAGGCCATTACCGAAACCCCTGACTCACGTGAACTTGACCAAATGGTTTCTACGGGTGAACAGGTAACGATTTCCATGCTCGCAATGGCGTTGAATTCGATCGGTGTTGAAGCTAAATCTTTGACTGGTCGCCAGGTTGGTATTAAAACTGACAGCGCATTTACTAAAGCCCGTATTGAATCAATCGATACTGATGTATTGACTGAAAATCTTGATGCAGGCCGTGTAATTGTGGTTGCTGGTTTCCAGGGCTTTGATGCGAATGGCAATACAACAACGCTTGGCCGTGGTGGTTCTGATACTTCAGGTGTTGCACTTGCTGCTGCCCTGAAAGCCGATGAATGCCAGATTTACACAGACGTAGATGGCGTATATACGACTGACCCTCGTGTTGCACCAAAAGCGAAAAAAGTTGACCGAATTTCTTTTGAAGAAATGCTGGAAATGGCATCTCTAGGTTCTAAAGTCCTGCAAATTCGTTCAGTAGAATTTGCTGGTAAGTACCAGGTGCCTTTACGCGTACTCTCAAGCTTCGATAATGACAATGATGGCGCATTTGACGAAGACTTCAAAAACAACGTCGGAACTCTTATTACTACTGAACTGGAAGACAACATGGAACAGCCAATTATCTCTGGTATCGCGTTTAACCGCGACGAAGCTAAACTGACTATTCTGGGTGTTCCAGATGAGCCAGGTATCGCATCTAAAATCTTAGCACCGATTGGCGCTGCGAATATCGAAGTGGATATGATTATCCAGAACGTAGAAGAAGATGGTACGACTGATTTCACATTTACTGTAAACCGCAGTGAACTTGCCAAAGCAAAAGCAATTCTTGAAGAAACTGCACGCAATATTGGTGCACGTGAAGTTGCAACTCGTGATGACATCGTAAAAGTGTCTATCGTAGGTGTGGGTATGCGTTCTCATGCAGGCGTAGCAAGCAAAATGTTTACTGCCCTGGCGGATGAAAGCATCAACATCCTGATGATCTCTACTTCTGAAATCAAGATTTCAGTGATCATTGAGGAAAATTACCTAGAGCTTGCTGTACGTGCACTGCACACTGCATTCGGTCTTGACCGTGAGCATGGTGAATCAAGCGCACGTGCTTAATGATTGATTTGTAATTTATTGTCGTTGTCTGACATTATTTTGCAAAACTTCATAAAAAATCAGAGCCACTATAGTTTTTTTTATAGTGGCTCTGTTATATTAAGGGCGAGGATTTATAGAAAATTTAAATAGATGATAATCCCAACCAAGATGGTGCGTGGTGGTCTGTTCGATTTTCTCTTGTGATTTCAGGTTGTGTTTCAACATACATTCTAAATTGAATGCACGTTTAGCGTTTTGCAAGGAGATAAACATGCTGATTCTGACTCGCCGTGTCGGAGAAACTTTGATGATTGGAGACCAAGTCAGCGTGACTGTGCTTGGCGTAAAAGGTAACCAGGTACGTATTGGGGTGAATGCGCCGAAGGAAGTTTCTGTCCACCGTGAAGAAATTTACCAACGTATTCAGCATGAACGTGCAATGCATGAACATCTTCAACATATTGACCAAGACTATCAGCCTTCATTTGAAGATGATGCCTCTTCTCAGAATAACTTTAATCGTTAATTTCTGCGGAAAACAATAAAGCGGCTCTAGGCCGCTTTTATTTTTTCGACACTTTTACTGTAGCTCACTTAGACATACTATGTATTTATAAAGTATTTTATGAATGCCTTATAGATCTAGTTCTCTCTGTTCCTGCATGGCTGCAAGAGCTTTACGTACAGGACCAAAACTGCGTCGGTGCTCTTCAATTACCCCATGCAAGGCAATTGCTTCAAAATGTGCTTTGGTTGGATAGCCTTTGTGCTTGGCAAAACCGAATTGCGGAAATTTTAAATCCATTTCGATCATCTGATGATCACGGGTTACCTTAGCCAGAATACTCGCTGCTGAAATCTCGGCATGCAGGGCATCCCCACCTACTACAGCATCACAGCTCATCACCAGACCTTGAGGAATCTTGTTGCCATCCACCAGCACATGATCTGGCTGAATATAGAGTGCTTCTACCGCACGACGCATCGCCAGCAATGAAGCCTGCAGAATATTATGTTCATCAATTTCTGCTGCAGATGCTTCGGCAATTGCCCACGCCAATGCTTTTTCCTGAATTTCAACAAACAGCTTCTCACGCTTCTTTTCAGTGAGTTTTTTTGAGTCATTCAGGCCTTCAATCGGATTATTCGGATCGAGAATAACTGCAGCCGCCACCACTGAGCCCACCAATGGGCCACGCCCTGCCTCATCTACACCTGCAATTCGCATCATATTTCCTTCAATTATTCAGCTCAAATATAAAAGCGGCCATTTCGGCCGCTCATTTAAGCAAATCTTGCTTAGTTTTTCAAAGTTTCTACAACACAAGCATTCAATGTGCTGCTTACCACTTTAGTCACCAAAGTCGCTTGAGAAGTTTTGTCCATCGCAGCAACAACCAGGTCAGCTGCTGTCACACTCGTAGTCGCTCTCTCGCCTACGCATGAACATACTTCGTTTTGTAATTCAGTCTGCTGAGTTTCAGTCATCAACTTTGATGCTGTTTTCCAGTAAGTATTGTTATTGATTTCAGTAACGCATTTTGCCTGCACACCGACTTTTACTGCGGCCATTGCCAAACCGTTCGCTGTAGTTGCAGCAGTTGAACCTGTTGTACCATCTGTGGTCACACAAGCAGTGAGAACAAAAGCCATGGGTGCTATAAGCGCAATCAATTTTTTCACAGATCTGTTCCTTATCATTTATTTGTGAATTGTGGCGCTATTGTGCCGAATTTCAGCTTAAGAATAAATCACTATCTCACATGAATGCTTAATCCCCACCCAGCTAATGTTGCAGTTATCCATGTTGAGCGTTGCATTTATAGAATTGAGAAATTTCATCTGTTTTTGCTAGGATATCTGCAAAATACATTCAAATGAAAGGATCCCCGGATGCAATCATCCACTTATTATACGCGTACCGCACAATGGCTCCATTGGATCATGGCGATCATTTTTATTGGCGCTTGGCTCATTGGCTTTTACAGCGGTAATTTTTTAAGTTATGAAGTGGATGGTAGCTTTAAAGGTGATGTCATTTCTCTCCACAAAAATATTGCAACCACCATTATATTTTTGATTGTGGTTCGCCTGTTCTGGCGCTATACCCACCCTGCACCACAACTTCCAGATACGATGTCACCCACAATGAAATTCCTGGCACATGTGGGTCATTTAGCGCTGTATATGATGCTTATCTCCCTGCCTGTAACAGGTTGCTTATATAGTTGGAGTGTTGGCTACCCTGCACCAGTTTTATATTTATTTAATATTCCTGCATTGATTTCAGAAAATCCAGCGATCACGGCGGTGGTCAAGCCTTTGCATATTTGGCTGTCATGGGCTGTGGGCGTGCTATTAGTTGGTCATATTGGGGCAGCACTGAAACATCACTTTATTGACCGAGATCATGTCCTTAAAAGCATGACTCAACAACCAAAATCTTCTAAAAAATAGAACATATATTTTCAAACACGTGCACCAGCTCATTTTGAGCTGGTTAATTTACCATGAAAGTCTGCAATACAACCTTTTAGACTATTCGCTACGGCTTGACGTGCCAACTGGTTTTTCACTTCTTCATTTACTGTTGCTTTAAGCAACGTTGATGTCGGCACATCTTTTAAGGCATGCTCCCCCACACAATCACAGACATTGTGTTGCAGTTTAGCCTTATTAGCATCCTGCATCAGATAGGTCGAGACTTTCCAGACTGTGGAGTCTTTTAGTTCCTGACCACATTGATAAACAATGACCGGCTTTAAAGCTTTCTGAGTCAGGCTTATATCCGCATGGCTATACGTCCAGAAAGCTAAAACAGCCACGGATATCGCCATAATATATTTTTTCATGGATTTACTCATTCAACAGAAAAAGGCAGAGCGAACTCCACCTCATTACACATTTTGCTTAAGCTAATGCTTTGATCTGGCTAATCCAGTTGGCCTTGTCTGCTTCACTGATAAATGAAGCTTCAAAAGAATTAATTGCCAGCTGTTTCAACTCATCATTGCTCAAATCCAAGGCTTCAGCGATAGCAATGAAATTGTCATTCATATATCCCCCGAAATAGGATGGATCATCTGAATTTACAGTGACATGCACGCCCTGCTGTAATAAACGACGAATATTGTGCTGCTGCATATCATCCACTACACAAAGCTTTAAGTTTGAAAGTGGGCATACTGTCAGCGGCATTTTTTCTGCAATCAGACGCTGCATCAATGCCGGATCTTCTTCAGAACGTACCCCATGATCAATACGATTCACTTTCAGCAAGTCTAAAGCTTCCCAAACATATTCAGCTGGACCTTCTTCACCTGCATGTGCCACGATCAAGAAACCTGCTTCACGTGCTTTAGCAAAGACACGTTCAAACTTAGATGGTGGATGTCCAACTTCACTTGAATCCAGCCCTACTGCGATGATTTGATCTTTATATGGCAAAGCCTGTTCCAGGGTTTCAAATGCTGCTTCTCCACTTAAATGACGCAGGAAACACATAATCAGATGTGAAGTAATACCCAGTTTTTCTGCAGCATCATTACACGCACGTTGCAAACCATTGAGTACCGTTTCGAAAGCAATTCCACGATCGGTATGAGTTTGTGGATCGAAGAACATCTCGGTATGCACAACATTATCTTCGGCACATTTTTCAAAATATGCCCAAGCCAGGTCATAAAAGTCCTGTTCATAAATCAGAACATTGGCACCCGCATAATAGATATCTAAAAAAGACTGCAGATTATGGAAATTATAAGCCTGTCGTACTTCCTCTACCGACTGATAAGGAATGGAAATTTCATTACGCTGTGCAATCGCAAACATCAACTCAGGTTCAAAAGTACCTTCAATATGCACATGCAGCTCTGCCTTCGGCATCGCCTGTATCAACTCAAGACGGTTCATCGCTACTCCTGATTAAACCTGAGATAAATAAAAAAGGGTGCAAACCGAGTTTACACCCTTTCTGAATTTGACAAAATTAGCCGCCAAATAGTGCGAACTTCAAAGCCCAAAGTACAGCAACAATCCAAACCATATACGGTACAGTTGATGCTTTACCTGTGAGTAATTTAATCAATGCATAGCTGATGAAGCCCATTGCAATACCATCCGCGATTGAATACGTGAACGGCATAAATACAATGGTTAAGAACGCAGGAACAGCTTCTGTAATATCGTCCCAATCAATATGGACGATACCCTGAATCATTAACACGCCCACAAATAACAAGGCTGGTGCAGTGGCAAAGCCAGGCACAGATTGTGCCAATGGTGCCAGGAACAGACAGGCAACAAACAATAGACCCACCACAACCGCGGTCAAGCCCGTACGCCCACCTGCTGCAACACCTGCAGAAGATTCGATATAAGGCGTTGTTGAAGAAGTACCTAATGCCGCCCCTGCCACGATGGCAGAAGAATCTGCAAACAATGCTTTTTTAAGACGTGGTAACTTACCATCTTTGAGTAAGCCAGCACGATGTGAAACACCAACCAGTGTACCGGTAGAGTCAAACAGATCAACCAGGAAGAAGACAAAGATCACACCGATCAGGCTGGCTGTAAACAGACCTTCGAAGTCCATTTGCATGAATGTTGGAGCAATTGAAGGTACAGCACCAACGACGCCCTTAAATTCACTCAGGCCCATAGCCGCAGAGATACCAGTCAGCACCAAAATACTGATAATAATCGCACCACGCACTTTAAAATGGTGCATTACCACAACCATTAAAAAGCCTAAAAGTGCAAGAAGTACAGAAGGTTGCTTAAGGTCACCTAAGCCAACCAATGTTGCTGGGTTATCTACAATGATGCCTGCATTCTTCAGTGCAATCAGAGCAAGGAATAAACCAATACCACCACCAATCGCGAGTTTCAGTGACATTGGAATGGCATTAACAATCGCCTCACGTATTTTGAACATACTGATGGCAATAAATACCAGACCTGACACAAAAACTGCACCCAATGCAGTTTGCCATGGCACACCCATTCCCAGACACACAGAATAGGTAAAGAAAGCATTCAAGCCCATGCCGGGTGCAAGCGCAATTGGATAGTTCGCTATAAGCCCCATCACCAGACAGCCAATTGCGGCTGCAAGACAGGTTGCAACGAAGACAGCCCCATGATCCATCCCTGTTTCGGATAAAATCATCGGATTGACAATAATGATGTAACACATCGTTAAGAATGTAGTTACACCTGCAAGAACTTCTGTACGGAAACTGGTTTTATTTTCACTCAGTTTGAACAGACGTTCCAGCATATTTTCGGAAGATGGATTAGGAGTCGTCATGACCTAGCCCCTATTGAGTAAACTTTATGCCTGAGCATTCCACAAAATCCATGTACTTCTAGGTAAAGGATTTTACGGATGAGTTAGCAACGAATATGCCAGCATCGCTATTCGACGGGTCAAGTAATCTTAAATCACAGCAAAACAGTAACCATGAATAAGAACAAAAAAACTAAACAAAAAAGCTGCATAATCTTATGCAGCTCATTAATAAATGAATTGAATCAATTGTTTACAATAACTTAAACTTGATCCAATATTTTGTTTTCAGAATTATAACACATTGATTTTTTATTGTTTCTAAAATTTAAATTTAATTATCTATTCAATCCTTAACTGTTCAGTCATCTAAAAAAACTGATTATTTTTCTATAATTAGAGGCTCACTCAATCAGATATTAAATTAATGACGAGTATGTTTCGCTTCAATTGCTTGCAGGGAATTATTGGCATCAGTAATGATTCGGTTAATTTCTTGCTGGCGCCTATTTTCACTTTGCTTATAAACATAATACCCCATCACACCGACCAATAGAGCGCAAACTGGAATTACATAACTTTTCATAATTATAGGCATTCTTCTACATTTTTAAGACTATGTGGATAAATTATCAATTATTCATGTGATAAAGTAGATGAATTTCTATATGAATTGTAACTAATATTATAAATTTGTACAATATTGACTCAGCTTAGTTTTATATATCAGGATTTATGAAAGAAAAATCATATTTTTATGGTTTATACAAAGAATTGATCTGTTTAAATAAAATAATAAATATATTGTTTTTATATATATTATTAATAAATATGCGAAGTAGATTGTGATTTTTTATATTAAAATCAATTATATAAATACTAAATAAATAACTATTCCGATTAAATATTTAACTTAAGTAGATTCTCATTTTTAATAGTTAGGTTGATAAAAAATCAGTTTTTAAGGCTTTATTTATAAAGAATATTAAATCCCCCTCTAACTCATTACCAAAATCCTCCATAACACCATTTATCTCATTCACTTATCTTGGTTCTTAAACAGAATTTAAATTGTATGCTTTGAAATTGATGCTACTTTTTATAGCAGAATTCTTATCCTTAAAAAGCAAAGACTAAAATTCCGCACCTTTTTTACTGCTTTATTATTTATCTATAAAAAAAGACCACCTGTAGGTGATCCTTTTTTTAATTAAATATGCCTACTTAAGCAACGAGTTGTTCATCACGCTTAAAGACCAGTTCACCTTTAAGGGAACTCTCCGCATCAAAGTAATACCCTTCAGTATTAAAACCTTTCAGGTCTTCTACTCGATCAATCCTGTTTTCAATAATAAAGCGCGCCATCAGACCACGGGCTTTTTTGGCATAGAAACTGATGACTTTGTATTTACCATTTTTTTGATCCAGGAACACAGGCTTGATGATCTCCGCCTGAATTTTGCTTTCCTTAACAGATTTATAGTATTCATCAGAAGCAATATTCACCAAAAGCTCTGAATTCGCTGCTGCAAGATCATGATTGATTAGCTCAGTAATGATATGCCCCCAGAATTCATACAGGTTATGACCACGCGGGTTGGCAAGTTTTGTTCCCATCTCTAAACGATAGGGCATCATCAGATCCAATGGACGTAACAGACCATATAAGCCGGAAAGCATACGCAGATGTTCCTGGGCATAACTCAGGTGATGATCCTTTAAATTATAGGCATCAAGACCCGTATAAACATCACCTTTAAAAGCAAAAATTGCCTGTCGTGCATTTGACAGATCAAACTCTGCTTGCCAGTCACGGAAACGTTCAACATTGAGATGAGCAATTTTTTCACTCACCGACATGAGACTGGCAATTTCTATTGCTGACAATTTGCTGGCAACTTTTATTAATTCCTGAGAATGTTTCAGCAATCTTGCTTGCGTATGCTGATCTGTTGGTAACGATGATTCGTAGTCGAGAGTTTTTGCAGGGGAAATTAATGCGAGCATAGCCAACCTGATTAAAAAGTGATTAATCAAACTATATCAGTCAAGTTATTTTAATTCCAATTCATGTTTTTACTTAACACAATCGTTAAAATACGCCTTTCTTCCCTCATTGATCGATTCTCCTATGTCCGAGCAAATTTTCCTTCAGGGTCCTGTGGGACAAATTGAAGTTTTTGTGGATTATCCTCAGGGTGAAGTGAAAGGATTCGCGGTTGTTTGCCACCCTCATCCCTTGCAAGGTGGCACTCCACACCATAAGGTTCCAGTATTACTGGCACAAATGTTTTTAGAGCGTGGTTGCGTTGTCTACCGTCCAAGTTTCCGTGGTTCTGGTCAAAGTGATGGTATACACGACGAAGGCCATGGTGAAACAGATGACGTACTTGAAGTGATTAAATTCGCTCGTACGCAACATATTGGCCTGCCATTCTATGCAGGTGGCTTTAGTTTTGGCGCGCATGTGATGGCCAAAAGCTATGCCATGCTACCCGTAGAATTACAGTCCAAACAGATGATTTTATGTGGTTTACCAACCGCCACTGTAGCAGGTTTACGCCACTATGTAACACCGCATGTTAAAGGCGATATTCTGTTCCTGCATGGCGAAGCCGATGATGTGACATTGTTATCGGATCTGATTGAATGGGCCAAGCCACAGCGTCACTTGTTGACCATTCTGCCAGGCGCCAATCATTTCTTTACTGGTTATCTCAAGCAGTTACGTATTGCGATTACACGCTTTTTAATGCTGTAAAAGTTATATAAATAAAAAGCGGCTCAATAGCCGCTTTTTTTTAATTTTTCCATTCGAATTCACTAAAGCTTTCTTGTTCTTTCAGGGATGCTTCTACAGCTTGTGCCAGCTGATTGAGCAGGCTCTGTTCAGTAATCCGATCCAGCCAGTCCTGTTCTTCATCTGGATAAGATGCAATCTCACAGACAAAATGTCCTTCACTGTCACGGCTTTCACAACTCACCGAAAGTGGTAAGGCGTGTTCATCCACTGCAACCGCAACTTGCCCACCACTTTGTGGCAGAGTTTGAAAGCCATATTTTCCGAGTTCGCTGGCAAGAAATTGCGCGACATACTCCTGGGTCTCACGACTATCCTGTAATTGTTGTTGGCTTTGAGTATTGGCCATAAATTTTAATTTTCGCATCGCTACATCCAAATGGCTTTTTTCTTGTATGGGTTTAGCATAAGCCAATATAAACAAAACAGCCAAGCAAAAGCTTGGCTGTTTCACATAAATTTAAGGATTATTCTGTCACTGCAATCGTCAGACCGGCCTGTGAAGTCAGTTCAGTAAAGGTTGGGAAACTGGTTGCTACTGTTTCCGTTCCCACAATACGAATTTCTTCAGAATTACGTAGGCCTGCAATTGAGAAACTCATGGCAATACGGTGATCATGATGGGATTCAATTTCACCACCGCTAAAGATTGCTGACCAGTCACCTGCTTTGCCTTTACCTTCAATGATGATGCCATCATCTGTTGGTGTACAATCGATGCCCATGGTTTTCAGACCATCAGCCATCACCTGAATACGATCCGATTCTTTGACACGCAGTTCAGCCGCACCGGTCAGGATAGTTTGACCTTCCGCACATGCTGCAGCAATAAATAATGCCGGGAATTCATCAATCGCCAGTGGCACCTGATCTTCTGGCATATGAATACCTTTTAAGGTACGTGTACCACGAATACGAATGTCTGCAATCGGTTCACCACCGGCAATACGCTCATTTTCAACTGTAATGTCTGCCCCCATTTGCTTGAGGATTTCAATCACACCGGTACGGGTCGGGTTAATGCCCACAGCTTCAAGCGTTACATCAGCATTTTCTGTAATTGCCGCACCCACCATAAAGAAAGCAGCAGAAGAAATATCAGATGGTACCTGGATATTGGTGCCTACTAATTTACCACCACCTTGAAGTGAAATACGATTGTCTTCAGTTTTCACGTCATAACCAAAAGCACGCAACATACGTTCAGTATGGTCACGCGTTGGTTCAGGCTCAGTTACCGAAGTTTCACCTTCAGCCCACAGACCTGCCAGCAAAATACCTGATTTCACCTGAGCAGAAGCCATTGGTAAATCGTACTGGATACCTTTCAGGTTTTGATTACCTGTAATGGATACCGGTGGCGTACCACGCTCACCTGTGGTTTGAATCTGTGCACCCATTTCGCGTAAAGGCTTGGCAATACGCTCCATTGGGCGTTTTGATAGTGACGCATCACCGGTCATGACTGAGTCAAATTTCTGCGCTGCCAGCATCCCAGATAGCAAACGCATTGATGTACCTGAGTTGCCCATATACAGCGCAGACTGCGGTGCTTTCAGACCGTGCATGCCAACACCGTGAATGGTCACTTCACCATTTTTAGGGCCTTCAATGCTGACACCCATATCACGGAATGCTTGCAGAGTAGCTAAAGCATCTTCACCTTCAAGGAAACCGGTTACATGTGTAGTGCCTTCAGCAATCGCACCAAACATGATGGAACGGTGTGACACAGATTTGTCACCTGGCACGGTAAATTTGCCCTGGAATTTCTTGGCACCCGGCTGAATGGTAAATTGTTGTGTCACGTTATTTTTCTCCATGAAAGGTTTCTTGGCGAGCATATGATTGAAATGCTGGCGTGCTGCCTGTGCATGTCCCAATAAGCCCATCAATGCTTGGGAATCTTCGTCTTCAATCAACTTGCGGATAATTGCCAGCTGAGCCTCAAAGCCATCTACAGCATTGAGAATTGCTTTTTTGTTGGCAAAAAAGATGTCATGCCACATTTGTGGATCACTGGCCGCGATACGCGAAAAGTCGCGGAAGCCACCGGCAGCATAACGAAAAATATCCAGATTGTCTTCGCGCTTGGCCAGTTGTTCGACCAGATTAAACGCCATCAGATGCGGAAGATGACTGGTATGCGCCAGCACTTCATCGTGCTTTTCCACATCCATACAGATCACTTCCGCTTTTGCCGCCTGCCACAGTTGAATCAGTTTATCGACTGCCCACGCTGCACTGGTCGGTAACGGCGTCAAAATCACCTTGTGATTGGCAAACAGATCGACCTTACCAGCATGCACCCCAGTATGCTCGGCACCCGCAATCGGATGTCCGGGCACAAAACCTGCTGGTAATGCTTCACCAAAGACAACTTTGGCTGCATCCACCACATTACCTTTGGTACTACCAACATCAGTAATAATGGTACCTTCAGCCAGATAAGGCTGAATGGTTTCCAATACCTTTTGCGTAGCACGTACCGGCAAAGCCAGGACAATCAGGTCTGCATCTTTGACTGCTTGTACAGGATCTGCATAACCTTGGGAAATTAATCCCAAAGCTTTGGCATCTTCCAGTGTTTTTTGTGAGCGTGTTGATGCCACGATATCATTGGCTAAATGCTCGGCCTTGATGACACGCGCCAGACTTGAACCAATCAGTCCAAGTCCGATGAAAGCAACTTTTTCAAACAGTGGCTGCGACATAACTTAAGCTTTCGCCTCTAAGCCGAGTACTTTAGCGAGTGCAGCAAGGAATTTTGCATTTTCAGCTTCAGTACCAATCGATACGCGCAGGTGGTTAGCAATACCCACTGGACGTACGATTACACCTTCTTTCAGCAACTTGTTAAATGTTTCCGCTGGATCAGCCTGTACATCCACCAGAATGAAGTTGGCACGTGAAGGCACATAATTTAAGCCCAGCGCTTTAAAACCAGCTTCAAGCTGAGCCATACCCACTTTATTCACTTCACGAGATTTCTCGATGAATGCTTCATCTTTCAGCGCAGCAACTGCAGCCACCATCGCTAAATGGTTAACGTTGAATGGCTGACGGATACGGTTCAGGTAATCAGTCACTTCTACAGACGCCAATGCGAAACCAACACGCAATGCAGCCAGGCCATAACATTTAGACAAAGTACGGCTAACAATCAGGTTTGGATACTGGTTTAAGAATTTCAGGCTGTTGAAGTTTTCCGGGAAATATTCCACATACGCTTCATCCAGAACTACGATCACGTTCGCAGGAATTTTCTGCATGAATGCTTCAAATTCAGATTCTTCGAACCAGGTGCCTGTCGGGTTATTCGGATTGGCAATAAAGATCAGCTTGGTATTGTCTTTTACTGCAGCAGCCATGGCTTCAAGATCATGCGAGAAGCCTTTTGCTGGTACTTCAATCGCTTCAGCATGAATTGCTTGAGTTACCAGTTCGTATACTGCGAATGCATGCTGGCTGTAAATCACGGAATCTTTTTCAGAAACGAATGCACGGGCAAACATTTCCAGCAAGTCGTTTGAACCATTCCCCAAAGTAACCTGGTCATGATTAAAGCCAAACTGTGCCTTGATCTGGTCTTTCAGGATAAAACCACCACCATCAGGATAACGACCAATTTCCGCCAGTTCTGCAGCAACTGCTTCTTTAACTTTATCTGAACAGCCCAACGGGTTTTCATTTGAAGCCAGTTTTACGATATCTGTGATCCCTAACTCACGTTCAAGCTCACTGATTGGCTTACCTGGCTGGTATGGTTTTAACTTTGAGATGCCTTGATTGGCTGGCACAAACGACATTTTATACTTCCGATTTACGTGTGAAACAGTGGTCAGCACCCTCGCACTGACCACAGATGGCTGACTTAAAGTACAGCTTGAGGATATGAACCCAATACGCGAACTTCTTTCACCAATGGGCGAATTTCTTCGATTGCAGCTTTGACATGTTCCTGATCGATATGGCCTTCCAGATCGATAAAGAACACATAAGCCCATTTTTCAGGAAGTGCTGGACGAGTTTCAATACTTGTTAGACTAATGTTGTGCTTGGCAAATGGTGCAAGAATCTCAAGCAATGCACCTGCACGGTCATGCGCTGATACCAGTAGTGAAGTTTTGTCATTACCGCTTTGTGGTACTTTCTCGCGACCAATCACCAGGAAACGTGTGGTATTTTCCGGATTGTCCTCGATATT
The DNA here is from genome assembly GCF_022700675.1 of Acinetobacter sp. ASP199. Taxonomy (NCBI): domain Bacteria; kingdom Pseudomonadati; phylum Pseudomonadota; class Gammaproteobacteria; order Moraxellales; family Moraxellaceae; genus Acinetobacter; species Acinetobacter sp. ASP199. The sequence goes on from NZ_CP062182.1 coordinate 1,957,149, forward strand.
GCTATGCATAATCTCAAGGTTATAGATGTTCGCAGCAATTTCAGAGGCAATTGCAGCAGAATGCCATTCATTCTGAATACGGCGTGCTGCTTCGGCATTTGAACTCAGTGCGACACGTTCAACACCTGGATAATGAGCATCTAACCATTTACGGCATTGTGCCAAAGTTTGCTGATGCGCATAAATCTGCTTGATACTGTCTTTACGTGTATTTGCAGAAATCAGGAACTGGTGATGAATTGGTAATTCCACTTCACCAATCACATTGAGATGTGAAGTTTTGAAACAGTCTAAAGTATGGTTCACCACACCTTCAGACGAGTTTTCAACGGGTACTAGACCATAATGTGCACTGCCTGCTTCTACCTCACGGAACACTTCATCAATAGTTGGCAATGGACGAACCACAGCATCATGTCCAAAATGTTTCAATACTGCTGAATGAGTATAGGTACCCACAGGCCCCAAGAAAGCAATACTTTGTGGAGCTTCGAGCGCCAAACATGCTGACATGATTTCACGGAACAAACGTGCCATAGTCGTATCTGACAATGGTCCCTCATTGCGTTCCATAACATTACGCAAAACCTGCGCTTCACGTTCAGGACGGTAAAACAGTGGATTCTCTTCCGAAGCAAACTTTGCTTTCGCTACAGCTTCTGCCAAACGCGCACGGCGATTGATAAGTTGCTGAATTTGCTGATCAACTGAATCGATATCTTCACGAATCTTAGCCAAATCAAGAGAAGTCGTAGTGTTTTGATCGTCGTTGATCATCGTGATGTCGCCCTTCATAAACCGTAACTGTTTCAGTATAACAATAGTAAGCTTTCAAATGTTACGCAATATGACTTTGTCTTTTAAAAGTCAGTAATTTATACGTTGTCTAACCACTCATCGCATCTGCAATGTTTGGTAACATTTTCCACAGCATTTGCAGCAAAAATTACATTATCAAATTGTAAAGTTTGCATTTGCATCTTAACTGATTTTAGTATAGATGAATTATCATTATTTCTTAATCTGTATAACGATTTTAACCATAAGAAAACTCATGCATCTACCTAAAGATCAGCGATATATGGGAGTTCTGAGATGATCAATAGTTCATTTTAAAATTACCGCTTAAAATCCTGCCTATATGCGTTTTTTACTTGTTTTAACAGATATTTTTACATTTAACATGTATTCATTTACAAATCAGACACGATTTTTAAACCTTATCCCGCTAGTCTGTTCAAAACTTAGGCTGGAGCAAATACATGCCAAAAAGAATAGCTGTGCTCGTAACACATAACTTTGATGATCAGGAATATTTCGAACCTGTGGAAGCTTTTCTTGCTGCCAGTCATAGCATCTGCAATATTGAACATGAAGCCGGGAAAGTCATTTATGGCCAGCAACATACCGCTTCAGTGACGATAGATGAAAGTATTGACCAGATCTGCGTCGATGATTTTGATGCCCTATTGATTCCAGGTGGAGAATCTCCCCTGACCTTTACTTCAGATGCTGTCGTTCTGAAATTGATTCAGGAATTTAATGCAGCTAATAAAACTATCTTTAGCATTTGTGATGGCTCACTGCTTTTGGGTGCAGCTGACGTACTGAAAGATCGGATTATTACCAGTATTCGTGACCATGCACACTGGCTGCAAGATGCAGGCGGTCGTTATTATGATGCAGAACTGGTCAATGATAATAATCAGTTAATCTCTTCACGTGCACCGGACGATTTACCTGTGTTTATTAATGAGTGTCTGGAAGTATTAAGGTCTTAAAATATGAAAAATGTGATTTGCTCCCTCGCATAAAAATGAGCCCTTACAGGCTCATTTTTGCTTTATATCGAATGAAATACTTTTAGCGACCTAATAGACTACGCGCTACGATTTCTTTCATGATCTCGTTTGTACCACCATAAATCCGCTGGATACGTGCATCGACGAAGAAACGGGAAATCGGATATTCCGTCATATAGCCATAGCCGCCAAATAGCTGTAGCAAATTATCTGCGATTTTCATCTGCATATCAGTCGAGAAGCTCTTTAAGGCTGCTGCCGTTTCGACATTCAGTTTGCCCTGCATATACAGCTCAACATTCTGGTTATAAAACGCAGCTGTTGCCAGTTCATCAATCTTGGCCTGTGCCAGTACAAAACGGGTATTCTGGAACTGCCCCACTGCCTGACCAAAGGCCTGACGTTCTTTGACATAGGTCGTGGTGATATCAATTGAACCACGAATCGCACCCAAAGCCGTAGCCGCAATCGCAGTGCGCTCACGTGGCAACTCTTGCATCAGGTACGCAAAGCCTTGGCCCGGTTGACCCAGCAATTGATCTTTTGGCACTTTGACATTATCGAAGAATAACTCAGAGGTATCTTGTGAGTGCAGGCCAATTTTGTCCAGATTGGTGCCCTTCTTGAAACCTTCCAGATGGGTATCTACCAAAAGTAATGAAACACCTTTGGCACGTGCCTGTGGATCGGTTTTTACAGCCAGCACCACCAGATCAGCATGCTGACCATTAGAAATAAAAGTTTTGGAACCATTTAACAGATAGTGGTCATCCTGCAAAATGGCACTGGTTCGAATTGCCTGCAAGTCAGAACCCGCACCTGGTTCAGTCATACCGATGGCACCGACCACTTCACCAGTCACCATTTTAGGCAACCAATATTTCTTCTGTTCTTCAGTGGCGATATGCAGGATATAGGGTGCGGCAATATCCGAGTGACATGACAAACCAATAGAAAGTGCACTAAACCCTGCACGTGCCGATTCTTCGAGTAGCATCAAGGAATAATGGGTTGGCACACCATAGCCACCGTATTCTTCTGGAACATCGACACAAAGAAAGCCATTTTCACCCAGCGCATTCCATACCGAACGTGGAATTTTGCCCTCACGTTCCCATTGCTCATAGTGCGGTGCAATCTGTTCGCTCATAAAGCGTTTAAAGTTATCGCGGAATAATTCCAGGTCTGCATCATATGCCAGCATTGTTCTATCCTTGTGGTGTTTATCATTATATTTCCACAGACAGGCTAGCGATTTTTAAGGTCAGTGTCATGCGCTAATACGATTTTTTTTCAAACTTTACAGTCAATTTATTTTAATGAAAATTCAAAAAGGAAGCCGAAGCTTCCTTTTTTTAAACAGACTGAGATCAGTGAGATTTAATGCCTTCTTTCTGCATTAATTCATCAATTTCTGCCGGATTATTCAATGCATAATCCAGTTTTTCTTTGTCCAGCTGACCGACCCATTTTGCAACAACCAGAGTCGCCAATGAGTTACCAATCAGATTGGTCAGAGCACGTGCTTCAGACATGAAACGGTCGATACCCAGAATCAGTGCCAAGCCCGCTACCGGAATATGACCTACTGCAGACAAGGTTGCAGCCATTACGATAAAGCCAGAACCTGTTACCCCTGCAGCACCCTTAGAGGAAATCAACAGTACCAATAACAGGGTAATCTGATGAGATAGATCGAGCTGGGTATTGGTCGCCTGGGCGATGAAGACTGCCGCCATAGTCAGGTAAATAGAAGTCCCATCCAGGTTGAATGAATAACCTGTTGGAATGACCAGACCTACTACTGATTTTTCTGCACCTGCCAGTTCCAGCTTTTTCAGCATACGTGGCAATACAGATTCAGATGATGATGTACCCAGCACAATTAGCAATTCTTCGCGAATCAAACGAATCATCTTCATGATGCTGAAGCCAGTGAAACGTGCAATCGAACCAAGAATAATGAAAATAAACAGGATACAGGTGATATAGAAGCACAGAATCAATTGACCCAGCTGCGCCAGTGTACCGATACCATATTTACCGATCGTAAATGCCATGGCACCGAACGCACCAATAGGCGCAAGCTTCATGATCATGTTCACGATGTTAAAGAATACATGTGAAATCTGGTCAATGAACTTCAGTACTGGCTTACCATTATCTCCAAGCTGATGCAGGGCAAAACCAAACAGGAGAGCAAATAGCAGTACCTGAAGGATTTCCCCTTCAGCAAATGCACCCACTACCGTGTTTGGAATGATATTCATGAAGAAATCGATGGTCGATTGTGACTCACCTGATGCAACATATTTCGAGATCCCTTCCGTATCCAGAGTTGCTGGATCAACGTTCATACCAACACCAGGTTTGGCAATATTGATCACAAGCAGACCGATGACTAAAGCAATCGTCGATACGATTTCAAAGTACAGTAAAGCAATACCACCTGTCTTGCCGACAGACTTCATACTTTCCATACCGGCAATACCACTCACCACAGTACAGAAAATTACTGGTGCGATAATCATTTTGATCAGGCAGATAAAGCCATCACCCAATGGTTTTAGCTGCTCGCCCAAACCAGGAACATATTGCTCAACACCATTGATAATTTGTGTACCACTTGGTGAGAAGTGACCCACAAGGATACCGGCAATAATGGCAACAATCACTTGAAAATAAAATGACTTATAAATAGGTTTTTTTAGCCATGACCTTAGTTCACAATATACTTCTAACAAGAAGCAATATTCAGTTTTCACTTATTTAAGAAAATAAGCATCCAATACTTCATTGCCTTAAACAAAAAAGTGCTTACGTATCAAGAAATTAATCTGATACCGAAAATAGATTGTGTATGTACGTTTAACAATTACAGGAACACCGCTCTTCAGCAGAAGTTAGTGCATTGATCAGGAGATGAAGCAAACACAAAGAATCAAGAGAAATTTTAACCATTTTTTCAACTTTTGTTCCAGCTCAAATGTTAAATTTGATTAAATAATAAACAATATGTCTTAGACTATAGTCTTATTAACCTATAATAATCCTGCAAAATAAGGCAGTGAAATACCAATATCAGCGTAAAATATGCCAATACTTGATGAACATGATTGATCTATGCCCATGACCACAAAGCGAAATATTTATAAAGATGCCGAACATCCTTTTGCCCAGTTTATTCGTATTGTTGGTAAAGGAAAGAATGGTGCACGCTCGCTCAGCTATGATGAGGCCTATCAAGCCTTCAGTATGATCCTGAAAAATGAAGTGCTGGATGTACAGCTAGGTGCCTTCCTGATGCTACTGCGCGTAAAAGAAGAATCCGTCGAAGAACTGGCAGGTTTTGTTCAGGCAACCCGAGATCAGCTTAATTTTAAAGCTCTGGATGTAGACTTGGACTGGTCATCTTATGCTGGCAAGCGCAAGCATTATCCATGGTTTATCCTGTCTGCCCTCACCCTGGCCAAGCATGGCTACAATATTGTCATGCATGGTGCAGCTGGGCATACTTTGAATCGGGTGTATACCGAACAGGTATTAGAATACTTAGGCTATTCTATTTGTCAGAGTGATGTTGAAGTGGAACAGCGGCTGGAAGAAAGACATTTTGCTTATCTGCCTCTGGATGTGATTTCACCTATCCTGGCTGAACTGATCGGACTACGTAATGTGATGGGTTTACGCTCGCCTATTCATACTTTGGCGCGCCTGATTAATCCATTCAATGCCAAAGCGACTTTACAGGCCATTTTCCATCCGGCTTATCGTGGTTCACACCAGCGTGCCGCTTTTCAGCTCGGTTATCAAAATAGTGCTGTGATTAAAGGTGAAGGTGGCGAGTTTGAACGCAACCCTGATGCCAAAACTTTGATCTGCGGCATCAAGAATGGCGAGCTGTATGAACACGAACTGCCTAAACTGACAGACAATCGCAGTCCGATTGAAGAAGAGCTGAATCTGGCTGTATTTAAAGAAGTCTGGGATGGTCAACGTTCGCATGAGTATGGCGAAACCGCAGTGGTTGAAACTATCGGTATTGCGCTATATACCATGGGCAAATGTGACACTTATGAAGCAGCGATGCAGAAAGCTAAAGAACTCTGGAATACCCGTCTTTCGGTTTGAAAAAAATCAATTATTTCAGACATTAAAAAGACCACGTTTGTGGTCTTTTTGGTTTCAATTAAACGAAACGAATGGGTCTGAATTCCGGTTCATTCTTGTGATGATCATCATCACATTCTTCACCTTCTTCTTTGGTACCGCGGTCGATATAACCACTACGTTCAGTTTCAGGCAGATGTTTAATTTCCCAGGCATACACGGCTTGCATACACGTCTGACGCTGCTCTTCCGTCAATGCCACACCGTTCGGCCATTTACCAATTTCAATCGCAGTACGCAGTCGGTCTACAATCTCAGGATTGAGCATAGAAAGCATTTGTTCAATATTCATGATTTAATCCCGATTCTGATAATCAAAGTCTTGGTTCCAGCCGAGTTTGGTTCGACACGCCATATAGAAGTCATAACCCGGTGGATGTAAGAGTTGCAGTTTAAATGGGTGCTTGCGAATGTGGACAGTATCTCCCACATTCAAAGAGACGCTGTGCTGTCCATCGGCACTGACCATCGGCATCACGCGATTTTTACGAATCACCAGCTTAATTTCGCTATGCCCTCCGACCACAATCGGTCGAGATGACAGGGTATGCGGATGCATAGGTACCAGCACAATCGCATCCATGCTTGGATGCACAATTGGACCACCACCAGACAGTGCATAAGCAGTTGAGCCTGTTGGTGTCGATACGATCAGACCATCACTATGCTGACGATAGACATATTGTCCATCAATATTCAGCTCAAAGTCGATCATGTGCACCGATTTACCAGAATGAAGCACGACATCATTCAAAGCAATCGCATCATGAATGATTTCTCCTTTAGAACGGATTTCCAGTTCTAACAGGAAACGTCGTTCAAGCTGAAACTCACCTTTGAGTACCTGATCCAGCTTAAAAATGACTTCTGTTGGCTTGATATCCGTCAGGAAGCCCAAGCGGCCACGGTTCACACCGATGACAGGAATATTATATTTGACCAGTGCCCGGGCAGCATGGAGCAATGAACCATCACCACCAACCACAATAACCAGATCGACCACCTCACCAAGCAAGGCGCGGCTTACCGTCTGAGTATTTTCATAAGGTACCAATGCAGCGGTATCTGCATCAAACACAGGATGCAGGCCCAAGTTCAACAAATGATCATGAATAAGACATAAGGTTTCAACTACTGAAGATTTATCAGGACGTCCTACTAACCCGATATTTCGAAATGTCTTATGTGAAATTAGCACCAGTCTCGTCGCTCCGCTACGAATCGTCACTATAATAGCATTAAGCTCTGGCTCGTTGACAATTTTCCCTTGTTTTTATGTATAAGTAGAACAAGTCAGAAATAATATTCTGCAGACTAAGTGTATTTTTTAATTGACATTTTTTAATCAATTTCTCTTTAAATATTGCAAATTCCCTAAAAGCTTCGCATGATTAGCAGAATTTTACAGACTCTTATCATCATTTATGAAGTATGAACGTGGTTTGGGGTTTATTGCCTTAATCTTTTCCGTTTTGGTCATTTCTGCATTTGTTGCCTTTAGTATCTATCTGATTCGTCTGGATAATATTGTACGTGACAAATTTGAAGGCCAGCGCTGGGACATTCCTGCGAAAGTCTTTGCGCGTCCGATGGAAATCTATGTCAATGCACCTGTCAGCCAACAGGATCTTCAGGAAGAGCTTAAACTGCTCGGATATAAGAGTGCTGAAAGCTATACCAAGTCCGGAAGTTATGTGACTTCTGGTGATACTTTATATGTACATACCCGTGGTTTTGATTTTGGTGACCGGGTTGAGCCTGAACAGATTTTGAAAGTCAGCTTCAATGGCGAACAGATTACTGATGTGAGTGCGACTAAGCCCTCTACGTCCGGGATTGCCCGTTTGGAACCTTTATTAATTGGCGGGATTTACCCACAGCATAATGAAGACCGGGTGCTGATTAAACTCAATAAAGTACCTAAACCTTTGATTGAAGCTCTGATTGCCACTGAAGACCGTAATTTCTACCGTCACCATGGTGTTTCTATCCGTGGCCTGGCGCGAGCAGTGGTCAGTAATGTCACCGGTGGTACCCGTCAGGGCGGTTCAACTTTGACGCAACAGCTGGTTAAGAACTTCTATCTGACGCCAGAACGCACCATCAAGCGTAAAGTCAATGAAGCCTTTATGGCGATGCTGATTGAATTACATTATGACAAAGATGAAATTCTAGAAGCGTATTTAAATGAAGTGAACCTGGGTCAAAACGGCAATTATTCTATTAATGGTTATGGTCTGGCTTCCCAATTCTACTTTGGTCTACCGCTGCGCGAATTAAATATTGCCCAACAGGCATTTTTGGTTGGTCTGGTACAAGGTCCTTCCCTATATAACCCATGGCGTAACCCTGAATCGGCGAAAAGACGTCGTGATATTGTGCTGAACAATATGCTGGTCATGGGTTATCTGACTCAAGACCAATACGAAACCGAGAAGGCACGCCCTCTCAATGTCATTACAAAACCAACCCTGGGTCCGGCACGTTTTCCTGACTTCCTGGATATTGTGCGTCGTCAGTTGCGTACCGAATATCAGGAAGGCGACATTACCAATCAGGGCCTACGCATCTTTACCACTTTAGATCCATTGGCACAGACCCGTATTCAGCAAAGCTTCAAAAATACAGTGGCGAACTTAAGCAGATCAAATCCGAAACGCTTAAAAGATCTGCAAGGTGCGGTGCTGGTCACTCATCCAGAAAATGGTGAACTGGTTGCCGCAGTTGGTTCGACCCAGGACTTTACTGGCTTTAACCGCGCCCTGGATGCCAAACGTCAGGTCGGGTCATTATTAAAGCCTGTGATTTACCTGACCGCGATTGAATCGAACCGTTATCATTGGGGCAGCCCGATCGAAGATAGCGAACTAAGTATTAAAAGTGATGGTAAGAACTGGACACCAAAAAACTATAGTGGCCGCCCACATGGTGTGGTTCCAATGTCTCAGGCACTGGCAAATTCCTATAACCTGTCCGCGGTACGTTTGGCGCAGGAATTCGGTATGTCGACCTTTATCAATCATCTGAAGAAATTTGGTGTGACTTCTGATATTCCGTCCTACCCTTCCATTTATCTGGGTGCGGTAGATATGTCACCTATGGAAGTGATGAGTCTGTATGGCAATTTCGCGACTGGCGGTTTTAAATATCCGGTCAAAGCCATTCGTTCAGTGGTCGATGCCAATGGTCGTCTGGTCGATCGCTATGGCTTGACGGTTCAGCCGACCATTGATCCGGCTTATGCCTATATCCTGAACAACGGTTTACAGCAGGTCATGAGCAGCGGTACCGGCCAATCTGCTTATAATACCCTGCCACGCAATCTTGGTCTGGCTGGTAAATCAGGGACAACCAATGATACCCGTGACTCATGGTTCGCAGGCTATTCTGGTAATTACCTAGCTGTGGTCTGGTTAGGTCTGGATGACAATAAGATTACTGGTTTGACCGGGTCCTCTGGTGCGCTACCGGTATGGACCAGTGTCATGAAGCAGCTACGCCAGAAGCCAGTGAATCTGCATCAACCAGGTGAGGTACAATGGCAATGGGTCGATCGCGCGACAGGTCATTTGTCTGCTCAAGGCTGTGAAGGTGCCATGTATATTCCGTTGACTCGTCACAGCATGCCAAATCAGGCGACTGCTTGTGGCGCATCGCATTATGCCCCTGCCCCACATACGATTGATTCAGAAGAACCTCAAGATTCTGATGATCAAAGTGATGAAATTGGGATCTGGATTGAAGAAACTGAAACGGAAAACCAACGTGATTCTTCACAAAATACACGTATTATCTCAAGCGGTAGTTATTCACCCTAATTGAGTGAGATATATGTTTCAAAAAATCCTGATTGGTTCAATTTTAGTTGCTTTAGTCGGTTGTCAGTCCATACAGCAGGAACCATCTGCTCCAGCCAAGCCTGCACCTGAAAAACCACGGGTGCAGAAATCTGATGGTGTAGTGATTACGCCTTATGATCATCCTGAAATCAAACGTCAAAAAGTGGTCGTGCCGCAGCAGAAACCTAAACCACAGCAGTTTGATGATGGCCGTCAGTTACCTGCTTTCAAGAAATTGATGCAGCAGACTCAGACAGCGTATAAAGCACAAAAGTTTGATCAGGCTGAAGCTTATGTTACACAGGCACAGCGACTGGCACCGCAGTCTCCTGAAACCTATCTGTATTTAGGGATGCTGGCGAACCGCAAGAATAAACCCGCCAATGCGCAAGCGTTTGCGCAGCGCGGCCTTAGCTATGCACAAAGTAATGCCATGAAAAAGCAGCTCTGGCGGGTGATTCTCAAAGCAGGTCAGCTGCAAAAGAATCCACAAACCATTCAAAAAGCACAGAAGGCATTAAGCGCTCTTTAAGCAACCATTACTTTTAGTAATTAACTTACTTATATCCCGCGAATGCCTGCGATCCCGTAAGCATGATGGGATTGAGCCAGACTCAAATCTTCTTTGTTGATTCCACCAAGTGCATACACAGGAATCTGAATCTGTTTGGCAATCTGCTCAAAGGCAGTCCATCCCAGTGGCTCTACTTCTGTATGAGTTGCTGTTGGCAGCACAGGACTCAGAAAAATTGCTTCACAACCCAGCTGTTCTGCCCGTTGTGCAGATGCCTGATCATGACACGCAGCAATATAGCGTTTCCCTATAACCAGATCACTTGTACTTAGTTGATTCAACTGTGCCTGTTTAAGATGTAAAGTCTGAATACTCTGTTGCTGTTGTTCATCCAGCAGCAGATATAAGTCATGATTAATAATCAATTGGGATAATTGTTCTGCTAGCAGGGTTGCCAATTTCTCGGCATGTTCTGCGTTGGCGTCAACTCGCCAATACAGCATTTGCACTTTGTCGAGCTGATGCAGATCTGCCAGATCACTGCTGATTTTAATCATCTGTGGCCATAACAGTTTTTTTAAAATCACCGCATTGGCTTTCGGAAAATTCAGCTGCTGTAACTGCTCGCGGCTATACCACTTCCAGGGTTGCTGAATCTGGGCTAACTGTGCTTCAGCTACACTGGCATGGAATAAATGCAGATGCACAATCACATCTTCATATTCATGACAAATAAAATCGAAAGAATGCCAAAGCTCGATATCAATACCGACTTCTTCCTGGATCTCACGACGGCAGGCTTGCAGCGGTGTTTCACCTTCTTCTACTTTGCCGCCAGGGAATTCATGTTTATTTCCCTGATGCTGTTTCGCTTCCCGCCAGCCAACCAGAACCTGATTTTGGTGAAATAACAAGGCAATCGCGACATGAATATTTACTTTGGACATACGAAGATAAACTGGCTGGAAATATTACAAATTGTAAGTGATAGCGGATTTTTTAGGAATTGCAAATTTAAGCGTTGACAGCTCTATTCGATAATAATTATCATTTAAATCAATCCAAGCACATACCACGGAGTCGATGGAATGAACGCACCTTTTAGCCTGTTTACACGTAACAATGACGCTCATCATGCATTACCAATGCTGCATTCAAATAACCTGTTTGCTCTCGGACGTGAAATTCGCATCATGCATGCCGGTGAAGAATACCGCCTACGCTTGACCCGAAATAATCGTCTCATTCTCACTAAATAAATAAAATAACTCACACAATAATAAACGTGGTCATCAGCAGTATGAATCAGCGCGTACTGCTTTTTTTTCTTATTTGGACTATTTCCTGACTCTAGATCTAAAAGCGCAATACGACTTTTAACCCGCCCAGATCAGAAGCCATAAATTGAATATCACCATGATGCAATTGCATGATTTTCTGGCAGATGGATAATCCCAGACCTGATCCTTGGGTTTTAGTGCCCAAAGCGCGATAAAAACGCTCCCCCAGTCGCTGTAAAGTTTCCTCAGAAATTCCCTCTCCTGAATTTTCAATCACCACTTCTGTTTTATCCGCCTGATGCTGGCACTGGATCAAAATTGTACCTGCAGACGGCGTATATTTGATGGCATTGTCGATCAGGTTTCGCAGGCAACTGAAAATTAGCTCGGCATTCCCTGAAATATCAGCAGGATTTAGCTCAAGTTTTAGGTCCAGCTGTTTCTCTTCTACGAATGGCGTGAGTGTTTTTAAAGCATCCTGAATAAGCTCAGGCAAATCCACCTTTTGTTGTGGCAGGTTATGATTTTGTTCAGGGTCCAGTCGAGCCAGCAGTAAGAGGTTTTCCAGAATCTGAGTACCACGACTGACATCTTTCTGAATCTGCGCCAGATCCTGAGACAATGTCTCATGAGTCTGATATTTGCGTTTTAACACCTGCAGGCGCATTTGAATCGCTGATAAGGGTGAGCGGAGTTCATGCGAAGCATCTGCAGTAAAGCGCTGTTCTGCACTCAAGGACTGCTCTACCCGCGCCAGCATCCGGTTTAACTGACTGACGATGGGTTGTAGCTCAGCAATTTGCGGTTCGGGTGATTGAACTGGACTTAGATCCTGGGCGGATTTGGAGGCAATATCCTGTGAAATCCGGTTAAGTGGCTTTAACTGACGCTTAATCAATAGATGTAGTAACAACCATTTCACCAGCCATAATATTAGAAGGATTAAACCAAAACCTAAAATACTATTCCAGATCTGTTCAAAGCGTATAGATACTGGCTGTATGACCTGAACTTTAAGCCCGTTATCTTCAACTATCAAAGTTCTTAATAACTGTCCATCTTCAAACTGAAAATGCAGCCCTGATTGATGACGTAACTGATGTTGCAACAGATTGTTCTTTTCGGAAGTGGTTAGCTGGTCCTGATCCAGCCAAAGTCGATACTGGATCTCAAACTCTTCACTGATATCATCTACATTGTGACCTTGGGACTGAGTCACATCGCCAAGTAAAAGTTCCGCAATATCTTCCATCAGTTCATCATGAATCTGCATAGACTGATAGCCAGAAATGCCCAGTAATAACAACCAGGCCAGACAGCCCGCCAAAATGGAGCTATACATGGCATTCTTGATCAGCTTGTGTTGCAGTGAAATCCTTTGAGCCATAATTGACCTATCCCTCAGCTTTATGCATACGATAACCCAGCCCACGTATGGTCTTGATCATCTGACTGCCAATTTTCTTGCGCAGTTGATAAATAAAAACCTCGATGGCATTACTCTCAATTTCATCCCCCCAGGCATAGAGAGATTCTTCCAGCTGTTCCCGGGTCACTACATGCTCTGGCTTTTGCATCAATTTATGCAAAATCTGAAACTCTTTGGCCGTTAAGTTCACCACTTCACCTGCTTTAATCAGAGTTTTAGCCTGTATATCCAGCTGCAGGTCTTCCCAAGTCAGCACATGGCTCAGATTTTTTTGCTGCAAGCGGATCTGGGCGCGAATTCGTGCAGACAATTCTTCCAGGCTAAAAGGTTTGACCAGATAATCATTGGCACCTAAATCAAGTCCTTCTACCCGGTCATCAATACTGTCTCGAGCAGTAATAAAAATAACTGGCGTATCTTGCTGCAGTTTACGTAGCGTCGTCAGAATCTGATCCCCACTGGCTCGCGGTAAACCACGATCCAGTAACACACAGTCATACTGATGCTGTTCAAGCGCCAGAATGGCATGGTCCCCACGTTCAACCCAGTCAATTACATAGCCATCCATTTCCAGCCAGGTCTGAATGCTTTCTGCCTGTGAGGCATCATCTTCCGCCAAAAGAATACGCATGCTGAATTCTCCCTTATTTTCAACATATAATCATGAATTTTAAACAAAAAAAACCACATGCTTTTTGTAATATTGCATGTGGTTTTCTCTAGTCAGGTCATTCGGCTATCGCCAATGCCTTAATTGAAACGCACTTCATCAACGTCGATTTCAACACGTTTCGCTGGTTTGTAATCGATATCTACTTCACCAATAATGGTTACTGATGTTTTTGCAGAAATCGGTTTGCCTTGCCATAACTCATCATCAATTTCGACATTGATGCTGCCTGTGTTGTCACGGAACTGATATTTTTCGTCGCCTACTGATTTCACCACATGACCTTTGATCTGTACCTTGCTGTCATCTTTCATGGTGAGTGCTTGTTTTACAGTTACGGTTTTGGCAAAAGCGCTTTGGTTTACTGTACTTTCTGCCATAGTCGCAGTTGTTGCTGAACCAATAAGTGCCACTGCTACAAATGCTTTGGTCATATTTTTCATATTCAGTACCTTTTAGGCTGTCTTGTTTCGATGAAGCTATTAAAACAGCTGAAGATGAATTGAATCTTAAGAAAACTTCATTTTCAAAAATGTGTTTTAAAAGTTAATTCAATGGCACTACACGTAGTACTTCTTCTAGCGTAGTGACACCTTCAATGACTTTTCGTGCGCCCGCAATTCTAAGTGGCTCTACACCTTCTTTTTTCGCCTGAGCACGTAACTGGTTCAAGTTGGCATCTGCGCCAATCAGCTGTTTGGTTGCCAAACTCAGTGGCATAAATTCATAGATCCCTATACGCCCTTTATAACCCGTATGACGACATTCCTCACAACCTACTGGACGGAACACAAATTCTGGACGGGCCAATGGATAATCTGCTGCTAAATGCTGCCATTCCTGCTCATCCATAAAGCCTTCTGCTTTGCAGTGTGGACACAATTTACGTACCAGACGCTGAGCCAATACACCGAGAATCGTTGCAGCAGTCAGGAACGGTTGTACACCCAGATCATGCAGACGGGTTAAACTCGACGGTGCATCATTGGTATGGAGCGTGGATAAAACCAGGTGACCTGTCAAGGCAGCCTGAATGGCCATATTGGCAGTATCCTGATCACGAATCTCACCGACCATGATGATATCTGGATCCTGACGCATTAATGCCCGTACACCATCGGCAAAGCCCAGATCAATCCCAGTATTCACCTGCATCTGGTTAAAGCTTGGCTCCAGCATCTCGATCGGATCTTCAATGGTACAGACATTGACCTCTTCGGTCGCCAGCTGCTTTAAAGTTGAATACAGCGTAGTCGTTTTACCCGAGCCTGTAGGCCCAGTCACCAGAATGATGCCATGACTATGACTGGTCAGCGTGTTCCATTCATTCAGCAAGTGGCCTTCAAAACCCAGTTGCTGGAAACTGCGTACCAATACTTCCGGATCGAAAATACGCATTACCAGTTTTTCACCAAAAGCGGTGGGTAAGGTCGATAAACGCAGTTCCGTTTCCTGTCCTTTAGGCGTACGGGTTTTTAGACGGCCATCCTGCGGCTTGCGCTTTTCTGCCACATTCATCCGGCCCAGAATTTTAATACGTGAAATCACGGCAGTAAGCGTATTGGCTGGCATTTTATAAATGGTATGCAGCACACCATCAATACGGAAACGGATTTTCCCGGTATCTTTGCGTGGTTCCATATGAATATCACTGGCACCCTGCTCAAAAGCAAATTGCAGCACCCAATCCACCAGCTTGATAATATGCTGGTCATTGGCATCCGGATTCTGCGAATCACCTAACTGTAAAAGTGCTTCTACACCCTTATTTTCACGGTCATAAGCCGAGGATTTTTGTGATCCACTGACTGCGCGACTAACCTGATAATACTCGACAATATATCGCTGCAACTGTTCCGGATTCAGTAGCACCCGTTCAATACGGCGCGGGCTGATATTCTGCTGTAGATTCGACACCCATTCCATTTTATAAGGCTGATCGGTAGCAATCAGGATTTTGTCTGGCTGGATTTCAACAGCAAGAATACGGTTACGCAAGGCATATTCCTGTGACATCACCGTAGTAAGTGCCTGAACATCGGCTTTTAAAGGGTCAATAATATAAAATGGCAGATTCGTTTTTTCCGACAGCCACTGACATAAACGGTTTAGGGTAAGTGTGCTTTGGGGATGAGAACGGTCAACCAGATTAAAATTGGCAATCCACTGTAAAGGATGCCATTTCAGCTGCTCACGCTGACGATGCGTCGTCTGTATCAGCATACGGTCACGGTCAGTAATCTTACCGTCTTTAAAAAGTTGCTCCAGACACCACGCGGTATCAATTTCAAAGTCAAATTTCATTGTTATAGGTCCCCAAACTTGCCTTCACTATAACAAGTTTTTGCTATTTTTCGCATTATCCTGCTGTGTCATCTGCCTGTTTCTGCTGCCTGAGGTAAATCTTGAATATAGCCGCTCTCTTCTACTATCTTATCTCGCACATTTTTTCTCTTGTTCGTCCTTTAGCTTATCGCCTATATTTTAGAGATAGCTTTTTAAAATAATTACTTATTCACAGCTGAGGCCGGATATGGATTTTAGCGCAGTGCCTATGAATGACAGTTCCTTTCAGGAACTGCTCACTATCCTGACTTCAGCATTAGGCTGTGGCCTATTGATAGGCCTGGAACGAGAGCGGCATAAACAGCGGGAGCAACAACCCAGCTTTGCTGGCTTACGTTCATTTGCCATCTGTGCCTTATTGGGAGCCATCTGCTTTCTATTCGGAATGATCACCGGTTTGGTAGGCGCGTTGATTATTGGTGGCATGGTGATTTCCTCTATCCGCAATCAGCCGGATGATCCTGGTATTACCACCGAACTCGCATTTGTGATGACCTATTTTATCGGAGCAATCTGTCTGTGGAATATTTCGCTGGCTGCCGGAATTGCAATACTCATCACCGTGATCCTGATGGCCAAACATTCTATGCACAACATTGCCGGAAAATGGATTACTGAAGCTGAGTTCCGTGATGGTTTGCTATTACTGGCCTTGGTATTGATTGGTTTACCTTTGACACCCGATACACCGCTGTGGGGCAAGGTGCTTAATCCCTACCTGATTTTGAAACTCCTAACTTTAATTCTAGTGGTACAAGCGCTGGCGCATATTGCCAAACGCTTACTTTCTACAAAAAATGCCCTGATGCTTTCATCCATTGCTTCTGGTTTTGTTTCTAGCACAGCGACAATCGCCCAATTGGGTCTACAGGTCCGTAAAGGTGAGATGGATGCCCGATCCAATGCCGGTGCCGCACTGATGTCCTGTATTTCGACTTTATTGCTACTGTTCATTGTGGTCGGAGGAGTATCTTTTAGCTGGCTTAAAATTCTTTTGCTTCCTTCTTTAGTTGCAATGGCCATTCTGACTACCTGTGCATTTCTATTGTTGCGAAAAGCCAAACCACCAGAAAATTATGAAAAAGAAGAAGATAGCCGGATTTTCAGCCTAAAAGAAGCGGTCATTATTGCTGTCACATTGACGCTAATTCAGGCTGCGATTTATGGCTTGGAATTAGTACTTGGCGATGCCGGCTTGCTGGCAGGCACTCTACTGGCTTCACTATTTGAGATCCATGCCGCTATGGCCAGTGTCGTGATTCAGGGCGACCCGAGCAATACACGGCTGATTCAGGCCCTACTGATAGGCCTTGCAGCCCATGCTTTAGCAAAATCCGTAAATGCCGCCCTGTCAGGCGGATTCAAATATGCTATGTATTTTGTACCGGTGCAGATCCTGCATATGGCAGTTTTGATCGGGATTTTATGGTGGACCCTAAAGCTTTAGAATCATTTGAGCAAATAAAGTAATAAGTACCGTAACCCTTTAGCCATCACTCAATCTCGACAATCAGGACAGAAGTTTGATTGACAATAAATTTGATATTGAAATCTGCAAAGCGCATACCGTAAATTCGCTCCGGATCCGCCTGATAGGCTGGACGCGGATTAAGGGATAAAACCTCTGCCAGTTCCTGAATGATCTGTTCCGAAAGGCCTTTCATTTTGACTAACTGATTTCTTTCCAGCTCTGCCTGTTCTGACCAAACCACATATTTACGTACCGGCTCTTCCTGAGCATAACCGCTTTGCGCATCTATCACAGCATCGGAATAGTGAATATAAGGTTTAATATCGACAATCGGAGTGCCATCTAAAAGGTCACTGCCCGTCACATAAACACGGACTGTTTTGCCGACTTTTTGCACTTCTTTAAGCTTTACCACGGATAAACCAATGGGTGAAGGACGATACATACTACGTGTCGCGAACACCCCTATTTTCTGATTTCCACCTAAACGTGGTGGACGTACCTGTGGACGGAACTTGCTGTTTTCCTGGTTTTTATTGTCATGAAACTGCCAGAGCAGCCATAAATGACTGAACTCCTCAATCCCCTCAAAAGCCAGCAGATCATTATAAGGACCCTGCATTTCAATATAAGACTCCACTTCCACCAGATTGGGCTGACGAGGAATACCAAATTTTTCTTTATAAGGAGATTTCATTATACCAATTACAGGTATAGTCAGTTCTTTCATAATCACTTTTTCTGATAAGCTCAATTAAATATATTCAGTTTATCGAGAATGAATTTGGTTTAGAATAGCAACCTGTTCTAATTTGATAACTTATTGAGACCTTTAATGGCTGCTTTTAACGTCGAAAAGATTACTCACGTCCACCATTGGAATGACACATTATTCTCTTTTAAAACGACTCGTGATACTGCATTACGTTTTAAAAACGGTCAGTTTGTGATGATCGGCCTTGAGGTCAATGGCAAGCCTTTAATGCGTGCATATTCAATTGCAAGTGCAAACTATGAAGAAGAACTGGAATTCTTCTCGATTAAAGTTCCAGATGGTCCACTTACTTCTATTCTACAAAAAGTAAAAGTTGGTGATGAGATTTTAGTGTCTCGCAAGCCAACAGGCACACTGGTTCTGGATGACTTGAATCCTGGTAAAAACCTGTACCTGCTTTCTTCTGGTACTGGTCTTGCCCCTTTCCTTTCTGTGATTCGTGATCCGGAAACTTATGAACGTTTTGAAAAAATTATCGTTGTTCACGGTACGCGTTTCATTTCAGAACTGGCTTATCAAGATTTGATTCTGAACGAAATTCCAAACCACGAATTCTTTGGTGAGTTGGGTGCGAAAGAGAAACTAGTTTACTACCCAACGGTAACTCGTGAAGATTTCCATACTCAAGGTCGTGTAACGACTGCAATTGAATCTGGTCAATTGTTCGAGAAAATCGGTCTGCCACGTTTCAACCCTGAAACTGACCGCGCAATGCTATGCGGTAGTCCAGCATTCCTTGATGACGTTGCTGCCCTTCTTGACCAACACGGTCTGAAAGAATCTCCACGTATGGGTGTTCTAGGCGATTACGTGATTGAACGTGCATTCGTTGAAAAATAAGATTCCTTGAATCTAAAAAACCGGGCGTTTATGCCCGGTTTTTTTATTTAGCATTAATTTTTATCATGCAGTTGTACGACGTTCTTGTAATGCCTGCTTCACCACCTGATACCCTGCAGTTAATCCCAGACTAGCCATAATCATGGCTACAATCATATCGGGCCATAAACTGCCGGTTCCAAATACGCCAATGGCCGCAAATATGACTGCTACGTTGCCAATTGCATCATTTCGGCTACACAGCCACACAGACTTCATGTTTGAATCTCCATCGCGGAAAGCATAAAGAATTACAGCCGTAATCACATTGGCCAGTAAAGCGATTGCTCCGATAATCCCCATCGTGATGGCTTCAGGAGGAATACCGAGCAGGTAGGCATAGATAACTTTCCCCATCACCACCAGACCAAAGACTGCCATGGTCAGGCCCTTAATTAAGGCTACAGTGGCTCGCCAGTACAGGCTTGCACCTAATACAGCCAGTGAAATCCCATAATTCACTGCATCCCCAAAGAAATCTAGCGAGTCGGCCCATAAAGCTGAAGAATGAGCATAGGCTCCACCGACCAGCTCTACCAGAAACATGCTGAGGTTAATCCATAAGGCAATCCATAAAGCCATTCTAAACTTGCTGTTTGGCTTGATGGGTGCCGGTTCATGACTACAGCTACAGACCATATTATTCTCCGATGTATTTTTATACGAAATACGATACAGTGATTAGAAACTATGGAGTAACTCCAAGGTCAAGCCCGAGGTGTATATGTCTTTGTATCTGATTTCACAGATCGCCAAAAAGTCACATTTAAGTACAGACACAGTGCGTTTTTATGAGAAAAAAGGATTGATTAAGCCGAATTTTCGAGCAAATAATCAGTATCGTTATTTTGATAATGAAGCGCTTAAAAGGCTGATTTTTATCAAGCGCTGTCGTGACCTGGATATGTCCTTAAAGGAAATTGAGACCTTGATCGAACTGGAGCAAAATCCCGAGCAGAACTGTACAGTAGTCAACAATATCATTGACCAGCATCTACAGAATATTACCATTAAAATGAAAGAATTAGCAGCTTTTAAAACTCAGCTTTCCGAGCTAAGAAATAGCTGTAATACGCCGACTACGATTAACCATTGTCAGATCCTGAAAACCTTGGAACGGTCTGAAATTGAAGGTCAATAAACTGCCTATTATTTCAGTTTTACCTATTAGATAATGTTGAAAATATCAACAAAAACCATGATTTCCGAGTGATTTACTTGGTTGAATCTTGTTTTTAGATGAATAAAATAAAAGCCGTACTTTTTATATGTCTTTCGATTTGATCATGAGTATAACCCCTGTTACTGAACTTCTCTCACCTGCTGGCTCACTGAAAAACATGCGCTATGCTTTTGCTTATGGTGCAGATGCAGTCTATGCCGGCCAGCCGCGTTATAGCCTGCGTGTTCGTAATAATGAATTTGATCATGACAATCTGGCCATAGGTATTAAAGAAGCACATGATCTTGGCAAAAAATTCTATGTGGTGGTGAATATCCAGCCACATAACTCCAAGCTGAAAAACTTTATCCGTGATCTTGAACCTGTAGTGGCGATGCAACCGGATGCACTGATCATGTCTGATCCAGGCCTGATCATGCTGGTCCGTGAACATTTTCCACATATGGACATTCACCTGTCTGTACAAGCCAATGCGGTAAACTGGGCAACAGTAAAATTCTGGAAGAATATGGGACTTACTCGCGTGATTTTGTCACGTGAGCTGTCGATTGAAGAAATTGAAGAAATCAAACAGCAAGTACCAGATATGGAGATTGAAGTCTTCGTGCATGGTGCGCTGTGCATGGCCTACTCCGGGCGCTGCATGCTGTCTGGTTATATGAATAGACGTGATGCCAACCAAGGTGCCTGCACTAATGCCTGTCGCTGGGAATACAAAGTTTTGGATGCCAAAGAAGATGTCACAGGTGATGTGATTCCAGTGAAAAGTCTGGATTCAGGCTGCTGCTCCAAAGATATGGATGAAAGCCATAAAGTAGCGCAACACCAGTTTGACGAGCCGGTTCTACTGCAGCGTAACGATGAAGATATGTTTGCAGCTGAAGAAGATGAACATGGCACCTATTTCATGAATTCCAAAGACCTTCGTGCAGTTCAGCATGTAGAACGCCTGACCAAAGTCGGTGTGCATTCACTGAAAATTGAAGGTCGGACGAAATCTTATTTCTACTGCGCGCGCACCGCACAGATCTATCGTAAAGCTATTGATGATGCACTGGCTGGTAAACCATTTGATCCATCTTTAATGACTCAGTTAGAAGGTCTGGCAAACCGTGGTTATACCGAAGGTTTCCTGCGCCGCCATGTACATAGTGAATATCAGAACTATGAAAATGGTTCTTCCAGTTTTGATCATCAAATTTTCTGTGGTGAAGTGCTGGAACGCAATGGTGATTACATCAAGATTGATGTGAAAAACCGCTTTGTAGTCGGCGATTCACTGGAACTGATGACCACAAAGGGCAACATTACTTTTACTTTGACTGAAATCAAAGACCGTAAAGGCAATCAGATTGAAGATGCCAAAGGTTCAGGTCATATCGTCGAAATTCCGATTCCAGCAGATGTGGATATGAGTTATGCCCTGCTGATCCGTAACTTACCGACATCGACTGCTGATATTTCCGCATCTTCACTCGCTTATCAGGCAGGCTAAAATGGCACTCTTGATCACAGATAAATGCATCAACTGCGACATGTGTCTGCCTGAGTGTCCGAATGATGCCATTTATGAAGGCGACAAGATCTACGAAATTGATGTCAATCGCTGTACGGAATGTGTCGGTTTTTATGATCATCAAACCTGCGTATCTGTGTGTCCAATTGAGTGCATTGTGCCTCATCCGGAACATGTGGAGACAAAAGAACAATTGATGGAGAAATTTAAGGGACTGAATTTATTCAGCTCTTAAATAAAACTAAAAGGTGGCATGTTTTATGCTCATCAAAAGCACAACCTTGGGGAAGGCATAATAATAATTAAAAACAAAAACAGCGCAGAGGAAAAGAACAGCCAGAAGCAATTGGGGATGCTTTTGGCTGATCTAAAATAAAGGAACGCAAATATAAAAAAAGGAACTCTGGTGTTAGCGTCCGGAGTTCCTGTAAAAAGGAAATAAGAAAGAGAGTCGATTGATGTTCTAGCACCTGGGTTTTGGGGAACCCAGGTGCTTTCCTTTATTACTGACCCGAACGAATGATGTAATCAAATGCAGATAGGGATGCTTTCGCGCCTTCACCCGTTGCAATGATGATCTGCTTGTAAGGTACTGTGGTACAGTCACCGGCAGCAAATACACCTTTCACATTGGTTTCGTTGCGGTCATTGATGACGATCTCGCCACGGTTGGAAAGTTCAACAGCAGTTTCTTTTAAGAAATCCGTGTTTGGTAACAAACCGATCTGTACAAAGATCCCTGCCAGTTCAACCGTATGTTCTTCATCAGTCGCGCGGTCTTTGTATTTAAGAGCCGTCACCTGTGAACCATCACCAACCACTTCTGTTGATAACGCATTCTTGATCACCGTGGTATTTGGCAAGCTGTTCAATTTGTCCTGCAGTACCTGATCCGCACGTAGCTTGGTATCAAATTCCACCAGGGTGACATGCTCAACAATACCAGCAAGGTCGATTGCAGCTTCTACACCCGAGTTACCACCACCAATCACCGCAACACGTTTGCCTTTGAATAGTGGGCCGTCACAGTGTGGACAGTACGCAACACCACGGGTTTTATATTCCTGCTCACCTGGAACATTCATCTCTCTCCAGCGTGCTCCAGTCGACAGAATCACGGTTTTTGATTCAAGTTTGGCACCATTTTCCAAGGTCACTTCAACCAGACCGTTGGCAGTTTCATCCGCACCTTTGATGTCAGATACACGTTGCAGGTTCATGATGTCGACACCGTATTCACGGACGTGTGCTTCCATCTCGGCAGCAAACTTAGGACCTTGAGTCTTTTGCACTGATGTGAAGTTCTCAATATCCATGGTATCCATGACCTGACCGCCCATGCGTTCAGCCACGATCCCGGTACGGATGCCTTTACGTGCTGCATAGATGGCAGAGGTATTCCCCGCAGGACCACCACCGACAATCAGTACATCAAATGCTTCTTTGGCATTCAGCTTTTCCGCATCTTTGGCAGCAGAGTCGGTATCCAGTTTCGCCACGATTTCTTCCAAAGTCATACGACCCTGACCGATGTGTTCATTGTCCTGGAACACCATTGGTACCGCCATGATTTTACGTTCTTCCACTTCTTCCTGGAAGAAAGCACCATCGATCATGGTTGCTGTTGTGCCTGGATTATAGATCGCAATCAGGTTGAGTGCCTGAACCACATCCGGACAGTTATGACAGCTTAAAGAGACAAACACATCAAAGTCAGACTTGATTCCTAGACCTTTGATCGACTCAAGAACTTCATTCGATACTTTCGGTGCATAACCCGAAGTTTGCAGCAATGCCAGAATCAGCGAAGTGAACTCATGACCCATTGGCAGACCTGCGAAGTACACACGTGGTTCTTCACCGGCTTTTGCCACACCAAAGCTTGGTGCACGTTTGTTGGTACCATCAAAACGGGCAGTCACCAAATCAGACAGTGCAGCGATTTCCTCTACAAGTTCTTTGATTTTTGCAGATTTATCCGAAGCATCTATCGTTGCAACCAGTTCGATTGGACCTTCAAGGCGTTCTAAAAGGGTTTTTAACTGAGCTGTTGTATTTTGATCTAACATAGCTAACGTCTCCAAAGGAGTAAATATTTATTCGATGAAAGAATAATAGGATAAATCAAAATACAGGTAAAACAGTTTGTTTTTATACAAATGATCGTTTTTTTAGATTATTGAGCTATTTTCAATATAATTTCAATAAATTGACGTATCGCTATTTCATTAAATAGCTTTGTTTCACCCACTTCGCGCAACAAAGATAAATCCATGAAAAAAGCTCCATGACTGGAGCTTGATCGGTTTAATGCAACCGCTGTTCAATCCGCAATGAACGTTTTTTAATGGCATTGGCCAATGCAAAGAACATCAAACTCATCACCACAGATACAGCCACTATAATACTGATGACCACCTGAACAATATCGGTCAACTGATTGGCTTGTTGTACCTGAGTACTGACCGATTCAGCTGCCGGAGTCATGGTCTTGCCATAGACTTGCTGTTGCATGGTCCACAACTGCTCCGCCTTGAAACCATATTGCTCAAATTGTCTGTCGCTTTTCTCTGCTTCAATCAGTCGCAGAACATGCGGTCGGGCTGCTGATAAATCGGCTGGTTCATGCAATAAAGCGGTCTGGGCGAGCAAATAAGATTTCACCGGTGCTTTAACATCTTCCGCATCCGTTAAATAACGGGCAATATCACTGTCATTAATATTGCTGTCGTAATACACCGCCTTTTGATATGCATCATCATGATCACCATTCAGGTCATGCTGCCAATAGCTCAGTCCACCCCAGATCAGGATAAAAGCAATCAGCCAGCCTACAAATTTCATCACAAAGGACTGAAAGCGAACATAGAAATAACGGATTTTTTTCAGGAAGTGTACGACAAAGAATGCACCGATGAAGGAAGCAAACAATTTCAAAATCAGCCAGCCAAACCAGCTTAATAGGCTAAAGAAATAGTCTGGACTATCACCAATACTGGCTAAATTGGCATCGACACTGACCGGTAGATGCAATTGCTGCACTTCGGTACTGAGTCCGAAGAACCCATAGACCAGTTCCTGATGTAGAAACAGGCCAATCAAGGATGCAATAGCAACGGTGGTAGTCGTTACACCAAGTAAAGTCAGACGGTTCTGACGCTTTTTTAGTGCAACGACGCCCTGCTCAATCTCGCGAGGATTTACAGCATACTCATCTAATGGTGGCAAACCTGACTCCTCTAATAGATCCGGGGACAGGTCTTAAAGATTATTCCGACCTGTCTGCACTCGATTCGATGACCAGATAATTCAGATTATCTTGCAAAGCTTTTAAACGTGCTGTTGCCTCAGTGCGTTTCTGCATGCCTTCTTTCTGAATCTGAATCACATCATTAACTGTATTAATAAGGGTATTCTGGACATGTTCAAGTGTTTCTATGTCAATGACTGAACGCTGGTTGGCACGAGCCGTGTCGATGGAGTTCTGATGCAACAGATCAGCATTACGGCGCAGTAACTCATTGGTCGCATCATCAATACTGTTGGCAAGTTGAACACTGTTCTTTTGTTCATGCAGAGAAATCGCCAGGCTGATCTGGTTTTTCCAGGCTGGTAAGGTAATATTTTTAATGGCATAGAACTTGTCGACCAGCATCAGATTATTGGACTGAATAATGCGAATCATAGGCAAGGTCTGCATCGCGGATTGCTGTAATACCTGCAAATCACTGATCCGCTTTTCCAGATTATTGGCCAGATGATTCAGATCATAAATTTTCTGCGTGGTGGTCTGATCTTGGGGTAATGCTGTCAGCGCAGCAATATCCTGCTGTAATTCATGTTCACGGATACGCCCTGCCGCAATATGAATACCCAGCTGTTTGTATTCATCCTGCACGCCATCAAACATTTTATCTAAAGTCGATACGCGTGCTTTCAGGCCAGATTGAGAAGTCTCAATTTCTTTGACCAGTACATCAATCTGTTCTTTGGTGGTATTAAAATGGCTATCAAAGTTCTGTTTAGCACCTTTGAACTTGTTAAGCAGATTACCAAAGAAACCTGAGGTTTTGTTTTTACTTAGAATACTGGAGGCATTCAGTTGCTGTGCCACCTGAACCACCTGATTCAGTTTCTGGCCGGTTGTATCTAGGTCTCGGTTCTGAACCAGATTGAGTAGTTCATCAGTATAGGTCGCAGTTTTACTGGCAATATTCTTGCCGTATTCTGCCACGGCATTATGACTCATTTCCTGCAATTCCTTGCGCACTGCCAGTACTTCCTGAAAATCCTCAGGCTGCAAGCCCAATTCCTTCAGGTCCATTTGCTGAAATTTCTGTTCAGCAATTTCATTCTCTTTTTTGACAGGCAGATTCACAGTATCAGGATTGGTCATAGTTCACCTTATCTTGTTATATTTTCGAGGGTTTCTCGAGCGATTTTCTTAACGTTTTAATTAGCTTTTCCCGACTATTATCAAGTTTTTCCAGATCACTTGTCGAGTGTTTACTGTTGCTTTGTTTGACATGATATTGCCAGGCAGGAATCAGTACCTGCTGTGCTTCCTTAAACCGGTCCAGCAGGCTAAAGGAAAGCTGTTGAGACAGCTGCATCTGAGTAATGGCAATATCATTACTGGCTTGCAGGGTTTTTAAAGTATGAATTTTCTTGGATAGACGTTCTGAGAAATTATCCAGTGGATGCTGGTTTTTTACAAACTGCGGATATTCCCGCAGGAATTCTTCTGCAGCCAGAATATATTTGGCCATCTGTTCACGTAACCCGGTCAGCTGTTGAAAACGTGACTGGGATTTCTGAATTTCAATCTGTAGTTTACGGCTGAGATGACTGGCCTGATCCAGCAAGCGATCCAGATTTTTATAATACTCAACCTGACTGGAGCCATAATCCAGATCAATTCCCAGCCATTTTTGCAAGGCATTGAACTTACGCTGCTTCAGATATTTCCTGGAATCTGCCAGCGCCTGAATAATCTTCTCAATGGTCTGACTGAGCTGTTGCGTGAGTTGTGGATCAACCCCATTTAAAAGGACTGCCTGGGCCTGAATCAGCTGATCGGCATAGTGATTCAACCTGTACTGATCGCTGAGCAAAGGGACAAGCTCATTACGCTTGATGCTTAAAATCTCACTCGGATCTGCTGCAATATCCTGGATCGGGATCAAAACATCTATTTGTGACATAACCCTTTAAACTCAGTTGAACCGATTTTTATAGTACGTGTTTTACTTCAACATAACATGTAGCATTTTGCAAAGGAATGCCTTTAAGTCATAGAATTTTTCATATTAATTTGAAGATATTGTTGGATTTAAGCTTGAGTTATCTTAATAGAATTACAAAACATCAAAACCAAATAGAAAAACCCCTTGATATGGGGCTTTTCTATTATGCAAGAGATCAGAACGACTTTATAAATAGTCCCCTTCACGTTCTGGCTGATACAACACCTTTTCTATTTTGACTTTCATTATTTCACCGTCCGGTTGCGGCCATTCAATCGTTTGCCCTTCAGCCAACCCGAGAATCGCGGCACCAACAGGCGCTACAATATTCAGCTGTCCTGGCTCGCCCTTAAATTCATGCGGATAGACCAGCATAATCTCTTTGGTCTGATTAGCAATGGTGACCAAGGCGCGTGCATGCATGGTAACTATATTGGCAGGAATATCTTGGGGTTTAACCACCTCTGCCCGTGCCAGCTCATCCTCTAGCTGCTGCATGGTTGGAGTCAGTTTGGGTTGATTCTCAAGCATAGTCTCCAGACGGTTTAGATCCTGTTCCGACAAAATAAGCTTGGTTTTTTGCATGCACTCTCTCCTGATCGGGCAATTCAATGAATCTTCATAAATAGATTAAAATTAAATTCTTGATTTAAAAAATATTTGCAATATATTTAAAACTATAACAACGAAATAAAAAGAAGAATAAGATGGCGGTTGCACAATCTACCTCAACATACAGTATCACGGATTTCATGCAAGGTCTGCGTGTTCAGCTGCATCATCCGGATTCTGAACGTACCTTTTATGTCAGTCAGACATTACAGACGATTAACTTTGATAATACTCCAGAAAGTTTGCATCGTCTTGGTCAGTTTTTTCAGGCATTTAAGAAACATTTAGGAACTTTGGCAAGTGACTTTCACAAGACCGTTCAAAAACTGAATACTGTACTCTTGATCACCAGTCAGGTCGGCTATTTTATCAGTTCTGAATTGGGCTGTAGCGAACATTGGCTGAGTCTTGAAGAACTCAAAATGATGTCTTTAACGCCAGGTACCGAATTTGCCAGTTCGCAATATTATTATGGCATTGAGCTTCATGGACAGATCATGTTTCCAATGGATTATGTACTCAAGCATTTTTCAAATATGGAAACGGAGACCAGTATCAGTGAAGACGTTCAGCGCTTTATTTTTAATTACCGATATTAGCAAGCCATAGATCAATATGATTACTCTACAGTATTCCGGCTTTAAAGAACGATTTGTTAAAGCAGAATTCCTGATTTTCCTGATAACGATTGATGGTTAAGTTACTAAGCTATTTCATGTATTGAATTGAAAATTCAAGGATAAAAAAAACTCCCATATCGGGAGCTTTTTTCTGCTTCAGCTAAAATTATTTAGCATATACAGGGAATTTTGCACATACAGCTGCAACTTTTTCTTTAACCGCAGCGATCACAGCTTCGTCACCTTTGCTGTCCAGGATGTCAGCGATCCAGCCAGCAAGTTCACGTACTTCTGCTTCACCAAAACCACGCGTAGTTACTGCTGGTGTACCAATACGGATACCAGAAGTTACGAATGGAGAACGTGGGTCATTTGGTACAGAGTTTTTGTTCACAGTGATGTGAGCAGCACCTAACCAAGCATCAGCGTCTTTACCTGTGATATCGCCTTGTTTGATTAAAGACAACAAGAACAGGTGGTTTTTCGTACCACCAGAAACAACGTCATAACCGCGTTCGATTAGAACTTCAGCCATTGCTTGCGCGTTTTTCACAACTTGTTGTTGGTAAGCTTTGTATTCAGGCGCCATTGCTTCTTTAAAGCAAATCGCTTTAGCCGCTACTGCGTGAACTAAAGGACCACCTTGGTTACCTGGGAATACAGCTGATTGAAGTTTTTTCTCAATCTCTTCGTTTGCTTTCGCAAGGATCAGACCAGAACGTGGACCACGAAGTGTTTTGTGAGTCGTTGTCGTTGTTACGTCAGCAATTTGAACTGGGCTTGGGTAAACACCAGCAGCAACCAGACCAGCTACGTGAGCCATATCAACAAACAGGTAAGCGCCAACTTTGTCCGCGATTTCACGGAAACGCTGCCAATCAACGATTTGGCTGTACGCAGAGAAACCAGCCACGATCATACGTGGTTTGTGTTCTACAGCTAAACGTTCCACTTCTTCGTAATCGATCTCACCAGTTTCCGGGTTTAGACCGTATTGAATCGCGTTATAAGTTTTACCAGAGAAGCTTACTTTCGCACCGTGAGTCAAGTGACCACCGTGAGCCAGGCTCATACCCAATACTGTGTCGCCTGGGTTAAGAAGCGCCAGGTAAACTGCAGAGTTTGCCTGAGAACCAGCATGTGGCTGAACGTTAGCGTAATCAGCACCAAAAAGCTCTTTAGCACGGTCAATGGCCAATTGTTCAATGACATCTACATATTCACAACCGCCATAGTAGCGTTTGCCTGGGTAGCCTTCTGCATATTTGTTAGTGAGTTTTGATCCTTGAGCTTCCATTACTGCTGGAGAGCAATAGTTTTCAGAAGCGATCAACTCGATGTGCGCTTCTTGGCGAGCATCTTCGTTAGAGATTGCTTGAGCGATTTCTGGATCAAATTCAGCAATAGAGATATTGGCAAACATTAGCGAGGTCCTATTAAATTAGGGCTTTTAAGCCGTGCTAAGATTGGCGCGTATTGTAGCATGAACTTTGACATTTTCGACTAGGAACTTTACCCAGTTTTCCATAAATTTAATTCATTTCTTCGGAAAATTGCGCCAAATACAGTAAAATCAAATTATTGAATTGTTTGTGAACATTTTAGTTACTTTAACTTTATAATATACATAGTATGTTTTTTAGTTGATGAATGCTGTCTACGCTTTATTTCTTCCTAGACTAAGCTCCTTTTTTTTGAGTTTAGGAAACGATCAGTTGTATAAAAAATTATAGATAAATACCTAAAATAAATTGTTTTTCTTAAAGATAGTCTTAGAACTCCGAATACCATTTAACAATAGCTTTTCTCTCAGCGTACTGAATGCTCCAGAATCGCCAAACTCTTTATTCACACCACTTTTTAAATGTTTGGAATAAATTTAATCTGTGTTTGCTATTCCTACTAAGCAGCAAAGCAGTATTTCACCTAAAGCTATTCCCTTTTATTATTTATATGACCATCCCTCTGTCGTATTAAAAAAAATCGGGTTAAAACTGTCAGAAAAATCAAAAAAGATGGTTTGATCTTCATTTTTGCATAATAAATTATAATTCTTGGACTTGTAGTCAATCTTTTCCGTCCTTTATAGTTCATATTAACTGTCTTTCTTCTCTTATCTGGTACACGTCCATGCAGGCCATCATTCTCGACACTGAAACCCATACACTAAACGGTCAGCCGATTGAAATTGCGTATGCGCCTGTAGATATCCTGGATCATAAAATCAGCCTGGATAAAAGCCGACTGTTTGACCAGCTCTATCGCTGTGATGAGCCGATTTCTTTTGCAGCCATGGCTGTGCATCATATTCTGGAATCAGATCTGGAAGGACAGCCACATTACAGCAGCTTTGAACTTCCGCAAGAAACTACTTATATCATTGGTCATAATATTGATTATGATATTCGCGCCTTAGAAAAATGCGATGTAGATTCATCCAATATTAAAGCTATTTGCACACTCGCTTTGGCTCGTCGCGTATGGCCAGATGCTGAAGCACACAATATCTCTGCCCTGATCTATATGATCACGCGAGGCAGCGACCGTGCCCGTGAAATGATCCGTAAAGCGCATCGTGCAGATATGGATATTATTCTGACAGCGAATATCCTGATGCATATTGTGCATCACCTGAAAATCAGCAGTATTGAAGAACTTTATGAAGCTTCTGAAGATGCGCGTATTCCACGTACCATCAATTTTGGTAAGCACCGTGGTACAGCGATTGCCGAACTGCCTGCTGACTATGTTCAATGGCTGCTTCGTCAGGAAGATCTGGATCCTTATCTACGTAAAGCATTGGAAAATACGGCGATTGTCAACTTGTAATGGCATAGAACAGTCCCAGTTTTTTTATATATTCTTCATATTATTGTAATTTTCAAAGATTATGCTCAACCTTAATTTTTAGTGCTGACAGGTTAAGGTATGCTGCATTTTCAGAAGACTCAACGTGGTATCAATGTGCTGCAGGATCGGTCATTGACTCTGACAGCACGCCAACGTCAATTACTGGTATTAATTGGTAGTGAAGATTTTGACTTATTAAATGAAAGCTTCAGAAAGCACCTCGCTCGTCCTGAATTATTAGATCAATTGTGTGAAATGGGTTTAATTATTCCAACTGCAGTTGCGCCATCTAACCATGAAAATCAGACAGATGTACAAGCAGATCACAAAATTGATTTAGCCCACACTGAAATTCATCGCCCGCTAAATTCCACACCGTCTCCATCAATGAATCAAAAAATTTTCAATACGATTGAGCCTGTTGCAGTTCATCAGGAATTATCCAGTATTGAAGCTGTGCCAGAGCCCTCTAAAAATCTAAATGAATCAACCACTATTCATCCACCTGCCCTTGAAGCACTTTCTTTTACAGACCTTAAAGAGATGATGGTAGTAACACTGCAAAAATATTGCGGATTATTAGCGAAACAGCAAATCCATAATATTTTACAGGCACAGGATTTATCCAGCTTAAAACTCTGTCAGATCCAATGGCTGACGTCATTACAAGAAAGTCGCATTCATCCACACGAGTTGCATCAGAAGCTGCAGCAAATTAATTTTAGCTATGAAAAAATCCAGCAAAATTCTGAGTGAAAATTTAGTCTTTTAAACTCTTAAATGATTGTTTTATTTACTTAAAGAGTACTTAATTTTAATATTATGTTATTCATTATATTCAATATTTTAATCTACCAACCTTGAGCCATAGAAAGTTTCCGACTTAAGCAGAATAGCAAAAAACATCAAGAGACCGCCATATACAGTCTATTTCAATCAGTTTTGGTTCTGTAGATGCAATATTATTTAGAATTTGATGCCTTTGATAATCCCATGCAACTGAGCAAGGTGGGAAACTGGGTTATTACTTTTATCAGTGCTGCCGATGAACTAGAACATATTCAGTTGGCAATCACTTATGTATTGCCACGCCAGATCAGTGATGCGCTGCAACCACGTCGCATACTGATTGAAAAAACTGCCTATGAACATCAATGGTTGATTCAGACGATTGAATGCTTTGACAGCCAGACCAACCAGGAAGTACAAATTGCAGCTTCAGATGCACTGGGACAACAAACGCTTCAGCAGATCCTGGAAGAATTTGGTCGTTATGATGTAAATGTCATCCTGAAAAGTTTTTAAATTTAAGCTTATATTCACAAGTGATTAACTAGATGCTTGAACTATCTCCTATTCAGGCATCTAGTTAAAAATCGCGTTAAGCTAGGTGCATAATAACAACTAAGAATAGAATCTAAATTATGCGATATGCTCATCAACATAACACTCAAGCCCTAGCCCTATTTCAGCTTTATCCTAGCATAGATCAATGCCTGAATGCTTTTAATTTAAAGTCTCAAAATCGTCAGCTCAGGCTTCAACCCGATCCTCTGTCTAAAGAATATGTTCTTGTACAGAAACATGACCTAGGGCAGGTACTCCAACAAATCCGTATAAATAGTCGCGAAGTATCCGATCCTCATCCCTTAGTCCGTTATCATCTGCTGGCATTTATTTTTAATCAGCTCGTCTGAAAATATGATTTAAAAAAATAGCTCATCCTTAGATGAGCTATCGCTTTTATATTTCTACTTTAAAAAATCAGTCCCTATTTGGGATTTAAAATACGGTAAATACAGTCGGTATGTTCACTAGCAAATAGCAGTTCAATCGTTGGTCGGATAATTTCGTCATCCACCACGATATATTCGACTTGTTGGTCTAAGCGTTGGGATGAATCACTATGCTGGGCACCAGCACGCAATAATGCTTTTACATCAAGGATTTTTCCATACTGATTTTTTACTTGCACATCAATCATGTCTTCTGTCATTGCGGTGCCCTCCCTTTAAATTGGATTTATTAATTTTAGTCGTCTGAATTCTTATAACATACTTATTTAAAAGGCTTCCAAATGAAAATGTAAGATTTTTTAGCAAGATATTTTTTTGGTATGGGATGTAATGCCGAATCAGCTGAATAGTCTGATATTTATGTGTATTCTGCAAATAAAATTAAACAGTATTAAAAATTTAGCCTGGCATTAAAAAGCCCGCATCGCTGCGGGCTCTGTGTTGGATGGCTAGTGCTAGATTTATTGCCTGAACCAAAGTTCGAGCTCAACTAACTGTCATTGATCCGTCCAACTTATTGGTAGCGTCGCATGGTTTTTTGACCTACCGTAAGCTTAATATAGGCTACACCTAATGTCGGTGCAAGCCTTGATTACATTTCTAAAAGTAGATTCATACAATTTTTGCATTGTGATTTTTTTTAAATCCGCTAGGCTTGCAGACTTCCGAATTTATTCATTTCAGCGCAAAATACGCTGTTTCTTCTATTCGATGCTCAGTCATGATCTGGCAACTTATTCTCAGTGATCTGTATCGCTATTGCGGTAATACTTCAGCAAAATCTCTCATTAAAAATTATCTGTTTAACCGCGGCTTTAATTTCAGCTTCTGGTTGCGCCTGGCTTCTGCCCAATCATTTATTGCGAAATTGGCCTACCCTATTTTTTATTATAAGAAAAAGAAATACGGCATCGACATTCATTGCAGCACAAAAATCGGTTATGGATTATATATCGGCCATGGTGGACCTTTGGTGGTCAACCCCACTACAGTCATTGGCAATAATGTGAATCTGTCGCAATTTACGACCATTGGTGCCAATGGTGGCAAACAGGCCGCCTATATCGGAGATAATGTTTATATTGGACCGAATGTCTGCATTATTGATGATGTCAAAATTGGCAACAATGCCACGATCGGTGCAGGTAGTGTGGTCACCAAAGATATTCCTGAAAATGCTACCGCTGTGGGGAATTATGCCAAAGTCATTCATTACAACAATGCAGGTAATTCGGTAAACCGCCGCTGGCCGCTTGCTGAAACATAAACGAGTCTTTCTAAAATTAAAAATAGACAAATGTCGATATCATCCGATTAATGCAAAATATAAGTCTCAAATAAAAACTCCCTCTATTGAGGGAGTTTTTATGGTTTGAATGTTTTAACCCGGAATCATTTCTGATACTGGCTCACGCGCCCAAACACGGTGTTTCATCATCAGTTGCTTTAATTCCATAGCAACTGATTTGAAGTCTTGATGTGAAAGCATACCTTCATCAGCAACCAGGCCTAAAGTATTGATCAGGTCAGCTTTTTCACCCAAGAGTACAATTGGTTTTAAGTGCACATAAGCTTCAATAATGTAATGCTTCGCTGCACCATCTTTCAGAACCAGATCATAGTTATCACCATCCACCATGACAACGGCATCATAAAGCACTGATGGCTCACCTCGCTGCATACCATCTGCCATTACTTCTGCACCATTACTGCTTAATACAGGTGCAGGTGTCGGAGCGAGTACCTCAGCAATGGCACTTTCCTCTTTTGCCCAAGCCAATACTGCATCCACATTCGACTGATTCACCTTGTCATGTACCAAAACAGCAATTTTCTTGCCCTTGATATCTGGTGCCGGGAAAGCCTCTAGAGAAATGCGTTTAGATGGTGTCACTTGCGGCAATTCCACATTCAGTTTTTCAGGCGGAATGACGATACCGAGTTTGGTTGCTACCTGCTGAGCCAGATCCAGATCGATATTGCACAGAATTTCTAGCACTTCACGTTCACGAATATACAAACGTTGCACCTTGCTCAGCTCAAAAACATAAGCATTTACCACATGACGTTGCTCATATGGTGTCAGACTGCGGTAATACAATCGTGCCTGAGTAAAGTGATCACTGAATGATGGACTACGCTCACGAATCTTACGTCCATCAATACGTTCTGCATAACTTTCGAAACCGCCATTCAATGCTGCTGGTGTAGTTTCCGTTGGCCAGTTATTGTCAATCGAATTTGGTTCATAAGATGCCTGTCCACGGTGGATCGCACGCTGATGGTAACCATCACGCTGATTATTGTGGAACGGGCAAACTGGCTGGTTGATTGGAATCTGGTGGAAGTTCGGCCCACCCAGACGAATCAGTTGAGTATCGGTATAGGAGAACACACGTGCCTGTAGCAGCGGGTCATTCGAGAAATCAATCCCTGGAACAATATGTGCCGGACAGAATGCCACCTGCTCGGTTTCTGCAAAGAAGTTCTCAACATTGCGGTTGAGTACAAAGCTACCTATTGGTGTAACTGGTACAAGCTCTTCAGGAATGAGTTTGGTCGCATCCAGCAAGTCAAAATCAAACTTGTGCTCATCGGCTTCAGGTACGATCTGCACACCTAGTTCCCATTCCGGATAGTTGCCTGACTCAATTGCATCATATAAATCACGGCGGTGAAAATCCGGATCACGGCCTGCCAGTTTTTGTGCCTCGTCCCAGGTCAATTGGGTCAGACCTTGTTTTGGTGTCCAGTGAAATTTGACAAAGACTGCTTCACCATCCGCATTAATCATACGGAAAGTATTGACACCAAAGCCCTGAATTGAGCGTAAGTTACGTGGAATAGCACGGTCAGACATTGCCCACATCACCGCATGGGCAGTTTCAGGCACCAGAGAAACGAAATCCCAGAATGTATCATGCGCGGTCTGTGCAGTAGGAATCTCTGTATGTGGTTCAGGTTTCATGGCATGCACGAAATCCGGGAACTTGATTCCATCCTGTATAAAGAATACTGGTGCGTTATTTCCCACCAGGTCATATACCCCTTCCTGAGTATAGAATTTCATCGCGAAACCACGAATATCACGTACTGTATCTGCTGAACCTCGTGGGCCCTGTACAGTAGAAAAGCGCACAAACATAGGCGTCTCGCGCTCCGTATCGGTCAGAAATCCAGCCTTGGTAAAACGCTCATTACTAGGATAAGCCTTAAATACACCATGTGCCGCAACACCACGGGCATGCACAATACGCTCAGGAATACGCTCATGATCAAAATGGGTCATTTTTTCCTGAAATATAAAGTCTTCCAGCAAGGTCCCACCACGTGTACCAGCTTTCAGGCTATTCTGGTTATCAGAAATTTTCACCCCTTGGTTGGTGGTCAGAGCCTGCCCGGTTGCATCACGGCGATACGCATCAAGCTGGGCATTTTTCTCATTATGATTTTTCAAATCCGGACGATCAGTACCTGCTAGCTCACTCTTGGTCTCTTTCATGTGACTTCCTTATTATTACCCTTTTGATAAAAAACAAATTTGGCTTTAAGCTTTTGTTTTTTATCTTCTATTATTTAAATAACGGCGATTTTTCACTCACATTCAAAGGAGTTATATCACTTATTAGGCGCCCTACTAAAATACTATGGGCCATAGGTGGAATTTGTAGCGCTTTGTGACACCGTGTATAGATCAGTTAATGCTTAAGGAAAGGTCTGTATTGGATGAAATGCTGAGAAGCAGCTTTAAATACTTTTAAGAGTAATAAAGTTCTTATAAGAAAATTCTTGCCTCAACTTTTATGAATGAATTTTGCAGATAGCTCTTTTTGTTTTCAAATCTTTAAGCTTATAGCTGGTTCAATTTTCTAATACCTACGCGATCACAGTTTAGATATTCACTTTCTTATATGTTGAACTGTCTTAATAAGAGTATTAATAAGCAACCTCTTATAATTTATTTATATAATATTTTAAATTTTTATTGAATATTTTGATATAAGCTGTATGATGACTATCAAATACAAAGTATTGTTATTCTATTTTCTTTAAGTTTCGTCGTTTTTAATTATTTATAAGCATTCGTTTTTTCAGATTATCATTTCAATTCTTTCCTATTTTCATCATATTTTCGTTTTAAATTTGAAAAATATTAAAATTCAAAAGGTTATTTTATGTCTAATACAGTTACTGGCACAGTAAAATGGTTCAACGAAACTAAAGGTTTTGGCTTTATTCAACAAGAATCAGGCCCAGATGTTTTTGCTCATTTCCGTGAAATTAGCGGTTCAGGTTTCAAAACTTTAATTGAAGGCCAACAGGTTTCTTTCAGCATCGTTGAAGGTCAAAAAGGCCCGAATGCTGTGAATATTGTCGCTCTTTAATCGACAACATTCATCAGAGGGAGCCTGCAATCAGGCTGCCTCTCCTTTTTTAAATCCCTGGTTTTATTCTATTTTCAAAAATAGAAGAAACATTAAAATAATAGGTAATACAATGAATCAATTTAATAATTTAATTGCTAAAGCAGCCAATGGCACTGAAATCCTGGTTTCTCTTATTCCTTTAAATAAACAGCAAAATACACGTCAAGGTTTTAAAAATATTGAAGTCGGTAAAAGAGTTTTACTTCAATCAGGCACTATCGTGGATTTAAATTTAGATGGTCGAAGTTTTTATGACACATGTCATCAATTGTTCAAATTAAGTCAGCGTATCAACCAACATCCAGTCTATATAGAAAAATGATTATTTAAGGATTTATACGATGATTCAAAAAAATATCAGTGTTCAGGATCAGTATGGAGTTGCTTATCATATTCAAGCAACACTACAGAACCCTCCTTCCATCAGCCATTCACCACTGGCATATATACAGTATATTGATGTCGATGGTGAACTTATTCGTCCTAACTTTGACATGTGCTTTCAAAGTCAAATCAATGGGAAGATTTACCGAATCTCTAAACTGATTGAATAGAGATGAGCAGGTTGAATTTATAAATCATGTGAAAGAAAGTGTCAAAGCGAATGAAATCTCCCCCGCTCGCTTCGACTTGAAAAATGGTTATTTTGACTTAGAAGTTATAACGAACCATCATTTCTAAACGACTGTCATCACCCTTTTGATCATTCATGGTTTTGCGTTCACCCTGAACATATTCAACACCCAAAGTGATTGGTTTCACTGGGTTATACATCATATTCACCCAGCCCTGTTGCAACTTTTTATTGGCTTTATCGTTGTTGTCATCATAGACCAGCGTTCCATAACCCACAGTACTTCTGAGTTTTGGATTGATTTTGTAAGTCATCCCGATTTGGAATGCGTCAAAATCAATGAGCTCAATCTCCGCTTGATCGGTCAAATAACGACTATTATCAGAACTTGCCAATAAAATTTTATTGTCGCCTGAAACATGTGAATAATTGGCATTCAAGGTCAATGGCTCAGCGAGTTTATAGCGAAGTCCAAGTGCAGCGCCCCAACCTAATTCAGTTTTGTCATCAAGATCACGCACACGAACTTCTTGTACTAATCCACGTGCAGTCACATAGCCTTGACCATTGGATAAATCATGCTTAAGTTTGGTTGCCAATAAAGGTAAACGGTTTTCATCATTACCTTTTTCTAAGCTGACGAAATACTGATTGCCCTCACTCAACTGACCTGAGTAACGTACCATTGGATTACGTGTCGTACCGCCACCCAATGCTGTATTAAAATCGAGCATTTCTGGTGCTGTTTCTGTTGACAAGAAAGTTGACGTGGTTTGACCGACAAGCCAATCGCCATACGTCATATAAACATGACGCAAACGAACCGTGTCCTTTTTGTCTCCGCCCCTAAAATCAATTTCAATTTTCCCTTTTAAAGTTTCATCATCTACAGGGGTACTGAAATCTAGACCAATACGGGTCGTGGTTAAAGTCGTATCGAAACGATCTTCAGTTAAATGCTTATCGGCTGATCCTTCTAAAGCAACCGTGTGAGGACTGTTAAAAATATTTTTCCCACCTTCAAATTGATAGGCCATATCCCCACGAATAAATCCGTATAAGTTTACCGATGCGCCTGATTTCGATTGCCAATTGCTAAATGGTGTTGACTTTGGATCTACTGGTGCTTGTACATTTTGTTTCACGGGTTGAGCTTGATTTAAAATGGCTCTTAACTCCGCAACTTCTGATTTAAGTTGCTGTAGTTCAGCTTGTGTCGCTTGTTCAGCATGTGTGCCCGTCGCATATAAACTTGCAAATAAAATTGTATAACTAAGATGTTTGATTTTCATGTCTGTCCTTTGTAAATGATATCCGTATTGAACTTTGAATGTTTTTTTAAATCACACCTCCATACATCCCGAGAAGCTTATTTTTAAGACTCTCGGTCAAATATTTTTTCTTGATAAAATGAATCGCATCTTTTGATTTAGACAGCGCAAATAAACAGATACTTTCTTTTGGATTCTTAAAGACGGCTATGGATTCATAATCCAAAGAGATTGCGAGTTTGCATAAATATTCAGAAGGCTCTTGAATATATTTAATCGAGGTTGGATTTTTCTGAATGGCATACGCCATAATTTTTTCATTGTAATTTTTTAAATATTTAATGACGGCTGTATTTTTATTGATGGCATATTTCCATAAGTCTTCATGCTCTTCGCCTATAAATTGAATGCTATAGGGACGTTTTTTAATTGCTGATTTGAGCATATTTGGATTCGGCTGATGGACATAGCGTATTGCTTCAGCATTGGATTGAATCGCAATCTCACAGATCTGTTCTGTTTGTTGATGAATATATTGCAAGGTCTTGCCATCATTTTTCACAGCGATAAGACAGATTTCTTCTGTTTTATTTTGCACATAACGAATCGCATATGGGTTATTTTTCACCGCCAGTTGACACATTTTTTCAGTTTGCTGACGTATATATTTCAGTGCAAAACCATTTTGTTGCACCGCAGTCATGCACATCTCTAAGCTGGGTGTATCAATATATCGAATGGCTAAGCCTTCATTTTTTAAGGCTTCTAGACAGATTAATTCAGTCCGCTCATGCACATATTTAAGTAAGTCACCACAATTCGAAACCGCATGAAGACACATCTCTTCATTTTGATACTGTACGTATTTTAATGCTCTCGGATTATTTTTAATGGCTTCAAAACATATCTCTTCATTTTGACTTGAAATAAATTTTAAAAATAAGCCATCTTTTTGTACTCTATACAGACTATCTGCATAAGAAATTCTTTCATAAACACTGCTATTCATGCGTGCTCCACTGATTTAATCCAAGCAATATCTAAAAAAATAATCTTCGACTTAAACGATAAAAATAACGGGTGGTGAGAATGACAAAAATGAGTCGAGAGAGTTGAAATGCCACCACAATCGGCACAGCTAGTCCCAAGGCTTTTGCCATTAAGGACATTTCCGCAATTCCACCAGGAGATAGCCCTAGAATCAGAATCTGGGC
Organism: Acinetobacter sp. ASP199; assembly: GCF_022700675.1. Lineage (NCBI taxonomy): Bacteria > Pseudomonadati > Pseudomonadota > Gammaproteobacteria > Moraxellales > Moraxellaceae > Acinetobacter > Acinetobacter sp. ASP199. Next base: position 1,997,633 of record NZ_CP062182.1, read on the forward strand.
ATCGGCATGGCTAAAGCGAATCAACAACAAGGCAAAAATAATGGACAATACCAATGCCAATAAGTTGAATAGAACAGTCAGCCCGATAAATTTTTTACTGTTTTTTAAGAAACTGAATGGAAACTTACTGCCTAATGACCAGCCAATAAAAAGTTGACCCAAGGCAATAAACCATTCTGGAAAGCGAAATTGTAAAATGCCAAAAAATGAAAAAAGACCAATGATCGTTAGTGGACCTAAAATCCAGGCATTAAGTAGATTGAAATATTGAAAGATTATGCCGGCAAATACAGCCAGTAAGAAAAGTAGCAGAACCTGAACTAATCCATAACGTTCAGTATCCAGCACGATCAGATCAGACCATTCAACCTGAAAATACAGTCCCATAAAAATCGGTATAAGCACTACCAGAATCACAATCCGCAGACTGTGTGCAGCCACTACTTTATCGACTTGGGCATTGTATTGCTCGGCAATATTGACCATTTCACTGGCACTACCAATCGCGGAAGAAAACCATGCGGTAGCCCAGTCCAGTGCATTGATCCGATATTGCAACACTGCCAGCATGGTACCAAGTACTAGCGACCACAGAATACCGAGCAGAATAAAACCCCAATACGCAGAAATTGCTTGTACCAAGGCTGGGGTAAAATATAAACCGAGTGCCATGCCAATAATGATCTGCCCTCCTTTGCGCCAGTGAGGATGGCAGGACAATGGCTTTCCGATACTTCCCATGAATAATGCAGCCAGCAATGGCCCAAGCAGCCATGGCAAAGGAATATGCAGATAATTCGCGAGAACTGCCCCAATCAGAGCAATAGCCAATCCTTTGGCATTTAATATTATCGTTTTCATAGTCCTAATCAATAATGATCAGCACAGGCTGATCATTATTGTTGTCAAGTTAAGTTAAGCTCGATTTTTTTTGATAAATAAGTACTTACGTACAAATGGAAGGATTAACAGAAGTGCTGACATTGTCCAAAGACCCATGCTGATACCACTGCTCCACAAGATGCTAAGTTCACCTTGAGAAATCGACAATGCACGGCGCAAATTCGATTCCATAAGCTCGCCCAATACAAAACCGAGAATCAGTGGTGCAAGTGGGAAATCAAACTTACGTAAGATGTAACCAATAATACCTAAGCCCATGCACAGTAATAAGTCAAAGATCGTGCTATGGATCGCATAAACACCCACGAAACTTACTGTTGCAATAATTGGAATCAGGATATAGCTCGGAATACTTAACAAGCGTGCAAAGAAGCCAACCAAGGGTAAGTTCAACACCAAGAGAATGATGTTACCAATCATTAGCGATGCAATCAGTGCCCATACCAGTGTCGGTTGTTCAGCAAATAATTGAGGACCTGGGGTGATATTATACATCGTCAAGGCACCCATCATGACTGCTGTTGTACCCGAACCTGGAACACCAAGCGTCAACATTGGAACGAATGAACCACAAGCCGCTGCGTTGTTGGCACTTTCTGGTGCTGCCAGACCACGTAAGTCACCTTTACCAAACTTAGTGCCGTCTTTTGCCATTTTACGTTCAGTGGTATACGCCATTGCACTGGCAACACTCGCACCTGCACCTGGCAAAATCCCTGAGAAGAAGCCAAGGAGTGAACCACGGATCATGGTACCAATCGTACTCATGAATTCTTTAAAGTTAAATAAAGAACGTTTACCTTGTTCTAAAACAACTTTACCTAAAGTGGTACGCTCAAGTAACAGTAGAATTTCACTGATACTGAATAGACCAATCACCACAGTTGTGAAAGCAATACCATCACTTAAACCGACGCTATCAAAGGTAAAACGATAAACCCCTGTGATCGCATCCATACCTACGGTTGAGAGTGCAAGACCCATCAATGCCATAATTAAGGTTTTAAACGGTTGCGTACTCACTAGACCTGTCAGACAGACAATCGCAAAGACCATCAAGGCGAAATATTCTGCAGGACCAAAAGAAACCGCCCACTTCGCCAAAATTGGTGCAAATAATACGATCCCGATAAATGCAATGGTACTTCCAATAAAGGAACTGACGGAGGACAGTGATAATGCAATACCTGCTTTACCTTGTTGTGACAATGGATAACCATCCAAGGTGGTCATAATCGCACCGGCATCACCAGGAACATTCAGCAAAATTGCAGAAATACGGCCACCGTATTCACAGCCCAAATACACCGCTGCCAATAAAATCAGCGCGCTATCTACAGGTAAACCTAAGGCATACGCAAACGGTAAAAGGATCGCCACGCCATTAATTGGACCTAAGCCAGGCAATAGACCGACTACAGTTCCAATAAACGCACCAATAAAAGCAATCAATAAATTTTGAGGTTGTAAGGCAACCTCAAAACCCATCATGAGAAAATTTAATACATCCATGGGTGTTATCCTTAACCGAAGAATCCAAGTGGTAATGGAACATCCAGTACGCGATCAAACAGGTAATACGTACTGAAACTCAGTACCACACCTGTGATCACCGTTGGAATTGTTTTCCCACCAAAAAGTTTGCCCAATGCTATGGTCACCAACAGTGTGGCAATCACAAAGCCGAAGAACTCAAAGATGACCGCGTAGATGGTAAGTGCTAAAGCACACATCACCAATTTACCGAGCAAATGCTTGGTCCAACCGAGTTCAACAGGTTCAAACATAATGGCCGGACGAACCGTTAAATACACAGCACTAAAGGTGATTAACCCCATTAACAAGATTGGAAAGGCTTTTGGCCCAACAGGGTCATAAGAAATCGGTGCTTCAAAGTTCCAAGCGTAGATTAATAACCCCAATCCAATAACTGCAATGATGGCTGTAAGAATGCGTTCAGATTTCATCATCTTCCCTCTAAACAAATACTGAGTTAGAACCTGGGTCCTAACTCAGTCTGTTTGTTATTTTGATAATTTGTATTCTTCCGATAATTGACGCATTTCATTCGTTTGCTTGTAGACATAGGCTTGAATTTCTTTGCCTGTCATTTCGAATGGTAATAGATCTTGATTTTCACGTACCGCATCAAACTTCTGATCTGCCATCATTTTATCAAAGGCATTTTTCCACCAGCCATACGCCTCATCACTTACTTTAGGTCCCATGTAGAAACCACGGATCACAGGCCATTCAAGGTCATAACCTTGTTCAATCGCTGTTGGTAAGTTTGCAAATTTCCCTTCTAAACGATCTTTAGAGAAAACTGCCAATACGCGAATTGAACCTGCTTGTAAGTGTGAACCTACTTCACTGACATTACCTACACCGACTTGAATATGCTGGCCTAACAGTGAAGTCAAAACTTCACCACCACCCTCTAGGGCCACGTAACTCATATCGGCAGGATTAATGCCTGCTTTTTTAGCTAAAATTGCGGTTTGCATCCAGTCTTGACCACCGACACTGCCTGCACCACCAAAGCTCAATTTCTTAGGATTTTCACGTAGTGCTTTCATCAGGTCATCTAAGGTCTTCAGCGGCGAATCTTTATGTACTGCAACCAAGCCATAGTCAACAGCAATACCCGACAACCACTTCACATCTTTTTCAGTGAAATTACCAAATTTACCTTGTGCTAAGTTCAACAATGACCCTGTTGAAAAGGCAATCACAGCATTGTTGTTGGCAGGATCATTGTTCACAATCTTGTTATAAGCCACTGCACCCACTCCACCTGGCATGTAGGTCACACGCATTGGATCCGTCATGACCGCAGTTTCTTTAAAGCCTGATTGCAACAATTTACAGGTCATGTCAAAACCACCACCTGGCTTAGCAGGTGCAATACATTCTGCACGTTTTGGCTGACCTGGTTCTTTTGATGCATTTCCTGTACCACAACCCACCAGTGTCACGCTGGCACATGCTAGTACTAACCATTTCAATTTTTTCATAGCAAACTATCCTTATTGCTGAATTATTTGTTGATGTATGTCCATGTTTACCTAAGACCGACCTAGACCAAAAAGGTCATCGGTTGGTTTGGGTGTTTACTTTGCTTTAGCTCGATGCTTGGCAATACGTTCTTCAACCGCAAACTTCAACAAGGCAGCACTACGGTAGAAACCATGTGCGAACTTGCCAAATGGAATCGTCAAGAAGAATGTCATTACGGTTGCAAGGTGAATAATCAGAAGCAGTGCCATCGCAGACGTATCACGGAACGCCAGTAGCAATAGACCGGTTACACTGATTAAGAGAAGTAAAAAGATAAAGCCACGATCCATTGGTTTTTGTTTGACATCACCATGCAGTGGATGACGTTTAATATTCAGATACAACAAACCGGCAGGACCAACAATCAGACCAATACCACCCAAGGTGCCTAGAATGACTGGCAAACTGGTATAGGCATACGGTGCCTGTAAACCTAAGAAGTAGTGATAAAGTGTCGCAACACTCGTCGCAGCGAAGCAAAGTAAGAAGCCATACATGGTGAAATGATGGAAGACACGACGAATTTGCGTATATCGGTCATCTTCTTCATTACAGCCTTTACCATGTCCCCCATCTAAATATTTTAAAGTCAGGACGTTTTTAGAGGCCTGTAAAATATCGGGCTGTGCCACGCCTTCAGGAATAATTTTCGAGGTTTGCTTCCAGAATTTCGCAATCCCTAAACCGAGTAGAATGAATGCGACTATAAAGACTGAGCCGAACAATACTGCCAAGAAGTTATGCGGGAAGATTGCATAGAAATTGCCTTGGTATTGACCAAACAGATCTGTGCCATTCATCCACACGCCCGCCAACATCAATAAGAAGAACAATACGGACATTGCAGAAACCAATGGAATGCCAGTTTTCTTATAAATTGAACCAAATGCAGCAGGTACAGCGAACTCTTGGTAGGTTTCTAAACGCACTTGCGCCATCGCTTGTGGAATATTCACGCCAAATTCGTGTGGCGGTGCATATTGGCAAGCATGTAGACATGCACCACAGTTATGACAAAGGTTTGCCATATAGTGAATGTCCGCTTGGGTAAATTCCAAACGTTTGGTCATGGCTGGGAAGACAGCACAAAACGTTTCACAGTAGCGACAAGCATTACAAATTTGTAAGGCTTGTTTGACTTGTTCTTCATTGTCGGTCAGCTGCACAACAGGAATGATATTTTTTACATTTGCATTCATTTTTAAACTCCCTGTTTGAATGCAGCTTTAGCCGCGTTGCGACCTGCAATTCGACCAAACGTTGTCCCGATCGACATACCCACGCCTGCGGTATAACCCTGTCCTAAAACGTTACCGGCCATCATTTCTCCAGCCACATATAAGTTTGGACTTGCTTTGTCGTTAAAGCGTACTGCTGCATCATCTTCAACTTTCAGACCTAAATAGGTAAAGGTAATCCCAGGTCGTAATGCATACGCAAAGAACGGCGGTTGATTTAATGGCACCGCCCAATGGGTTTTCGCAGGCGTTAGATTTTCTGTGTGACAGTTATCTAAAACCGTATGATTAAACTCACCGTTGACACAGGCTTGGTTATATTCCTGTACCGTTTTGCTTAAGGTCGCAACATCCAGATTCAGCTTCTCTGCCAGCTCTTCAATGGTGTCTGCCTTTGTGCCTTCAAACACAGGTGGCATGAAGCGACCCACAGATTTAGAGTCAATAATCGAGTAAGCAATTTGATTTGGTTGTTTCGCAACGAGGCGACCCCAAATGGCATAGCGTTTCGGCCAGAAGTCCTCGCCCTCATCATAGAAACGCTGTGCATTTTTATTCACCACAATACCCAAAGACACGCAGTCAATACGGGTACAGATGCCACCGTCATACAATGGCGCACGCGCATCTACTGCTACGCAGTGTGATTGTGATGGATCGCCGATAATATCTGCACCTTGGTCAATCATAAATTTCAGCAGATTACCTTGGTTAAAGCGCGTACCTCGAATAATGAAGTTGTCGGCAGGCCATTCACCATTTTCGTTTTGACCCCATGCTTCTTTCAACCATTCGCGATTTGACTCAAAACCACCTGCGGCCAAGACACAAGATGCTCCTTCAAAGCGCGTACCATCTTCAGCAATCGCCGCTTTAAAGACACCATTTTCAATTTCTAAATCAATGATTTTGGTGTTGTAACGAATTTCAACACCCATATCTTGTGCACTGCGGAAATACGCATTCACTAACGCCTTACCACCACCCATAAAGAAGGCATTGGTTCGCGCAACATGCAATGCACCCGAAAGTGGTGGCTGGAAATTCACCCCATGTTTACGCATCCAGTCACGACAGGTTGCAGTTGAACGAATGACTAAGCGCGCAAGGTGTTCATTGGTTTTCCCTGCGGTCACTTTCAGTAGATCTTGCCAATATTCTTCTTCAGGATATGCATCTACAAGAACATCTTGAGGCTCGTTATGCATACATCTTAGGTTACGTGTGTGCTGGGAGTTTCCGCCTCGCCATTCTTTAGGCGCTGCTTCCAAAAGCAATACCGATGCGCCAGCCTCTCTCGCTGTTAACGCAGCACATAAGGCAGCATTCCCACCACCAATCACAATTACATCATGCATTCGATGTCTTCCCTTTCGAATTTGCGACAATGTAATTCGAAAAGGGAAATCCAGGTAACGGGCTAGGGTTAAATAGGTATTTAGTAAAATTAAATAGGCTAAAAGTCTAACAACTCTGCACTAGGCCATAAATCCTCACGAATCAATTGCTTAATACAGGATTTAATGGCCACTTTAACCGCTAGACTGGCCGGTGACAGCTCATCTTCTGCCAAACTGACCAAATAATTTACCCGTTCGAGATCGGGATTGATGATTTTTAATAAGCATAAATGCTCACGTAAATGCTGAAAATAGGCACTGCCCGGCTGAATAGTGGCCACATTGCCATGACTGACACAGTTCATGAGCAGATGTAAGCCATCGACTTCATAGACCACATTGGATAAATCAATTTTTTGTGCCAAAAACTTTCTCAGACCATGTCGTGGACTCGGCAAGACCAAAGGCAATTTTTGTACCTGCTCATAGTCAATCATTTGACTCTGTAAACACGTCCCCATGCCATGTTGCTTTAACAACTCAGGGTTTAGCATTAAATACATCTGTTCTTTCAGTAAGGGTTGAATGGCCCACTGCTCCGCCACATCATTAGTAAAAATAATCGCGATATCGAGCTGACGTAAATTAATTAAATTGGCCAAATTTCCCGATAAACTTTCGATCAAATGTACTTTAATATCGGGATAACGCTCATCCATCAGTTTGATAAATGGAATACCAAGCACAGATGCAATACTCGGGGAAAAACCCACACTGACATGACCGGTTAAACGAGATGAATGCGCGGCTTCAACCGCATATTGTGAATGTCGAAGTACCAATTGTGCCTGTTTATAAAATGCGAGTCCTGCTGGCGTTGGTGTGACCCCTAAAGATGTTCTTTGCAACAGTCTTGTGCAGAGTTCATCTTCTAATTTTGTGATTTGTTGGCTGAGCGCAGATGTTCCTACATCTAATTTATTTGCAGCTTTGCCCAGACTCCCAGATTCAACGATCGAGACAAAGTATTTAAACTGTTTTAATTCCACTCATTTCCCTTGATACGTTTTAATAACAGTACGTTAGATTTAAATAATATACGATATAATGATAATCAAGAGAATGACAAAAAAGGGGTATTGAATTTTTAGAAATACTTTTTTATTCCCACTGCTTGAGTTTTGATTCTGTAAGAGTAATAACTCATTTAAGCATATTTTTTACGGTATATTTTTGCAAGGAACGGGATAATATCGTAATCATAAAAATTTAGGGTATCTTCCCATGCCTTTAGACATCATCAGATAATTTCATGGGATAAGTTTGAATCTTTAATATTCTTTAGATTGTATCGGATGTAGTTAAACAAGAAGAAGATGGTGCGCTCAGCGCGCACCGAACTCTGCTGCTATCATATTGTTTTATATTGATAAAAACAAAAGACCATTGAGCTTTACCGTAAAAAATACCGTATAAATATTATTTACTTTTTTCAAATTGCTAATTTGAAATTTATTGACCAAATTTTGACCCAGATCAGATTTAGTGTATTGAATCACTTAGAAATCTTGTTCAAATCCTAATTCAGGATTTGAAATGGTGTACTGATTATATCAATATTAAAAGCACCATAAATAGTAATGATATAACATATCGTTTCTTCAATATTCTTTTTTGATGTATCATTCTTTTAGACACATTCAGGGACAAGGTAATGTTTGAAATTATTGATGATTTAAAAAATAAATTAGATCAGCATCGTCCCCTATCACCTGCGATAGTAAAAAATTTACAAGAAGACCTTATTGTACGATGGACTTATCATTCCAATGCTATTGAAGGCAATACACTTACTCTATTAGAAACAAAAGTTGTACTAGAAGGCATTACTGTCGGTGGAAAAGCTTTACGAGAGCACTTCGAGGCAATTAACCATAGAAATGCCATTTATTACGTTGAAGACATTATTAGAAAGGAAGAACCTTTTTCTGAATGGCAAATTCGCAATATCCATCAACTCATTTTAAAGAATATTGATGATGATAATGCTGGCCGATATCGCCAGCAAAACGTATTGATTTCAGGTGCTACAACTACACCACCGGACTATACATTGCTCAATGACAAAATGACTCAGCTAGTCGATTGGTACAACTCAGAGGCACATAAGCTTCATCCCATTGAACGTGCAGCTAAAGTACATGCGGATTTTGTAGGCATCCATCCATTCATTGATGGCAATGGACGTACATCGCGTCTTTTGATGAACCTTGAGTTGCTCAAAGCTGGATACCCTCCTTGCGTTATTACAGTCGAAAATCGCTTAGCCTACTATGAAGCGTTAGATCAATGGATGGCTTATAGAAAAACTGAGCCTTTCATTCAGTTGGTTGCCGAAGCTGTACTGGAGGGGTTTAAACCATATCAGGTTGTACTAGGTATTTAGCAAAGCTTATACGGTAGCTCAGACAAAAATATCAAAAATTTGGGTTTAGACAAGCCCCCAACCAAATTTAACACAAAATCTTTTTCATAGAAGCAAGATCTTCCGGAGGTTAAAAATATAATTTCTAATTTTAGAACCTATTATTTTTAGGAAGAATTACCGCGATTTATCAGGTGAAAATAAAGTGTGGTAACTTTCTTTTGTGAGATTTACTCAGTGCTCAGCACTGAGTAAATCATGTGGTCCATGAGATTATTCAATAACCATGCTGTCTTCAGCAAGAATTACTTCGCCTTTGTAATGGTCAGTCACTTCTTTAATTAATGACTCTTCACTTTCACCAAAGAAAATTGCGTGATTGAGCACGAGTTTCTTTGGTTTAATAATGTTTGCGATTTTTGCGAGTTGCGTAGTTGTTGTATGCGCATCGAGCATATATTTTTGCCAATCTTTAGATAAGCGCTGATTACCTTTATCACTTAAAACTTCATGAATTAAAATGTCTGGACTGCTCCCAGTATCCTAGACACGAGACGGCCTCATTTTGAAGCTGCCTCAAAGGCTTCTGGACTCATCCCATCGAGATGCGAATGACGCCTGATTCGATTGTAAAACATCTCGATATAATCAAATACATCTGCACGCGCCATTTCTCGTGTTTTATAGATCCTCTTTTTAATTCTTTCCTTCTTTAAGCTGCTAAAAAAGGATTCAGCAACAGCATTGTCCCAACAGTTTCCACGACGACTCATACTCGGAACTAAATTATGCTTCTGACAGAATTTCTGCCAGTCTCCGCTACTGTATTGTGAGCCTTGGTCTGAGTGTATGATCACAGGTTCATTGGGTCTGCGTCGCCATACCGCCATTAAAAGGGCATCCAAAACGATATCCTTGGCAAGCGTAGGTTTCATTGACCAACCGATGACTTTCCTTGAATATAAATCGAGAACCACAGCCAGATATAACCAGCCTTGCCAAGTGCGGATGTAGGTAATATCAGTCACCCACGAGGTATCAGGTGTGTTTACAACAAATTCTCGATTTAAATGGTTAGGTGGCACAATCTGAGGACGACCACGACCATAGCTTTTATGCTTCTTATATCCTCGAACAGCGGCAATGCCATTGTTCTTCATGATCTTCAGCACACGATTCGGTCCACAGCTTTCACCTAGCTCTTTAAGATCCAGCGTGATGCGACGATAACCATAGATACCATAACTGGCATCATAAGAAGAACGGATCAGTTGTAATAACCGTTTGTCTTCAATTGTTTTGCCTGATTCGGGTTCATGTAGCCAGGCATAATAGCCAGCACGAGCAATCTTAAGAACCCGACACATCGTCTTAATCTTAAATTGATGGCTGTACTCAAGGATAAACTGATACTTTACTCGGGCAGGCTTGCAAAGTACCTTGCGGCCTTTTTTAAGATATCCCGCTCTTCTTCAGTTTGCTTAAGCTGACTTTTAAGACGAAGGATCTCTTTCTTTGCTTCGAGTAGTTCATGTTCATCAGGGTTGTTGCGTAAAGGCTGTACGGCCTTTAGCCATTTATAAATGCTGTGCTGTGATACACCTAAACGTTCTGCCACATCAGTGACAGAATATCCACGTTCAGTAATCAATTTAACAGCTTCTTCTTTAAATTCTGGGGTGTATCGTTGTCCACTCATAATGTTCTCTCCTATGCAAAAAGAATAGACGAAATTTGTCTAGGAGAGTGGTGGCAGTCCAAAGATGGTTATGTGTGTCTAGAATTTTGGTGGCTATTCATTTAAAAGCTTTATTTTCACCCAATAAAATACCCATAAAACAAGAGGAAGCTCAAATGAGCTTCCTCTTGTGAAAAATTGTGGGACAGCAATGGGATCAGTATGCCTATTTAGGTGATATGCTTAAAGAGCTACCCATATAAAGTGACCCAAATAGAAGAGTTCCTTCCTCGCCGCCCCCCCCGTTAAAACTTAGCGATGAGGTTCAGCACATACTTACTTAGAGAATCTAAGATCAAGGATCTTTAAATATGAAGATCGTACATTTTTAGATCATTACCCTCGTTTATGAATAAAGCTTAAAAAGAATAACGTGCGATGACATAAGGTACACTATGTGTTGCATGATTAAATGCATCTTTTTGACTATCAATTAAATATTTATTACGCCAATACTCATACCCCACACCAACTTTCAAACCTGATTTGGCACCAACATCGTATAAATAATTAATTTGTACCATCGTTGAAGGCTTAGCTTCTTCATTGAAATATCCTGGTCCACTTGCACCAATAAAATCTACAAAGCCATCAACAAAACCTTTTTCACCAACAGGTAAACCAAAACTCGTCCAAACTGCATAAGTTGGGTCAAATGCGAAACGCCCACCTGTGAAATTATTATTAGCACTTTCATAGTACCAATCAGCACCTATTTCAAGATATCCTTTTGGAACTTTCAGATCCGCACTTAAACCAACACGTGCTTTAGTGGGATTTGGCTCTAGTGCCGAATTTTTTAACCCTTTATCGACACGTAAAGTGAGGTTCATGTCACGAACTATTTCATTATTTAAGGCAGAGTCTGGAAAGAAAGCATTGTATGACAAATATCTACGGTAAAATACGTAGTATTCAGTTGCACCATCTTTTCCATTTGCCTTAGGATCTTTATCATCGGAAAGATACAAATTAGCGACCAATAGGTTGCGACCAAAATTATCTCCACTCAAGTGTGTATAATTTAATATAGTTTTCGAAACGTCATCTGGATTCGCAGGCTCGTTATATTGGTTACTCCACGTTGCTCCAAAATGGTTTGTCTGCCAAAAATTTGCAAAAATTTGGGTGCTCGCAATAGAAAGACTTAAACCAAGAAGGATTTTTTTCAAAATTTTATGTCTATTATTAAAATTCATAATACGTCCATGATTATTGATAGTGAAATTTCATTTTGACTAAAAATACAATCATGTCTATTTAGATTTAATTTTATATTTATAATAAAAAGGATATAAATAACATTTACTCATAGAAAAATTTAATCTATGATCAAGTTAAATATAGAATTCTAAATTAGGGAAAATAATGGCAAAAATAGATCAATATCTCCGATCTAATTTAAAATTGAGACATTTACAATTACTGGTAACATTAGATGAAATTCGTCATATTGGTAAAGCAGCTAATTATTTAAATGTTACTCAACCTGCAATTTCAAAAACCTTAGCTGATTTTGAAGAAGGGTTAAATGTCAAATTATTTGATCGAACTACAAGAGGCATGTTACCGACAGAAGCAGGGATTTGTTTAGTCAAGCATGCAAAAAAGATTTTAAACGAGATTGCATCTGCTCGTGATGAATTAGTCGCCATTAGTGAGGGGCGTGCAACACGAATTTCAATTGGCATTTTGCCAGCAGCTTCACTTTCAATATTACCTAATTTTATTGCACGCGTTGAAAACGAAATGATTTCAACTAGCATTAGTGCCCGAGAAGGAAGTTCTGATGTTTTACTTTCTCTTTTACGCACAGGCGAATTAGATATTATTATTGGTAATTTGACTGCGAAACCTTTAGGAATTGAGTTTAGAACCAAGCACTTATATAAAGACCCAATCGTTGTAGTTGTAAAAAACAAACATCCTCTAACAAAAAAAATGAATCTAAATTGGAGCGATTTATCTGACTATCCAATGGTACTACCGCCTGAGTTTGCGACCACACGTACTGTCATCGAAGAGTTCTTATTATTCAATCACGTTAACATCTCCAAAAGATATGTAGAATCCTTATCAACATTAACTAACATTGGCGTATTACAAGAAACTGAGTCTATCGGTTTTTTATCTAGACAAGTAGCAGAATATTTTAAGAAAGCCAATTTAGTTGATATTCTTCCACTTGAAATGAAAAACATTTATATAGATATTGGTTTAGTTTGGTATACAGAAAGAAATCTTACCCCATCACAAAAAAATATTATTAAGATTCTCGAAGATACAGTTTATAAAAATACAATTCACCATTCAAAAAACTCTAAATTGTGAGATTTATAATCTCACAATTTAAATCTATATTTTTTATTCACTTATTAATTTTAAATAATTCAAAAATTCTTTTTTAATATATTTCATAGAATCTGGATTCTTTGAAATCGCCAACTTAATAATACTTTCATTATAATAGTTTAAAAAACGTATCACATTAGGCTTCTGCAATATTGCCAATTCCCACACTTGGTCACTAGGTTTCTGGATATATTGAATTGCATATGGCCTTTTTTTAACTGCGAATAGACATAATGCTTCACTTGGATTCAATACAAATTGAATAGACATTGGATTTGAAGAAATCGCTATAAAAATATTTTCATCAGATTGATCAAACACCCACTCCAAAGCTAACCCATCCCGCTTCAGTGCGAGGTTCACCAATTCTTTGGTTTTGTTTTTCACATATTTAAGTGCATGTGCATTTGCTAAAATTGCTTTTCTGCAAATTTCAAATGTTTGGTTTTTAACATACTTAAGCGCAAAACCATTTTGTCGAACTGCTTCTAAACAAATCGATACCGTCTGATTATCTATATGCCGTAATGCCAAGCCTTCTTTTTTTACTGCTGATAAACAAATTTCATCAGTTTTATCATGAACATATTGTATAAGATCTCCATTTTGTGACACAGCATAGATGCACAAGTCTACAAATTGGTGTCTAAGAAATTTAATGGCTCTTGGATTTTGATAAATTGCAGCTCTTGCAATAATATAATCTTGTTTTTCCACATATTGTAAGAATAGTCCATTTTCCCTAACTGCATTTAAATCGCTTTCATATGTATGATAAAATCGATTTATAATTTCCATTTTTCTAACTCATATAGACTTATTTGATCCTAAATATCCACATTTTGATCAATAAGAGCCCACGAGTGTGGACTCTTATTCTGATATTGATTTAGCAAATTTCTAATTTTATATTGGCGATCCCTGCAACGGCTCCTTCTAATAAATCCCCAGGAACTACTGGTCCAACACCTTCAGGTGTACCTGTAAAAATAAGGTCGCCTGGTTGCAATTCATAATAGCTAGAAAGGTCTTCGATAATCTCGCCAATATTCCAAATAAAATGCTGGGTATTAGAGTGCTGTACCGTCTTACCATTCACAGTTAATGTAATATCTACTTGATTAACATCCACATGAATATCTTCAGCTCGTACAAGTTCTGACATTACAGCTGATTCTGGGAAGTTCTTACCGAAATCCCATGGTTTACCTTCATCACGTGCTTTGAGTTGTATATCACGTCGTGTCATATCTAAACCACAGCCATAACCATAAATGTATTCAAAAGCATCTTTTGCTTGAATATTTTTACCAGCACGACCGATGGCTAAAACTAACTCAATTTCATGATGATAATTCTGGGTTTTACATGGATATTGAATTTTACTTCCAGATGGAACATAGGTAGATGAATCTTTCAAGAAATAAAACGGTTGCTGAGTGCTTTTATCAATGCTTATTCCCATTTCTGCTGCATGCGCCATATAGTTACGCCCAACACAGAAAATACGATTAATCGGAAATTTCTGTGAGTGTCCTGCGATAGGTACTAATGAATGCTGTTTTAGTGGAAATATTGTATTCTGTGTCATGATCTGATCCTACTAAAAAAAAGGGAGGAGAGATCCCCCTCCCCAAAAAGAAACTCAGTTCAAAATTGCAATAGCTTCAATTTCTAAAAGGATTTCAGGTTTAGCTAGTGATTTCACTTCAACCAAAGTACAAGCAGGAAAATCACCTGTAAAAAACTCTTGGCGCGCTTTCCATACAGCTTTATTATTGGCAATATTGGTCACAAAGATTGTCATTTTAACAATGTGATCCATCGTACCGCCTGCTGCTTCGATTAAATCTTTAATCTTTTGAAAGATTACCTGTGACTGCTCATATTCTTCACCTAGTACAGTTTCACCATCTGCTTGTCGAGCTGTCATCCCAGAAATATAAACTTGGTTCCCTACTTTTAAGCAGTTAGACCACATCCCTGGTGCTGGTTCTTTAACATTCTCAGAAATAATGCGTTCTTTTAACATTTTAATATCCTATTTTTCTCTGTTTTAAAGTGTAATTCTTGAATCCCAAGCGGTTTCTTTGCCCCAGTTAATACAAACACTTTGACGACGTACATAACCTTTCCATGCATCAGATCCTGCAGTACGTCCACCTCCTGTTTCCTTTTCACCACCAAAGGCTGCACCGACATCTGCGCCTGTCGTACCCATATTGACACGTACAATTCCACAGTCACTGCCTGCAGCAGACAAGAACAATTCAATGTTGCTCAAATTTGAACTGTGAATTCCCGAAGCCAATCCTTGTGCCACACCATTATGAATCTCAATCGCTTCTTCCAAGTCATCATAGGCCATAACAAAAACAATCGGCGCGAAAGTTTCATGTTGCACACAATCCCATTCAGGCTTTACATCAGTGATCAAACATGGCTGTACATATAGTCCAGGTCGTTCAATTCGGTGCCCTCCATAGATTACTTTCCCACCCAACTCGACTGCACGTTGAATTGTGCATTCATAATCTTGTACTGCACCAGCATCAATTAAGGGTCCTACTACAGTATCAAGATCACGCGGGTCACCAATCTTAATTTGGTCAAAAGCTTGTTTTAATAAATCTGTTAATTCATTGATAATACTGCGGTGTGCAATAATTCTACGCGTGCTAGTACAGCGTTGTCCTGTAGTGCCCACAGCACCAAATGTAATTGCACGCGCGGCGAGTTTCAGGTCTGCTGTTTCATCCACGATACAACCATTATTACCTGAACATTCAAGCATATATTTACGGCCTAGGGTCGAACCCACAATATGAGCTACCTTTTTACCTACACCAGTTGAGCCAGTAAATGAAATCATGTTGACACGTGTATCACGTATCAATAATTCAGCTATTTCATTTTCACCCGGAATAAAGAGCGTGAATACGCCTTCTAAATTCATTTCCTGCATAGCCTGATTCGCAAGCTTTTGCATCGCAATTGCAGTCAGTGGTACTTTCGGACTTGGTTTCCATACAACGACATTTCCTCCAATTGCAGCCAAAAATCCATTTTGCGCCCATACTGCAGCTGGGAAATTATATGCACTAATGACACCAACGATTCCTAATGGTAACCATTGATCATACATACGATGCTTGGTACGTTGAGACTGTTGAGTATAACCATACATCATACGAGATTGACCTGCTGCCAAAGTCGCCATGTCTACAACTTCTTTTAATTCACCTTTGGCTTCCATCAGGGATTTGCCTGTATCTAAGGCAACGATTCCAGCCAAGGCATCCATGTTGGCCTCTACCAGTTGACCAATACGATTAACCAGTTCTCCACGTCTAGGAGCAGGCACCATGCGCCATTTCTTTTGAAAAACTAAAGCTTGCTCAATAATTTCTTCATAATCTTGCGCAGATGAACTCGCAATTTGTCCAACTACTTCATTATCAGCAGGGCAAATTGCTTTGACTACATCACGGCCTTCAACCGATGACCACCCAGACTTCAGACCATAAGATCCTGGATGAGTTTGATCCAGCCCAAAAGCTTCTAACACTTTTTGAGTATCAAACAATTGGTTTTCTTTTTTAATTTGTTGTAATACATTCATGCTTAATTATCCTTTACCTTTTACTTTATTTTTTTACAAATTCACCGATAGTCTCATCTGTATGAAACACGGGTTTTTCGTAGTAATGAGGGCCATCATAAATTTCTATTAATCGACTGAATTTATGCGCCAACGTTGGACCATGTGGGTTATCTTTGGGATTCATGTAAAAAGAGCCTGGGGTTAAAGTCATTCCTACATCCGTGTATTCATATTCACCTTCTAAACAAAACATAAATTGGTTAGAGGCATGAGTATGCTTCACAGGAATTTTCCCACCTGGTTGATATTCCAAGAGAGCAATCGTCGCGCCTGTTTCTAAGTTCTTCCACAAGAAATATTGGCGAAAGCCGTATTCTGGGAAATCAATCCAGTCTTCATCTTTAATCTCGGCAGTATTCAACAAGATCTCTAGACTTTTAAACGTATCAGCATTAATTTTCATTTAGTCTGCTCCCTATTTATTTTGTTTTTTCCACGATTCATATTCAGCCCGACTATCAGAAGTCGCAGGAAATACTTCAAAAATAGAGCGTCCTTTTTGAATTTGAATCGCCGCAAATTCTTCATATTCGACAGCATCTAATGCTTCATCAGCCACCTCGTCAACAAGATGCTGAGGAATCACAACAACCCCATCTCCATCACCAACAATAATGTCACCGGGATATACGGCCACACCACCACAACCAACAGGTTCATTTAAGCTAATTGGGTGCAATGCAATAGGGGTTGCAGGCGGTGCATTATGTTTCTGAAAACAAGGTAAGCCTATAGAATGAATTGCTGGAGAGTCCCTATACCCCCCATCTGTCACCACGCCGGATACATTTCTATATTTCAAACGTGTTGCCATCATGTCACCCATGCTCGATGCTTTGGTACAACCAAAAGCATCAATCACAAGTACTGAACCTGCAGGACATTCTTCAATTGCTCGGCGATGTTTGTTATCTTCACGAGCATAATTAGTCATATTATCCAAGTCTTCACGTGCCGGAATAAAACGGAGTGTATATGCAGGACCTACGAGCTGTTTTTGCTCTGGGTTAATCGGCAAAATTCCATGCATCATGACATTCTTAAAACCACGCTTAAGCAAAACGTTGGCAATATTCGCCGTACCAACACGCATGAGTTTTTCGCGTGTCAGGCCCTTTAATTCGATATTCATTGTTTCTCCTACTGGAAGAATTCCAGCGTAGGTGCCATGCCCCATTGTGTTGTTTCAGTTGCAGTACCATTAAAGACAGTTGGCACTGCATGCTGATCCAACACATCCCCATCGGTATAATGCTCAACACGGAAACCAAATGGATCTTTCCAGTAATCAAAAATTTGACTACCCAACATATGTCGCCCAACACCACAATCAAGTTGATAGCCCTTGGACAACAAGTAATCATGCGAAGTCATCACAGCATCAAGATCAATGACTTCAAATGAACAGTGATGCACTCCAATCCAATCTGATTGCAATATTAGAATTGCATGATGATCAACCTTTTCATTTTCATGATTAAAGCGTAAGAAAGTTCCCACTATCGGACCTTCTTCACCTGGTGGCGCAAAGTAGTCTGAATGTAGTAAATCAAAACGCTCTTCTAACCATCTAACTGATTCATCATGATTACTTACATGCAGCACAAAATGACCGAGCTTGATGGCCTGAGCAGGCTTACATTTAACACGAATACTTTCATTGCAGCGCGGCTTAGCATGTGCATGATTGAAATCAAACGCTTTTCTTTCTGTAATATCATTATGCTTTTTGCGCCCCCAAATCGCTTTTATTTCAAAGCCATCTGGCATATACATCACTACTTCATAGCCACCACCTGGCTCTGTCGACTCCTTAACAGTTGAGGAACCTTCTAGCTTTGCTAAAGCTTCAAGATCTTCCATGCAGGCAACTTCAATTGATGCACCAATAAAGCATTGTTTCTCTGCTTTATGTGTTACATGAATATGATGTTGTTCACCACTGCCACGCATGTACAACACTTGATCTGTTTTTTCCACACACTCTAGACCAAAATCTGTCATAAACTGCTGCATCAATGAAAGATCAGGAGCAGCATAGGTCACTTGTGCAATTTCTATTGGTTTTGCCATGTCGAGTCCATTCTCCGTAACAGCACTCAGCTCTCAATTTTTGAATATTTTCCCGTGTGAAAAACCAAAGGTTTATTCCCTTCCTGTTGCTTTAAATTCACCACAAGACCAACAAATAAAGTGTGATCACCACATGGATATACAAATTGCAGTTTTGTCACGAGCTGAACAGATGCATCTTTAATCACAGGGAATCCATTCAAATAGTCAAACTCCGGACTAAAGTTCTCATTGATTTTTCCAGCAAAGTGATTACTGACGTTAATTTGATCTTCAGATAAAATACTGATTCCAAATGACTCACTTAAGCTGATTTTTTGATGTGAGGTAGCTTTATTGTCTACTGAAACCAAAACCAACGCAGGATCTAAAGAGCCTGACATAAATGCATTCGCAGTCATTGCATGAGGTTGGCCATCATGAAAAGATGAAATAACCACCACACCTGTTGCAAATTTCCCCATTGCGTTGCGAAAATCCCGTGAGCTAAAATCCACCGCAGTTTGCTTTTCTTGAATGATGTTCACCATTTCGCCCAAAGTTGTCACCTGTAAATTCGCTACTGTCATTGTTATATCCCTCTATACAGTCAAATGCTTGGCTTACTTCTTTTTCAAAATGCTGACATCATCTGGATTAATTAAATCCGGAACAGTCCAACCATTAATGTCATATTCATCCATAGCTTTTTGTGCAAAGTCCTTACAGAAGTCGAGTAATCCTGTACCCTGTGCTGCAAATAAATTGGTTTGACGTGTGACATCATTACTACCGATATAGTTAATCTCATACAATTCATGACGAGCGCCAAACTCAGTGCCAATTGCATCCCACAACATCTTCATGACTTTCACACGTTCAATAGCATCTTTACCATTTGAACCACGTACATAAGTATCTAAGTAAGGACGAATTTCTGGACACTTGAAATCATCTGCATGTGAGTTAAGATAAATTAGTCCACTAGCAACGATCTGCTCGATAATGTTTTTGATTTTTGGCATAGCCAACTGATTCATTACACGATATGCACCAGCATGATGTGGATCTGGGCGAATCATGCCATTCCAAGGTTGTGCACTTTTTGCCATCGCATCAGATAGGGCCCAGAATGTATTACGCCAAGCAATCACCTCACCCATTTGCGACATCACACCATGAAATTTTTCAGCTCCTGTAATTTCTAATGCTTTAGCCAAGGTGCCCACTAAAAAATCTAATTTGACCGCAAAACGTGTACAACCATGTAAAGATGCGCGCTCTAAATAGCCAGAACCAATGTTATATGCATTTGCTTGCTTTAAATCATTGTGGATAAATACGTCTTCCCATGGAATAAACACATTATCCATCACTAGAATCGCATCGTTTTCATCCAATCGGCTTGATAGTGGATAATCAAAAGGACTACCTAAAACAGCAGCTCGGTATTCATTTGACATACGGCATAATAATTTCACACCTGGTGCATTGGTCGGCATAATGAATACTGGTGAAAATGCAGGATCTTGAATTGCAACCTGACCTACATGCCCAATAAATGTATAATGTGTTAATGCTGAACCTGTTGCCACAACCTTGGCACCAGATACATAGATACCTTTATCATCTTCTTTAACAACACGAACAAAGACATCTTTTCCTGCATCTGGACCCAATCCGCGGTCAACTGGTGGATTCATAATGGCATGATTAATAAACCAAGTTTTCTCTTGGGCTTTACGATACCAGCGACGTGCGTTTTCTTCATAACCTTTGTAAAACTCGGCATTTGCACCTAGAGTACCCAAGAAACACCCTTTATAGTCAGGTGAACGTCCCATCCACCCCCATGAAATACGCTGCCATTCTGCAATCGCATCACGTGATGCAACTTGTTCTTCTACATTATTTGCTGCTCGGAAAAAGCGATGAGTAAATCCACCCCACTCTGTAGGTGTGGTTAAAATATCTTTGGTTTTTGGATCATGAAGCGCATCGTACATACGAGCAATCATACGTGCAGAGTTACGAAAAGCTGGATGCTCTGCAATATTTTTTACCCGCTCACCGTAAATCCATACTTCACGTCCATCATTTAAACTTTCTAAGTACTCTTTGCCCGTAAATGGAATATAATCTTTATTCATTACGTTACTTCCTGTCTCTAATTTACTATTCATAATTAATCCTCGAATTAGTTTATTTGTTGTGTATCCTTTACACATTTACTTCTAATTAACTTCAATTTAACAAGCCTATTTATATCCGTCCAATGATGAAATTAAGGCCTATTCATAACCTTTTTGCTATTTATAACCAAGCAAATAAAAAAAAGCTACTGCTTGATTACAGTAGCTTTCACTTAATAAATCAATGTTTTATTTTAATCAGCAGCATCTAAAGCAACATTTTTATTTGCATAGATAGTCCCAGTACCCTCTGGTAACAATTTTCTCAACATAGGATACATAAGGAAAGTCAGTGCTAAAGATACAAAGAAGCCCAAAGCAAAAATTTGAGATGAGATTAAATAAATACCTATAGCGGAAGCTACAACTAACGTGATCATACCCGCCCAATTACAATTCTCGACTTTTGCATCTCCTAAAGAGAACTGACCTTTTCGAACAAAGTAATAGTCAGACAGCATAATGCCGCACAGCGCCATAGTCATACATCCTAAATAAGACAACCATGCAACAAACTGACCGAGGATTCCCCCGCCAATCATTAACAGTGCAATAATATTCCCAACGACAACCATGAACGCACGGCCTGGTTTTCTCCCTGTGAGTGCATCCCATAAATTTACCAATGCCAATGACCCTGAATAAGCATTCACCGCTTGAGCTTTTGCTTGCGCCGCATAAATGGTGATGAAACCTAACCATCCAGCTAAAACCACAAAGAAAGCACCTGTATTACTCATTGAATAACCACCTGCTGCTTCTGCTGCCTGTTGTGGCGTCATACCGCTATTTCTTTGTAATAGATATTCTGCAACTTCAGGAATACCCCCTAAAATTACCAAACCACCTAAAACAATCATCAAAATGTTTTGAGTCAATGGTCCAGCAATAGCCAATACTTTAACATCTTGATGATTACGACAATAACGAGCAAAATCGGTTGTGACTAAAGAAATCGTACCTGCCGTAGCTCCCATTAAAACCAAAGCCGCCGTTAACTTCTCCCAAAAACCGCCCTGAATTACTCCTGTAGAGTTAAAGACAGCCATCGGATCCATGCCTTTTACGCCATATAATTGATAAATCATATAAAATGCGACAATTAAGGTAATCACGATCATGAATTTGGATGCTTTCAGTGCAATTTTTAAACCAAAAATTGCTAATAAAATCCAAGCCAAGGTCAAAAGAGCATATAAACTGATTCTAGTGGGCCATGTATCTTGTAAATTAAACATCAGTAATGTGCCTTCATAAAGCAAAGCACTTTCTAAAGCTAAAAATCCAAGGATCATAAAAGCAAAAATAGCTGCGCCTAATGATGATCCTTTAACACCAAAACCAAAAAATCGCGATGTTACTGTACTCGACATACCGGTTTGAAATGTCATTTTCCCTAAGTAATAACTCAACGTAAAACCGATAACGGTTGCAATCACCCCAGACAATAACCCGATCCAAAACCCAGCCAACAGTACAGTAAAACCACCAATCGCAAAGATGACTAGTGCAGTTGCAACACCAACTGGGCTCATTGCCAAATTAAAACCACTTTGTCTCTCGGACATTGGAACGCTGACTAAAGCATGATCTTCCGCTGCCTGCGCCAATGAAGAACTTCCCTTCTTTCCATGATCTATATCAACTTTATTTGCATTCATTTTTTGTCCTTATCTTTCAAGTTTTTATTCCATAGATTTATTAAAAACACCGATCAACACACTTTCAGTGCTTTTATAAAACTTCTTTATTTTTTAAAGGAAATAAAATAACTGTCTAATTATGTTTTCTGGACAATTGATAACCTTTTATACATAAGTCCTTTTTTATGAAAAAAATATCATTAAAAACAAAGGTAAATAGATAAACTAGAGTAACAACCTTCTGATACTCTAGTCGGATCAATCAAAAAATTAAATGATGAAAATTCCATCAACTTATCTCTTATAGTTGGTATACGCAGATAATGTTAGAGATATTCCACAAAGTCGTGTACGTATGGTGGTATTGTTTTGGTTGGATGCATCAGTACAATAATGAAAAATAAAATCAACGTGAATAAAAATTCGAAAAATTAAATGTCTACACCCGTGAGGTCAGTTCATCTTAAAAGGTACAAGTTGGGCTACATAATATCGGTTTCAAACAGTGATGCATTTTTTCATAAAAAAGGCTTTATTTTCTTTATACTCATGGCTCTAATTTTAAAATTGGCATGTTCTTCCTTCTTTTGAGAGGAATTTGGAGATGGCGTCAATTGAACTCAACTCCTAAGCTATTGATTTAGTGAACCATAAAGTCAATAGCGTTTTACCTGTACCCACTTTTTACCCAAATTAGATTTAGCGCATTGAATCACAAAATTTATTTTGTTCAAATCCATTAACAGGATTTGAAATGGTGTCCCGATTTTAACACGTATGCATTCAATATTAAAAGATATGTTATAACATTACTTTTTTATATTTGTTTTTTTCATGTATCATTCAAGAGTACAACTTCAGGGTGAAAGTTATGTTTGACAATATAGATGCCTTAAAAACAAAATTAGATCAGCATCGTCCTCTTTCTCCTGCAATTGTAAAAAATCTCTCTGTACACGACAAATTTCACAGAACCCTTATCCTATCAGGATTCTGCTTTCTTAAAATTGCCAAAATTTCCTTAAACTCTTCTTTTTTCCCAAAACCAATTAAACGCTGAATCGCCATTTGAACATAGTCTAAACCATAGCGAAATAAACTCATTGAGAGTCGTCCATGCTTCTTTATTTTTATCGCTTTTTTTTGATTATGTTGCCATTCACCCGTTAAGTAACACCAACAGAAGCTTATAGCTAACACCGCAATCAATTTTTTCACTCGTCTAGGGTCTGTCAAGCGCGTATTTTCAAGATTAAACCCGCGTCCTTTGAGACAACTGAATAAGGTTTCAATTTCCCAGCGTAATGCATAATCCTGAATAGCATTGGCATTAAACTGAGGAGAAACGACGAGTAAAAGCTCTCCATTTTCTAACTGTAGTGCACTTATATATAGTTTCACCCGACCAACCAAAATCCGTCGTTTACGACATTCAATTTGACCAACTTTAAGATGGCGAAATAAATCACTAATTTTATGATTCTTTCCTAAATGATTGGTGACAATGAAGTTTTTTTAACACGAATGCAGAAGTTGATGTCTTGTTCAATTAACCATGTAAACCACTGCTCACCGATAAACTCTCTGTCTGCGAACACATTCACAATACGGTCTTTACCAAAAATGGCTATAAAGCGTTGAATCAAAGCAATACGCTCTTTCGTATCTGAATTTCCACGTTTATTAAGCAATGTCCAAAGGATAGGTATCGCTATTCCACGATAAACGATTGCGAGCATCAGGATATTAATATTTCGTTTTCCCCATTTCCAATTGGTTCTATCTAAAGTCAGTTGCACTTGGTCGAATGAAAACATATTGAAAATCAACTGAGAAATTTGACGATAATCAAAATACTGACCTGCAAAGAAGCGCTGCATACGTCGATAAAATGATTGTGGTAAACACTTGATGGGCAAGGCTTTAGATGCAGAAGAAAGATTACATGTTTGCTTTAAAATAATCACAAGCATGATGAGCGCAAAGCACTTTAAATGTGACTTGTTCCATTTTAGAGATTTGTTTAAGATAAGATATAACTCATTGAGATGTGTCATAGTATTCGTCGTTAGAAAACAATTATTGTGACATTATTTCAATGAGTTATCTATTTTTGTCGTGTACAGAGATTATTATAGAAGCCCCCATGAATAAATCGCTCATCATTTTCGGCATCGTCAACATAACCTCGGACAGTTTCTCCGATGGAGGCCGGTATCTGGCGCCAGACGCAGCCATTGCGCAGGCGCGTAAGCTGATGGCCGAGGGGGCAGATGTGATCGACCTCGGTCCGGCATCCAGCAATCCCGACGCCGCGCCTGTTTCGTCCGACACAGAAATCGCGCGTATCGCGCCGGTGCTGGACGCGCTCAAGGCAGATGGCATTCCCGTCTCGCTCGACAGTTATCAACCCGCGACGCAAGCCTATGCCTTGTCGCGTGGTGTGGCCTATCTCAATGATATTCGCGGTTTTCCAGACGCTGCGTTCTATCCGCAATTGGCGAAATCATCTGCCAAACTCGTCGTTATGCATTCGGTGCAAGACGGGCAGGCAGATCGGCGCGAGGCACCCGCTGGCGACATCATGGATCACATTGCGGCGTTCTTTGACGCGCGCATCGCGGCGCTGACGGGTGCCGGTATCAAACGCAACCGCCTTGTCCTTGATCCCGGCATGGGGTTTTTTCTGGGGGCTGCTCCCGAAACCTCGCTCTCGGTGCTGGCGCGGTTCGATGAATTGCGGCTGCGCTTCGATTTGCCGGTGCTTCTGTCTGTTTCGCGCAAATCCTTTCTGCGCGCGCTCACAGGCCGTGGTCCGGGGGATGTCGGGGCCGCGACACTCGCTGCAGAGCTTGCCGCCGCCGCAGGTGGAGCTGACTTCATCCGCACACACGAGCCGCGCCCCTTGCGCGACGGGCTGGCGGTATTGGCGGCGCTGAAAGAAACCGCAAGAATTCGTTAACTGCACATTCGGGATATTTCTCTATATTCGCGGTTCAGCAGGCATGTCCCCTTTGAGGGCGACCCGACGACAGGATAATCGACCTTATGGTGCGCAAATATTTCGGCACAGACGGTATTCGTGGCAAAGCCAACGAAGGCGCGATGACGGCGGAAACCGCCTTGCGCGTCGGCATGGCGGCTGGCCGTGTCTTTCGTCGCGGTGACCACCGCCATCGTGTCGTGATCGGCAAGGATACGCGCCTGTCGGGCTATATGCTTGAACCCGCGCTCACAGCCGGTTTCACCTCGATGGGCATGGACGTATTCCTTTTTGGCCCGCTGCCGACAACGTATAGGAAGAATAAACGCCCTTTTCACCCAAGTCCAACAGCTTTGGACCGCAGTTGACTCTTTCGACACCCCTGCGATGCAACCCAATCCGGCTGACGGGGAGCCAGCAACGCTGAAAATTTACCCTCCTCTTTCCCACTAGCGGCTCCTTTTCCGACAACCAGCACGGCGGATCCCTGCCGCGGCGCTGTGAACGCAGCATTTTGATTGGTATCGTTGGCCTTCAGGCTCGTCAGTCAAACAGACCCAGGAGCAGCTCAGCCGGTGGCGCCCGGCTTTCGGGTAACGCCCTGGTCCCGCTGGTTTCGGCTTTGTGCTTCAGGTGATCAAGGATCTGCTTGATCACTATAGGGTCTTCAATGCAGGCGATGACTTTCATGGCGCCGCCGCAGCCGCTGCAGGTCTCGATGTCGATATTGAAAACACGCTTGAGCCGTTGCGCCCATGTCATCGACGCTCGCCGTTGTGCTGGTGTTGCCGGTTCATCAGCCACCCTGACCTTGTTGCCCCTGCCCCGTTTTGCCGGCGTGACCAACGCCCGGTGCCGACTGTTGGGTGCGAACACCCCGTGGAAGCGGGTTAGGTTGACTCTGGGCTTCGGTACCAGGGCGGCCAGCCTTGCAATGAAATCCAATGGTTCGAAAATGACGTGCGTGGTGCCGTCCCGGTACGGCGTCTTGAGCTGGTAGCGCACGTTGCCGCCTCGTGTTAACGACAGCCGCTTCTCGGATACCGCCGGGCGGCTGATGTACCGGCACAGCCGTTCGAGCTTCTTGCGTTCATCGGCCCTGGCCGCCACGCCGGCGTGCAGGCTGGACCCGGCTACCTTGCCAATCCCGTCACCGAACGGATCACCACTGGTCGGCAGAGTTTGCAAAGTGAACACCTTTCGCCCCGCCTGTGAACCGACAGCGATACGGTAAGTGATCGAGTGCCCCAGCAGGGGTGTCATCGGGTCGTCATCCACCGCATCCGAGGCCAGATAGCTGTTTTCGACATCCCGTTCCAGCAGGCCTTGCCGTTCCAGATAGCGACCCACCCGGTGGGCGATGGTGTGCGTCAGCTGGGTGAGCTCTGGGCTGGTCGGCGCCTTGACCCAGCGGAAACGCGCTGAGCCGTGGGATTGCTCGACATACACACCGTCGAGAAACAGCATGTGGAAGTGAACATTCAGATTGAGCGCCGATCCAAAACGCTGGATCAGGGTGACCGCGCCCGTCTTGGCCACTTGGTGGGTATGGCCCGCTTTCTTGACCAGGTGCGTGGCAATGACGCGGTAAACGATGCCCAGCACCCACCCCATGATCTCGGGCCGGCTGGCAAACAGGAAACGCAGCTGAAACGGGAAGCTCAACACCCACTGACGCATGGGTTGTTCAGGCAGTACTTCATCAACCAGCAAGGCGGCACTTTCGGCCATCCGCCGCGCCCCACAGCTCGGGCAGAAACCGCGACGCTTACAGCTGAAAGCGACCAGGTGCTCGGCGTGGCAAGACTCGCAGCGAATGCCGGGTAATACTCGTCAACGATCTGATAGAGAAGGGTTTGCTCGGGTCGGTGGCTCTGGTAACGACCAGTATCCCGATCCCGGCTGGCCGTCCTGGCCGCCACATGAGGCATGTTCCGCGTCCTTGCAATACTGTGTTTACATACAGTCTATCGCTTAGCGGAAAGTTCTTTTACCCTCAGCCGAAATGCCTGCCGTTGCTAGACATTGCCAGCCAGTGCCCGTCACTCCCACTCGATTGTAAACAAGCACACAAAACCCTTTAGTGACAACAATTTGCAAGAACTATCAGGCTCAGTGCCATGAAAAATACCATGACCAGATCATGAGGTTGAACACGGCTTGCGCCGGCAGCGTTCACGCTCCTGGTCGGCGATCTCGCCCGGCTGCAATGCTAGCTCAGCATCGGTCATGCGCTCCAGCACGTCGCGTAGGCGGATGGTGCAAGGAATGGGCGGCAGCTCGAACTCATAGCCGCCGGCGATCATTTCGGCCGCAATCTCCTCGGTGATGAAAAACGGCTCGTCGTCTTGGTTCGGCTTCTTCATGCCCTTTCCTCCTGGCGCTCATCCTGGCCGACAGCGGCCAGGGCATCGGCTTCCGTCAATGCGTCCTCCACGAACGCGCCGTGCTGCTTCGCTTCGGCCTGGCTGACCTCGGCCCATATCCGTTTCACCTGGGCCGCACTGTACCCGGCCAGCTCGGCGGTCTTGTTGATGCTGTAGCCGGACTTGCGCAGCGCGACAACTTGGGCGCGGCGCTTCGGATCAGCACGGCGGCCCTTGTACCGCCCGGCCTGGCGGGCCAACTCAATGCCTTGGCGCTGGCGTTCGCGCCTGTCCTCGTAGTCGTCGCGGGCCATCTGCAAGGCCAGGCGAAAAAGCATGATCTGCACGGCTTCCAGCACGATCTTGGCGACGCCCTGGGCCTCGGCCGCCAGGTCGGATAGATCGACCACGCCAGGGACGGCCAGGCGTGCGCCTTTGGCCTGTATCGAGGCCACCAGGCGCTCGGCCTCGGGCAAAGGTAGGCGGCTGATGCGGTCGATCTTCTCGGCAATGACCACCTCGCCGGGCTGTAGGTCGCCGATCATGCGCAGCAGCTCAGGCCGGTCGGCGCGTGCGCCGGATGCCTTCTCACGGTAGATGCCGGCGACGTAGTAGCCGGCGGCCTTCGCGGCCGTAGTGATCGCCTCTTGGCGTTCCAAGTCCTGCGCGTCGGTGCTGACGCGCAGATAGACCCGCGCCACCATCGGCGCGGCTACTGGCTTCGTCCTGCGCATACTTGCGGGCTCCTTTGGGCATACTCAAATGCACCCATCTTAAACTGGCAGCTAATGTACAAAAGTTGATAGAAGCACACAAGTTCAATTTTGCACTTCTGCCCCACTATTGCAAAACTGCTTGTTAGTAGCCGTTTTTTCTTACTGTTTATAGATTCAATAATTTTTGAAACGAAAAATTGGGACTAAACATTTCGGTTTCGTTTTCTGTCGATTCGTCCTGCGTATCTTTTGCATAAACAAACATTTGTTGTTCGTAGTTTTCGATGGCATTTTCAATACTTGTAAATTCTCCGTTTGTAAGGTTTTCAGACAATATCAAAGCATCCAATAATCCCGTATTTACACCCTGTCCTGCAAAAGGCGACATCAAATGAGCAGCATCGCCAATCATTGTTATGGGTAATGGACGGTTACTTTTCCAATCATTGTTCAAAGGAAATTTCCTTGTGGGCAAGCATTGAAATGTTGATACCGAACGTATTAATTGTTTGTAAACTTCACTCCATTTGGAAAATCTTTTCAATAAAAAATCGGCAACGCTGTTTCTGTCCTGAAAATCTAAGGGAATTTTATTTTTCCATTCATCGGGCGTTTTAAAACTAATTCCTAAATACAATGCACCATTATTATTGGGATTGGCAAACAATAAAATGCCCTGATGTCCCGCCATTAATCGGTTGCCGTTGCATAGCTGAAAAAATCCGGGACAGTTTATTTCCGGTTGAAGAATATCAGCTTGGATGTTGAAAGTACCGGTTTCTTCAACTTGCGTGTCGGTAACAAAGCTCCTTATTTTCGACATTCCACCATTGGCAAGAATAACCAAATCTGCTGTTTCACTCGGTTTATTCTCAAAAGTTAGTGTCCACTTCTTCTTACCAGGTTCAAGCATAACAAGTTTTCTATCCCAAATAACCGTGTCGTTTTCTAAACTATTCAACAAGATAGCCCTTAAGTCATTTCTGTTTATTTCAGGATTGTCAAATCGATTTTCGGGCTTTACATTTTTTGTGGATAAAATATTGCCTTTTTCATCAGCAATATTTACACCCATTGGTAAGGCTAAGTCATAATAAGTTTGTAACAATCCCGCTTTTTTCATTGCTTCCTGACCTGAACCTTTGTGTAGGTCAAGGGTTCCACCAAAAATTCTTGCCTCTCGGTCGTTGTCTCTTTCGTAAACTGAAACGTCTATGCCGTTTTGCTGTAATAATTTTGCCATAGTCAGTCCAACGGGTCCACCACCAATTATTGCAACGTTCTTATCACTAAGTAAATTCATTTGTTTGCTCTGTACACGACAAAAATAGATAACTCATTGAAATAATGTCACAATAATTGTTTTCTAACGACGAATACTATGACACATCTCAATGAGTTATATCTTATCTTAAACAAATCTCTAAAATGGAACAAGTCACATTTAAAGTGCTTTGCGCTCATCATGCTTGTGATTATTTTAAAGCAAACATGTAATCTTTCTTCTGCATCTAAAGCCTTGCCCATCAAGTGTTTACCACAATCATTTTATCGACGTATGCAGCGCTTCTTTGCAGGTCAGTATTTTGATTATCGTCAAATTTCTCAGTTGATTTTCAATATGTTTTCATTCGACCAAGTGCAACTGACTTTAGATAGAACCAATTGGAAATGGGGAAAACGAAATATTAATATCCTGATGCTCGCAATCGTTTATCGTGGAATAGCGATACCTATCCTTTGGACATTGCTTAATAAACGTGGAAATTCAGATACGAAAGAGCGTATTGCTTTGATTCAACGCTTTATAGCCATTTTTGGTAAAGACCGTATTGTGAATGTGTTCGCAGACAGAGAGTTTATCGGTGAGCAGTGGTTTACATGGTTAATTGAACAAGACATCAACTTCTGCATTCGTGTTAAAAAAACTTCATTGTCACCAATCATTTAGGAAAGAATCATAAAATTAGTGATTTATTTCGCCATCTTAAAGTTGGTCAAATTGAATGTCGTAAACGACGGATTTTGGTTGGTCGGGTGAAACTATATATAAGTGCACTACAGTTAGAAAATGGAGAGCTTTTACTCGTCGTTTCTCCTCAGTTTAATGCCAATGCTATTCAGGATTATGCATTACGCTGGGAAATTGAAACCTTATTCAGTTGTCTCAAAGGACGCGGGTTTAATCTTGAAAATACGCGCTTGACAGACCCTAGACGAGTGAAAAAATTGATTGCGGTGTTAGCTATAAGCTTCTGTTGGTGTTACTTAACGGGTGAATGGCAACATAATCAAAAAAAAGCGATAAAAATAAAGAAGCATGGACGACTCTCAATGAGTTTATTTCGCTATGGTTTAGACTATGTTCAAATGGCGATTCAGCGTTTAATTGGTTTTGGGAAAAAAGAAGAGTTTAAGGAAATTTTGGCAATTTTAAGAAAGCAGAATCCTGATAGGATAAGGGTTCTGTGAAATTTGTCGTGTACAGAGAAAAAAAGATTTATTCTGGCTATAGATCTGACAGCACCATTGCTCAAGTAAACTTTGAAAAAGACCTAAGCGGTTATGCATTCCACTGAGTTTTATAGACTTGGTAGATTCTAAACTGTCTAAAGCCACCTCATCATCCAGAATATTTTCATGAGGCTTTAAATTAAAAGTAGTGGATAATGAATTCTCAGGATGCAATTGCTTTAATTCTAAATAATGATCGAAGAATTTCATGACTTGCGCTCTCTGTATTACATTAAAATTATTATTCTTTTCGTGTAAAACAGGCTTCATCCAACATAAAGGATCACACAGCAAATAGTTATTTTTATATTTTAGAATATTAAAACCAGTATCTGAATGTTCGCTTTCATTGTTTAAAAATAAGTCACCCTTTTGATCAAGTAGAGTAAAAATAGAGGCTACCTTCTGAACTTCAAAAACATGTGGCTGTGGGTATTTTAAAATATAAAATCTGCCGTAAATTGCAGCATCACCCCAAAATGTATGTGAAAGGTTCAAAGCGTAAATTGGAGACTCTGTCTGAATAAAACTATTTCGAATTGCTCCATTTGCCTGACATCGAATAAATCCGAATTGTTTAAGCTGCTGTATAGCCCGATAAATAGATTGTTTGTTTAAACCCGTTGCCCGCTCGATTTCACCAATTCCACACCCTACAACAATCCCAAACGAATCTGCACCATAAATTAACCGCAATAAAACAAGATAACTTCGATAATCAAGATTGCAATCAGCCTCTGTTTTTTTAGGTAAATTGCTGATTTTTATCTGAGCACTTTTTATAAATAAAAATTTAAGAAACTTTAATAAAGGAATTTTTTTTGACATTCTTTTAATAATATTATCAATGCTATCAACAGGCATTATTAAATCATCGCTAATATAAGCAAGATTAAGCTGTAAGTGACGGACTTTGGCACGTTTCCCCGCCTCAGGGAAATCTATTTTTAATATTCCATGCTGTTCCAATTCATTCAATACAACCCGTAATTTTTTAGTCTGTATGCCAGTGGCTTTAGCCAATTGGGCAAGCGGTAATGATGTACTCTCAGCTCCAAAATTTCTTATAAAATTAATTAACGCCCAAACGGCGTAGACTGAAAGTTGCCCTTCCACCCTCTGATAGAAAGCCATAAATAGGGTTAAGAAATGCTGCTCAGAAATCTTACGATCCACAATAAAATTCTCTACTTAATTAACCTATATCTCAGGCATAGGTATCATACACTAAACGTGATAGGCACAAAATAATAATTGATAATCGGTGTTTTTATAATTATCATTTAATTAATATTTACTTAATTTTTATTTATGCTATACATTAATATTAAGTAAATATTAATGAAAATTAACAATGGCACGACCGCATTTAACTCTAGAGAAATGGTTATCTTCTTACACAGATTTAAAAAAAGAATTCTTAGATATGGAACACAGCCTAAATCCAGATCAAATAAGAAAGACTGTGTCGCCAGGAAAAAAGGATTGTTACCAATCTACAAATTATCAACAGACTAGACCAAATAGTAATAAAGACCTTTCTTCTCAACATAGCCAATCTCAGTCAGTTCATATAAATCAACTATTACCAAATCTTCTAAAATTTGAAACTGAGAAATATATTGTTGAAACCAATGATGAACATTTTCAAATTTTAAAAAAGAAGTTCCTTTTATTTAAATACAACCACAAAAACAAAGAAAATAATTGTGTCATTAAACAAATCACACTCGATCAAAAGACATTAAAAGAACTTGATGAAATTAAAGAAAAATATAAATTTAAAAGCCTTAAAAACTGTTTAGAGTTTTTAATTGATAGGCAAAACTCACAATTAACAGATAAAAATAAAATAATATCAACTCTCAAAAAGGAGAAAAGCAAAAGTAATGATTCTATTTTAAGGAAACAGCTCGAATTAAAGGATGAAGAAATTTCTCAAATTAAAACCAAGCTTGAGCAGCAAAAAAACACCATCCAAGAAAATATGAGCCGATCTGCAAAAGAATATGAGGAATACTTAATACAAATAGCAGTAAGCAAAACTCTTGAATTGCAAAAAATTAAGGTTTCTTTGGGTGAGATTTCCGAAGAAGATCAACAGTCCATAGATAAAACTCTTACACCCGAGGTAATTAGTCAGATTGAAAATCAATTTAGAAACGAATGTGAGAAACAAAAACAACTTTTGATAATGAAAAATCAGTCAAATTTAAATGAAGATTTAGGCTTTGATCAACACGTTGCTTTTTATAAAGAAGAATAAAAAATTATTATAATTATTAAAGGGTATTAATAGATTAGATAAAACAAATATTATCGAAAATCTTTAATACCCCAAATTACCAAGAATAAAATCAGAAACCTGTAAACTAGGCAAAAACTAGCACTATAAAGTCTTGCACTTATAGAATCACACCAATTACGTTTAATTACACCCACCGGTAGTCCATTTATTAACTACTTCACTATACCACTCCATAATCTTTACACGCTCATCCCAATACTGTGCTCGGTTATATGCAGAACGAATGCGGTTCTGTGGCACATGGGCAAGCTGACGTTCAATTGCATCCGAATTAAACAAATTTGATTCATTTAGCACAGTACTAAACAAAGATCTAAACCCATGAGTTGTCATTCGACCTGTATAACCAGAACGCTTAATGACAGCTAAAATTGATTCACTACGCATAGGTTCTTTATTATTTAATCTGTGTGGGAATAATAGATCTTGGTTGTGTGTCAAACGTAGCGCCTGAAGCTCATCAATCATCATATCTGTTAAAGGTACACGATGGGGTAAACCGTTCTTCATACGCTCAGCAGGGATATCCCACTTACGTTCTTCAAGATCAAATTCTTCCCAACGTGCTTGCAACAACTCACTTACTCGAACGCCAGTCAACATAACAAGAATGATTGCATGGTGAGTCTGAGCATCTGCTGGATAGGCTTTAATCCTTCTAAGAAATTCAGGCATTTCACTTTCAGGTAATGACGCTAAATTCTTCACTTTTTTATTCTTAAGCGCATAAACCAAATCACTGGCTGGATTGTCATATCGGTAGCCGTGGGCTATGGCATATTTCATCACCATACCGCATCGAGATAGCGTACGTTTAGCTACTTCAGTAGAACCTCTAGCTTCAATTTTTTTTAATAACCTGCAAGATCTCAGGTGCTTGAATCTGATTGATTCGTTTATTTGCAAGTGTACAGTAAAGCTCGTCCAAAGAAGCTCGTACATTACTAATATGTTTAGATGACCAAGTCTCTCTTTGATTATCAAACCAATCTTCTGCCACCTCTTTAAAAAATGGCTTGATGTCTTCGTATAAGACTGACTTAGAATGCTTGTATTTCAGGTCAAGGGCAAGCTCTCTTGCTTTCTTTAAGCTCATATCAGGATATGGACCCAGTGACTCTGACTTGCGCTCACCATGAACGGTATAGCGTACATTCCAATATTTTTGCCCTGCCGGCATCACCAGAAGCGACAGCCCATTCTCATCCGAAAGACGATATCTTTTATCTTGTGGTTGCGCTTTTCTGCATTCTGTATCTGTGAGTTTCATCTGTATTCACCCTTTATCTAGACTAAAAATAATTGGGTAAATTTTCCCAATTATTACCCGCAGAAGGCAAAAATTGGGTCACACAGCTTAGGACAGGATCGGACAATACAGCCAATAAAAAAGCCCTTAAACATTGAATTTAAGGGCTTTTTTACATTCAGTCGAACATCTCTGAATTGAATTTTGGTGGAGATGGCGGAAACTGAATTCGCTTGTACTCCAAAACTCACTGATCAGTCTTTAGATTTACAGACCAATTGATCTAAATAATCAGACCATGCTTGCATCATGCCTTTGCGCTCTTCCAAATACTTTGTACGGTTGTATGCCCTTCCGTGCATATCCCTAACCTGATGAGCAAGCTGCTGCTCTATACGCTCAATAGGAAATTTTAAAACTTCATCCAATAAGGTTCTGGCAGTTGCTCGGAATCCGTGCCCAGTCGTCTCTCCATTTTCAAAGCCATATTGTTTCAAACGCTTATTAATTGTCGATTCACTGATAGTTTTAGTTTTATCGCGCATAGATACAAAACAATATTCTGCATGTCCGGTAATGTAATATAGCTCTTGAAACATCTTTAACACTTGATCAGACAAAGGAACTATATGTTGTAAAGCGGTCTGATTCTTTGTTTTGGATGGTGTATAACTCCATGTTTTATTTTCAAAATCGATATCAGCCCATTTTGCTGCTCGCAATTCTCCAGGACGCACAAATACATGAGGTAAGATTTTCACAGCGTAATCAATGACGATATCACCACGCCCTACATTTTTATTTATATTGTTGAGTAGCTGCCCTAACTGCTGTTCGTCAGTGATAGCAGCTCTATGCTTAGTTTTGCCTACTTTCAAAACACCACTAATTTGATCAGCGACATTAAATTGACACAAACTTAAAGAGATTGCATAACGAAAGACTTGAGATGCTTTACTTCTCATTCGCTTTGCAGAATCTGTTTTGCCTTGACGCTCGTAAATACGACATACTTCCAAAACTTGTGTAGGCGTTATTTCAGTAATAACTTGATCACCAAGAGCAGCATATAATTTATCCCAAACAAATTGATTTCTTCGCTGAGTACTCGGCTCTAACTCTTCAGTTTTACGGTATTCATCTGCAATCACCTTGAAAGTATTTTTTTTATATTGGGTTGTTTCATTTTCACGCTTTTTCTGAATGGTAGGATCAATATTCTGAGCAAGCTGCTCTCTGAACTCACTTCTTTTTGCACGTGCTGATGCCAATGTACAGCTTGGATATACACCAATAGCTATAGTGGCTCTTTTCTTTGTAATTGGGCGAATATAATCAAAACGCCAGTATGCCCCGCCTTTTTTATCTAATAACAGATAAAGGCCACCACCATCTGAAAGCTTAATATTTTTTTCAAATGATTTCTTTTGCATTGATATTGCAGATTTAATTTTTGAGTCTGTAAGACTAATAACGAGTTTAGGCATTTTTACGGTATATTTTTTCAAGAAACAGAATGTACCGTAAAAAATACCGTAAAAACTTGCGGTATCCTAAAACGCCTTCGGACATTATCGGACAATAGGCAGATATAAGTTATTAATTTTTAATAATATTAGGATTAATTCGGATGTGATCAGACAAGAAAATGGTGCGCTCAGCGGGACTCGAACCCACGCCACAGGCTTCGGAGACCTGTACTCTATCCAGTTGAGCTATGAGCGCGCGATGCACATCATAACAAAAAAAACCGTAAGGTAAAGCAACTATATATAAGTCAGTGACTTTAGTGACTACGCTTTGAACAATCCTCTCACACCTTTATAAAAGAATTCCCACTCAATCACTTGGCTTATTTATACAGATCACTCACAATATCTCAATTTTTCACCATTTGAGATCTCCATGACTGATGCATTGACCTTAAGGGATTTGTCAAAGACCTATCGCAATGGCTTTCAAGCATTAAAAGGTATTAATCTGGATGTACCAGAGGGTGAGTTTTATGCCCTGCTCGGCCCGAATGGTGCAGGTAAATCTACAACCATCGGCATCATTAGTTCCTTAACAAGAAAAACCTCAGGGACTGTTGAGATTTTTGGTCACAACCTAGATACCCATCCTTCTGAAGCGAAACAGTGTTTAGGCGTAGTACCCCAAGAATTCAACTTCTCCCAGTTTGAGAAAACGTTTGACATCCTTGTCACGCAGGCAGGCTATTACGGTATTCCAAAGAAAATCGCGCAAGAACGTGCCGAAGAATATTTAAACAAACTGGGTTTGTGGGAAAAACGCGCTACACAAGCACGTATGCTTTCAGGCGGGATGAAACGTCGTCTGATGATCGCCCGTGCCATGATGCATGAACCAAAACTGTTAATTCTGGATGAACCAACTGCGGGTGTCGATATTGAACTGCGTCGCTCAATGTGGGACTTCCTGAATGAGATGAACAATAAAGGCACATCAATCATTTTGACCACACACTACTTAGAAGAAGCAGAGATGCTGTGTCGCCGGATCGCAATCATTGACCGTGGTGTCATTAAAGAAGACACCACCATGAAGAACTTCCTCAATCAGCTGAATGAAGAATCCTTTATCTTCGATCTGGCTGAGCCAATTGAACCTTTCCATCTCGACATTATAGGGGTGAAGTTTAATCTGGTTGATCCAATGACATTGGAAGTTACCTTAGATAAAGCACATAGCATGAATGAGCTATTCCAATTACTCGAATCACAAAATATCCAAGTACGTAGTATGCGTAACAAATCCAATCGTCTTGAAGAATTGTTTGTGAAAATGGTTGAGAAAAACCTCAATGGAGCTGCGCAATGAATTTAAATCAACTTAGCGTTGCCCTCTATACCATCATTTATAAAGAAATCCGCCGCTTTATGCGGATCTGGCCACAAACCTTGCTTCCGCCTGCCATTACCATGACTTTATATTTCGTCATTTTTGGTAATCTGGTGGGTTCGCGGATTGGAGAAATGGGCGGCTTTAGCTATATGCAGTTCATTGTACCTGGTTTGATTATGATGGCCGTAATTACCAACAGCTATGCCAACGTATCTTCCAGTTTCTTTAGCTCCAAGTTTCAGAAGAGCATTGAAGAACTGATTATGAGTCCGGTTCCACTCCATGCAATCCTCTGGGGCTATGTTCTAGGCGGCGTGGCTCGTGGTATTTTGGTGGCAATTATTGTAACCAGCATGAGTCTGTTCTTTACAGACTTATATATTACTAACTGGTTCGTCACTATATATACCGTACTGGTTACTTCACTACTGTTTTCATTGGGTGGCTTTATTAATGCAGTTTATGCCAAATCCTTTGATGATATCTCGATTATCCCCACTTTTGTGCTGACTCCCCTGACTTATTTAGGTGGTGTATTCTATGCCATCAGTGTTTTAAGCCCTTTTTGGCAAAATCTCTCTTTAATTAACCCGATCGTTTATATGGTAAATGCATTCCGTTTCGGCATTTTAGGTCATAGCGATGTCAATGTTTCCATTTCATTGGTTGTGATTACCTTCTGGTGTGCTGTGTTATACGGTATTGCTTACTATTTATTGTCTCGTGGTTCAGGAATGCGTGAATAATGAGTGTAGAACATTCTCTTCTTGGTAAAGACACCAACTATCCAACAGAATATCAACCGGAGATTCTGTACCCGATTTCACGTGCGCCTGCGCGTGAAAAATATGCCCATGTGCAAGCCATTCAACAGGGCAAAGACTGGTGGCATATTTTTGAAATATCCTGGTTAAATGCTGCCGGTGTACCGCAAGTTGCCATTGGCCGAATGACTTTACCCGCGTCTTCTCCTAATTTGATCGAATCCAAATCGCTTAAGTTGTATTTCAATAGCCTGAATTTTGCCAAGTTTGAGTCTAAAGCAGCTTTTATTGCGACAGTTGAACAGGATCTTTCCAAAGCCGCTGAAGCGGACGTGAAACTGGACCTGTTCCATGTAGATGAGCTGGAAATTGCCAAGCTTGAAGGAGTCTGCCTGGATGAACTAACTCCAGAGCGTCTGGAAAATCATCCTGATGCGACGTTATTGGCTCTGGATGATCAAAGCGATGAAAATGTCGAAGTTCAGCTGTATTCACATTTATTAAGAAGTAACTGCCCAGTCACTGGACAACCGGACTGGGGTACAGTATTTATACGCTATCAAGGTCAAAAACCTTGTTATAAGAGTATTTTGGCTTATATTATTTCTTATCGTCAGCACAACGGTTTCCACGAACAATGTGTGGAACAGATGTTTGCCGATATCTGGCA
The DNA here is from genome assembly GCF_022700675.1 of Acinetobacter sp. ASP199. NCBI lineage: Bacteria > Pseudomonadati > Pseudomonadota > Gammaproteobacteria > Moraxellales > Moraxellaceae > Acinetobacter > Acinetobacter sp. ASP199. The sequence goes on from NZ_CP062182.1 coordinate 2,036,675, forward strand.
AAATCTAAAACCAGAAAAGCTGATGGTATATGCGACCTATACACGCCGTGGTGGATTGGATATCAACCCTTGTCGTGTATCGGACTCTACATGGATGCCTCGCCCTATTCGTTTAGCGCGACAATAAGAAACATTGAGGTTTAACGATGCCTTTTTTTGGATTTGTTCCTTCAGCAGAACTTTTAAATACAATTCAGACTGCACAGAAAAATAAAAACTCCAGCGAACCGCTGTATCCATTTCGTGACAAGACCGCATTAATGATTAATGATGAAATCATTGATGCCATTCTGACTGAACTTGTACGCAAGTTCCCGGCAAGTGATAAGCGTGATACTGCGGAAAAACTGGCAGGATATATCAAGTCCACGGTAGCAGTCTTGCTCAAGCAGTTATTGGGCAAAGCTCCCAATGATGTGGTACGTGAATCCATTGCCTTTTCTGAACGCAGTCTGTTTAAGGATCCTAAAGGTAACTTCCGCATCGGCGAATCTCTGGATGCCAACCTGGTTACTAACCTGAAGTATCAGTTTGCTGAAGTGAAAGCAGGCAATGAAATCGACAAACAGACCTTGAGCAACCTCTACAAGGAGTTTGGTGAAGCGACTGTGCGTCATTTTATGGTGGATTTCAACAAAACCCTGGATCTGGGCATGATCAAACGCAAAGCAGCGGATATCGGCGCTTCTGCAGTGATCAAGGCAATCAACATTGCTGCTGATAAAATCATCCTGAAATTAACCAAGGATGAACTGAAAGCCATGGCGGAATACCACGATACTTTGTTCTATTCTTAATATCAATTGATAAAAAAGCCTGACCGATGTCGGGCTTTATTATTACCGATGAAATAACTTGTTACAGTAAATGCCTTTTCACAAGAAAAATGCCTTAAAAATAACCATACTTTGTCTCTTTTTGTCAAAGCGGTTGGATGTCATTATCCAGTCAATGTTATCTTTAATGGTTCTGAGCAATTGTGTTCTGTTTACAAGATTTTATCGATTTTTTGCCTCTTTTTTTCAGGCATAAATAGAATTACAGGATGCTCCTATTGCCAACTCATTCATGAAATTGGAAATCACTGTCAGATGTTAAAACCACATTTTTATAAAAAACTTAAACAACTTTCTCTGGTACTCGCTGCATTTAGTTTTAGTAGTTTTAGCCAAGCCAATGATTTCCAAACGCATCCGTCTTATTCCGCTTTTAAAATCAAAACCATGCAACAGTATGGTTTAAGTAATGAGCAGATTGACTGGGCCATGAATGGCACACGCAATTTACCCAATGTGCTGAGCATCATGAGCCGTCCAGGTGAAAGTAAACCGTGGTATAGCTATAAAACCAATTTTCTGGCTGAGAGTACGATTCAGCGTGGTGTACGCTTTAAACAGCAGTATGCCGATACCCTGAATCGCGCTGAACAACAGTTTGGTGTACCACAGGCGATTATTCTTGGGATTCTTGGAGTAGAAACCGGTTTTGGTAGCAATAAAGGCTCTTTTATTACCCGTGATGCTTTAGCCACTCTTGGATTTAATGGTGACCGCCGCAATGAATACTTTCAGGATGAGCTTTCTGCTCTGATTGCCTGGTCGTATAAAGATGGAGTGCCAACCAATTCTGTAGTCGGTTCTTATGCCGGTGCGATCGGTTATCCCCAGTTTATGCCAAGCAATATTCCGAAGTTTGGTGTGGACTATGATGGCAATGGTCATATTGACCTTCGTAACTCTGCTGTGGATGCTATTGGTTCGATTGCCAATTATCTGGCTCAACATGGCTGGCAACGCAACCAGCCAATTGCTTTCCCTGCACGTTATACCGGTTCAAATCCAGAGATGGTCATTGCCAAGGACCTGACCCAACCAACACCCTATGGTGTATTGAAAAACCAAGGAATCAGTCCTATGAATCCGATCGTAAAAATCGACGATCTGGATTTGGTCAATGTCATTCAATTGCAAGAAAATTATGGATCGATTTACTACATTACTTATCCAAATTTTCAGGTGATTACCACCTATAATCGCAGCCGAATGTACGCCACTGCCTTGTGGTTATTAGGTACAGAAATCGTGAGCAGATAAGACTCTTCTTTACCGCAAGACACAAAAGTCAACAAATTTTTATGAGAAATAGTTCAAATTATGGGCTTTTCTCATACCTTGTTACAATTTTGATCATTTTTTAACCATTTATTGTTTATTTTACGTTCTTTCCAAGACTATTTTAATTAAAGACTAGACAGGCTATTGCTGGCATGAATATCATCCATTTCGTCAAATGTAGTTGCATAAGTTAAATATCAGGCTCGTTTACTTGGTTTTTCAGTACTTTAGACTAACCTTTTGAACCCGCTGCTAGGAGTTGATTCGATGCATTCTTCAATCAAATACTTAATGGCCATTGCCACGACCGTGACGCTGACGCAGTCGCAGGCAGAATTGGTCCAGTCATCATCATTAAATAATGATCATGACCGTTCGCGTGTTGCGACACGTGTTTTGAATCGTGAAGCTCAAAGCTTCAATTCAAACTTTACAAACTTAAACAGCCTTTCAATCACTGAGCGTTCTGGCGATAAAGTTCGTCGTGAAACGATTGCAGCAAAAATTGAAATCCCTGAAGATGAGCCTTCAGTGATTGAAAAACTGAACACCGTTGCTTCCAACACAGTTCGTAAATTTAGCCAGACTGGTACAGCGTCTTGGTATGGTCGTCAGTTCCATGGTCGTAAAACAGCGAGCGGTGAAACTTTCGACATGAATGCAATGACTGCGGCTCACCGCAGCCTGCCATTGAACTGTTACATTCGCGTGACAAATAAGAACAATGGTAAGAGCGTGGTAGTGAAAGTAAATGACCGCGGTCCATTCCATGGCAACCGTGTTGTAGATTTATCTTACGGTGCTGCTAAACGTCTTGGTATTACCAATGCTGGCGTTGCTAAAGTAAGTATTGAACGCGTAGACGGTCCAAACTCTTAATTAACGCTGCACATATTTGACTTAAAAGCCACATACAATGTGGCTTTTTTAATACCTTTTATTTATAGAGCCATCATGCTTCGATTCGAACTCACTACTGCAATTATCCTACTCTGCTTATTTACTGCTTTAGTCTGCTGGTCCTTTTACGGATAGTACGCAACAACGGTCTATGTTTTGACCATACACTTAATCTAGACTATATTTTTAGAGTAATTTGAAAGTCTAGGAAAAATAAAAATGAAAAGCATCTCTGAATGGTTCGATGAATATAGTGAAAGTCATCAAAATAAAACCAACAAACTGATTCATTGGGTATGCGTACCAACGATCTATTTTTCGATTATTGGCATCTTGGCACATTTCAGCGCATTACTGACTACCCTATTACTAGTCTTATCTTTTATTTTTTATGCTCGCTTAGACATTGTACTTGCAGTTGCGATGGCCGCACTCACCTTGGTCATGGCTTGGCTGATTTTGATCTTGCCTGTAGGTAAAGGCTTTTTTGTCGCATTATTTGTTTTCGCGTGGATTGGTCAATTTTATGGTCATAAAATCGAAGGCAAAAAACCTTCTTTCTTTAAAGACCTCCAATTCCTTCTCATTGGCCCTATTTGGTGTATGGATGCTTATTTAGATAAACTTATACCCTCCTGGAAAAAACGCCAGAAAAGCGAAATAGTGAGCATCTAACGCTATATTCGGTTATTTCAATCGGAAGAACCTTATTGATAGGTTCTTCCTTGGTGTTTTAGCCAGCCATCAACATGTTTTCGGCTTGGATCATGATGCGTCCAATGAATGACCCCACCCTTTTCGCTATATTCATATTCACCAAAAAATTCCACCACGTCGCCTTTTTGTATATTTGAAATACGCGGTGCCAGATCAATATTATGAGCGACCAGCACGGTATGGCCATTGTTCAGTTCCAAAATAAACTTCTGATGACGAGACCCTTCATTATCATCTTTTAATACCGCAATCACCTCACCAGCACCTTGAACCTGAATATCACTTTGTCTTTGCTGATAAGCCTGTTGTATACGTGCAGCACCCGAATCTACCGTATTCATATTTGCACGACCAGGCTGCTGTTTATGTTGTTCAGTAGCTTCCTGTACAGGTGTAAATGTATGGGTCTGTTGCTTGGATTCAGATAGATCAAGCCCTAAATAAGCAGCAACCAAAAGTGCGATTACTGCTCCAATCCCTATATTTGTTTTATTTGCCATAATTCCTCCCTGAGAAGTAATGATTTAATCATAAAAAAAGCCCCATTAAATGGGGCTTTTTTTCTAACTTTTACCTTTAGGTAAAAATTATTGAGCAGCAGCAGCTTGAGCAGCAGCAACTTCGTCAGCAAAGCTCATTTCAGCTTTCTTCTCGATGCCTTCACCCACTTCAAAGCGAGTGAATTGAGCAACTGTAGTACCAGTTGCTTTAAGGATTTCAGCAACTTTTTTGTCGTTGTCGATAACGTATTGTTGACGCTCAAGAACAACTTCGTTCAGGTATTTCTCAACAGAACCTACAACCATCTTCTCAACGATGTTTGCTGGCTTGCCAGATTCAAGCGCTTTCGCTTCAGCGATTTCTTTTTCTTTCGCGATTAGCTCAGCTGGAACTTGTTCAGCAGAAACTGCAACCGGGTTGAACGCAGCAACGTGCATTGCAATACCTTTACCAGTCGCGTTGTCACCTGCGTAAGACACAACAACACCGATCTTAAGACCGTGTTTGTAAACTGCAAGGTTTTCGCCTTCAACAATTTTCGCACGACGTACTTGGATGTTTTCACCGATTTTTTGAACAAGCGCGATACGAGCTTCTTCAACAGTAGCGCCATCTTCAAGTTTAAGTTCAGCGATTTTAGCAACATCAGTTTCGCCAGCAGCAAGAGCAGCAGCAGCAACTTTAGCAGAGAAACCAGCAAAGTTTTCGTCTTTAGCAACGAAGTCAGTTTGACAGTTTACTTCTAAAAGGATTGCTTTGTTGCCTTCCTGAACAATCGTGATCGCGCCGTCAGCAGCAATGTTACCAGCTTTTTTAGCTGCTTTTGCTTGACCAGATTTACGAAGGTTATCGATCGCAAGTTCGATGTCACCACCCGCTTCTGTCAAAGCTTTTTTACATTCCATCATTGCAAGACCTGTACGATCACGCAATTCTTTAACCATGCTTGCTGTAACTGCAGTCATGTTTATCTCCTAAATTCGGTAGAAAATGAATTCTTTATAGAACAGAAACGGCCCAGAGGATTCTCATGGGCCGCCTGCATACACGACGCTTACTTTGCCACCATCACGTGTCGCAAAAATGACAAGCTAGCGTCTAACGCATTAAGCCTCAGAAGCTGGAGCTTCTTCTGCTTTAGCTTGTGCATTTGCTTGTGATTGAGCATATTCTTTACCAGCAAGAATCGCGTCAGCCATAGCAGAAGCATAAAGAGTAACTGCACGGATCGCATCGTCGTTACCCGGAATAACGTAATCTACGTTGTCTGGGTTAGAGTTTGTATCAACGATACCGATTACAGGAATACCAAGGTTTTTAGCTTCTTTGATTGCAATTGCTTCGTGATCAACATCGATTACGAATAATGCATCAGGTAAACCACCCATGTTTTTAACGCCGCCAAGACCGCGTTCAAGTTTTTCCATCTCACGAGTACGCTCAAGAGCTTCACGTTTAGTAAGCTTAGCGAAAGTACCGTCTTGAGATTGAGTTTGAAGGTCTTTTAGACGGTTGATTGACTGACGAAGAGTTTTCCAGTTAGTCAACATACCACCTAACCAACGGTGATCAACGTATGGTTGACCAGCGCGTTGAGCTTGCTCACGGATGATTGCAGAAGCTGCACGTTTAGTACCAACGAACAAAACTTTGTTCTTTTTGCTAGCCAACTGGTTAGCGAAGTTCAAAGCATCATTTAACGCAGGAACAGTGTGCTCAAGGTTGATGATGTGAATTTTGTTACGCGCGCCAAAGATGTATTGACGCATTTTTGGGTTCCAGAAACGAGTTTGGTGACCAAAGTGCGCGCCAGCTTGTAGAAGGTCGCGCATGCTTACGTTGTAATCTGCCATTTTCTTTACCTTAAAGTTTGGGTTAGGCCTCCATATATCCGCATTCTCCACCCTTACGGGCACCCAGAGTAATGTGACGATATATGTGCGGATTTTTAATACACCATTCATCAAGCTACGCAAATATATTCACGAAAAAGCATTTGATAAAATGGGCGGCTATTTATACCATAGTCGCACACAAATTTCCAAAAGTTTTTAGAGATCATGAACACTACTTATCAAGCTCCCCGTCGTTTAATCAAATCCGCTGAAGATATCGAAAAGATGCGTGTAGCTGGACGACTGGCGGCAGAAGTTTTGGATATGATCAAACCGCATATCAAACCAGGTGTATCAACGCTTGAATTGGATACGATTTGTCATGACTATATTGTAAATGTACAGAATGCGATTCCAGCATGTCTGGGCTATGGTGCAGCGCCAGGCCGCCCTGCTTTCCAGCACACCATTTGTACATCAGTCAACCATGTGGTCTGTCACGGTATTCCCTCTGAAGGCAAGATCCTGAAAAAAGGCGATATTCTGAACATTGACGTGACTGTGATCAAAGATGGTTTCCATGGCGATACCAACATGATGTACATCGTGGGGGGTGAAACTTCTATTCTGGCGAACCGTCTATGTAAAGTCGCGCAAGAAGCCATGTATCGTGGTATCGCAGTGGTTAAGCCAGGTGCAACCATGGGTGATATCGGCCATGCGATCCAAAAATATGTGGAATCTGAACGTTTTAGCGTAGTACGTGAATACTGCGGTCATGGTATCGGCACAACTTTCCATGACGAACCACAGGTATTGCATTATGGCCAGCCAAATACCGGTATGATCTTAGAAGAAGGTATGACCTTTACTATTGAACCAATGGTCAATGCCGGTGTTTGGCAAACCAAATTGCTTGGTGACAAGTGGACGGTAGTGACTAAAGATCACAAATTATCTGCCCAGTATGAGCACACCCTTTTAGTAACAAAAAATGGCGTAGAAATCCTGACTGCTCGTCCTGAAGAAAATTTGTCACGTTTTACTGCATAATCCTTACAGAAAGTGCACAAAAAAGGTTACCCTTAGGTAGCCTTTTTTATTTTATATTTCACATATTTTATAAATCTCAAGTTTAGCCTGAAAGACTTCAGTTGCTGCAACTTAGCATCGAAGTTCAAGATAAACTTCGGCCATTACAACACTTTTTCCGTAAAGTTTTATAAATTCTTTTGCCTAATATGCACCAATATAGGCTAAGATATTGTGCTTTTTATTTTTTAATCCCTATAAGAAGGAATACTGCCGTGGACGTACGTCTCTCTGATCGTGTAAATGCCATCAAACCGTCCCCAACGCTAGCTGTGACTAACAAAGCTGCTGAACTTAAAGCTGCAGGTCATAACGTAATTGGCTTGGGTGCAGGTGAACCAGATTTTGATACACCACAACACATCAAAGATGCAGCAATTGCAGCGATTAACAACGGTTTCACCAAATACACCGCTGTTGACGGTACGCCAGGCCTTAAAAAAGCCATTATTGCCAAATTCAAACGTGACAATAACCTTGACTATGCAGCAAACCAGATCCTGGTTTCTTGTGGTGGTAAACAATCATTCTTTAACTTGGCACTTGCTTTGTTAAACAAAGGTGATGAAGTCATCATCCCTGCACCATTCTGGGTAAGCTACCCTGATATGGTGATCATTGCTGAAGGTGTTCCAGTTATTGTGAAATGTGGTGAAGAACAACGTTTCAAAATTACTCCTGAACAATTAGAAGCTGCGATCACTGACAAAACTCGTCTAGTGGTATTGAACAGCCCTTCTAACCCTACAGGCATGATCTACACTAAAGCTGAATTAGAAGCTTTAGCTGCAGTACTGCGTAAATATCCAGAAGTGTATATCGCGTCTGACGACATGTACGAACCAATCCGTTGGGATGACGAGTTCTACAACATCGCAACTGTTGCTCCAGACCTTTACGACCGTACAATCGTATTGAATGGTGTGTCTAAAGCCTATGCAATGACTGGCTGGCGTATCGGCTACGCAGCGGGTCCTGCAAAACTGATTGGCGCAATGAAGAAAATTCAATCTCAATCAACTTCTAACCCAACTTCTATTTCACAAGTTGCTGCAGAAGCTGCATTAAATGGTCCTCAAGACGTACTTGAGCCAATGATTGAAGCATTCAAACGTCGTCATGACCTGGTTATGAAAGGCTTGAATGACATCAATGGTATTTCTTGCCTACCTGCTGACGGTGCATTCTACGCATACGCGAACATCAAACCATTGATTCGTGCAAAAGGTCTTAAATCTTGCACAGAATTCTCTGCCTGGTTACTGGAAGAAACTGGTGTTGCAGTTGTTCCTGGTGATGCATTCGGTCTAGGCGGTTTCATGCGTATCTCTTACGCAACTGCTGACGAAGTTCTTGTAGATGCGCTTGCACGCATCAAGAAAGCCGCTGATTCAATCGAAGGCGTAGATGCTGCGATCGCTTCTATCGAAGCTGAAAAAGCTGCTCAATAATTTAAAGACTTTCTTAAGTTTTTAAATAAAAAAACCCGCGTTTATCGCGGGTTTTTTATTTAGTTTCCTTTAAATTATTTATCTTAAATTCTGTACTTTCAAAATTAAAATTATGGGTGATCTGAATTAAACCTCTCGATGACTTCAGCTTCAGTCATTTTTTGGGTTTGGCTATTAAATGAATAAAAGGTTGGCTGCTGATCCACATAAATCTCCAGATTAAAATCCAGATCCTCAGGTAACTCCTCCAATGTAAACACATTGATATTGGTAAATGAATGATCTTTAGTTCGCCAAAAAATAAAAGTACCACAAATACTACAAAAGCCTCGCTCCGCCCATTCTGAAGAGTTAAAAACAGATAAATGCTGCTGATCGATAAAATTGATATCTTCGATATCGATAGACATCAATGGCCCACCCGTTTGGCGGCGGCACATCGAGCAATGGCAGGCAGCAACTTCATGGTTCCTGAGTTGCACTTCAAATTGTGTTGCACCACATAGACATCTTGCTTTCATGACTATTTCTCATTTTTATATATATTTTTAAACCAGGGTAAAAACCCTGCATACTTCGATCATATAATTTTTAATGGCTACTTGAATCTCCATCCATCTAGAATTTAGGAATCCACTCAGAATCCAAAACAATAAGGACAGCTAATGAATATCAAAAATCTTTCCGGCTTACAGATTATGCAAGAAATGTGTAATGGCAACCTGCCGATGCCTTCTATGGCAGCAACCATTCCAATGAAACCCACTTTAGTTGAAAGTGGTCAGGTTACGTTTGAGGTGCAGGCAGATCAACGCCATTTAAACCCTTTAGGCGGTGTACATGGAGGCTTTGCTGCAACAGTACTAGATACCGTAACAGGCTGTGCTATTCATACCGTTTTAGAAGCAGGTGTAGGGTATGGCACGATTGATCTCAATATTAAAATGTGTCGCCCCATTCCACAAAACAAACCGTTGACTGCTGTTGGTCTGGTCATTAATACCAGCAAAAATCTTGCAATCTCGGAAGGAAAAATTATCGATGAAGATGGCAAGCTGTATGCTCATGCAACCGCGACCTGCATGATTTTTCGTTAAATCATCTTAGCTTAAGAAAGGCTTAAAGCACGCCCCACTTGGTCTGTGGTGCTTGCGCAGCTTTGGGCTGAGTCAAAGCTTGATACTCAAAATAATGCTTAGAGACATTCGCCAGACTCAGTTCTTGAGCCTGTGCAGTCGATGTCTGCCAAACTTTAGACTGATTTGAGCCTGTGAGGAGATTACCCGAAATAGCATAAATAAACAGATCTTTTGGTGGTGTTTCAGGCGCATTCAGAAATAGTTCAAAGCTAAATTGACGTTCCTTTTCAACCAGCCATTTTTCTGCAAACCACAATTGTAGCAAGTCACCCAAATACAACTGTTTTGCAGCTAAGGGCCATAAACGGATTTCAGCGCCAGTAACAGGAGTAAAATATTGAGTAGAATCTTGAATAATATCAAGGTAGTTTTCTTGATAAAAAGACAGCTGCGAGAAAATTAGAGGGATAGTGAGCGTATTCATTCGCTTTCTCCGGTTTAGCCATTTTTGTGCTGGCAAGTAGGTTTAAATCCACACTGTTTGACCATCTGGTCAAACGACTTTATTTTTTCAATTTAGCAATTCGCTTATGGGCTGACAAGCTTTTTTTTAAATTTACATTTGATTGTCTAAATTAAAATCAGACAAACCATATTTGCAATAAATATGAGAGTTTTTGCTTGACCCCTGTCAAAATCTCTCTATAATCGCATTCAGATTCTCCCATAGCTCAGTCGGTAGAGCGACGGACTGTTAATCCGCAGGTCCCTGGTTCGAGCCCAGGTGGGAGAGCCAAATTCAAGAAAGCCCAAGCATTTAAGACTTGGGCTTTTTTATTGCCTAAATTTAAGAATTAATATTAGAAAGTCCAAGAGAGGCTTTATCGTAAATCACTTTTCAGCAAATAAAGTTAAACCCGTTTTTAAATTTAGTAAGTTGCATCATTTTTAAAAAGTAAATTCCCTCCTCATCCTTTTGCGCAATTTCTTTATATTAATTTGATTCCTAGTTAATAAGTTGATTAAAAACGAGGTAAAAAATGAAGAAAAATGCTTAGGCTATTTTTATTTAACACATAAAAAAAATCCCCCAATGTGGAGGATTTTTTAAAAGATACTTTAAGCAGCTTGCACTGGCACGCCGCTATGGAAGCGGAACATCTCATCTGGACTTAAAATCAGATTCTTTTCTACTTCACGGATATGCTCAATGCGCGCCTGAATATCTTCTTTCGGGTTTTTCAGTTTTGCAGTTTTTGCCACATCCATCGCCAAGGCCAGATAGTCCTCAAAATGGCGAGACTCGGACTTGAGCAGGTAACGGTAATAGCGCCCTAGCTCTTCATCAACATGCGGTGCAAGCGAGTAGAAACGCTCACAAGAACGTGCTTCTACAAATGCGCCCACAACCAATACATCAATCAGCGCTTCAGGCTCATAGGTACGAATTTCTTTACGTAAACCACCTGCATAACGCCCTGCACTGAGACCAGTCCACTCCTGACCACGTTTTGCCATCAGTTCAAGTACCTGCTCATAGTGCAGCATTTCTTCACGCACCAGCTGTGCCAGCTTGACTTGTAAATCAACAAAGTAGCTATAGCGGAACATTAAGTTCATCGCCGTACTGGCGGCTTTCTTTTCACAATTGGCATGATCTTGCATCAAAATTTCTAAATTTTTTAATGCTTCATCCACCCAGGCTTTTGGTGTTTCACAACCCAGGAAACCAATGACTGGCTTCATGAGATCATCATAATCAGTATTTGACATAAATTTCTTTCAATCTTAACGTGCAGCTTTAATGGCAGCTTTCATTTGCTGTACAGCTTGCGCCAGCCCCACAAATACTGCATCTGCAATAATCGAGTGACCAATATTAAGTTCGTGAATCTGAGGAATAGCCGCAATCGGCGTAACATTATCCAAATTCAAGCCATGCCCTGCATTCACCACTAGACCTTTCGATGCAGCGTATTCAGCACCTTTAATAATGCGCTCTAGTTCAGCCTGTTGTGCTTCAGGCGTTTCAGCATCCGCATAAGCACCGGTATGGATTTCAATCGTTGGCGCACCACAAGCAACTGCAGCATCGATCTGAGCAAAGTCAGCATCAATAAATAGCGACACATCACAGCCAATCGCAGTCAGCTCTTGAGTGGCTTTTTTTACATCTTCAAAATGACCAACTACATCCAGACCACCTTCTGTAGTGACTTCCTGACGTTTCTCAGGCACGAAACAGACATGCTGCGGTTGAATTTCTTTAGCAAAAGCGACCATTTCATCCGTCACTGCCATTTCCAGATTCATCTGCGTGGTCAATACCGGACGCATACGACGTACATCATTATCCTGAATATGACGACGGTCTTCACGCAAATGCAGGGTAATGCCCTCCGCCCCCGCCTGTTCGCAGATCAATGCAGCATTGACTGGGTCTGGGTACGTCGTACCACGTGCTTGTCTTAAAGTTGCGACATGGTCAATATTGACACCAAGTAATGCAGCCATAATATTTTCCTAACTACGATTGAGAGTTTGAATTTTGGATCCACAATTGTCGACTTTTCAGTGGTCGGTCACCCAATAAGGCAGTAATCACCTGTCGATAAAGCTTCGTCAGTAATTGTAACTGTTCTGGATTAAAATCCCTACCATTTTCATGGCTCAGCATAGTTAAAATCTGCTGTCCAGATAAAGTTGTACGACTTTCTTTGGCGGTCGGCATAAAGCCATCATTGAGCTGAAAATAGTAATGTTGTTGAGGATCGATAACCGCCTGATTGGCATCGACCGAAAAATCCAGACCATAGCCGAGTTCTTCCAGCAAGACATGTTCAAACTGACGCAAGATCTGCTTGAGATAAGTATTCGGATCGCTTTGATTAGAAAGCTGCTGCAAAGCCACTAAAGTTTCGCCATATTTGGCATAAGTCTGTGGCATTTCTACCTCAAGTGGGCACAGTCGCAACAAAATCTCATTCAGATAAAATCCTGAAAAGAATGCATCCCCAAAAAAGAAAATGGGCTGATTGACAATTTCGAGTTTAGTAAAATTTTTGAGTTCCGATTTACCGGATGCTTGCAAGCTGATCGGTTGATATTGCGGAGGTGGCGTCTGTCTTAAAATCCCATCGATACGACCATATTCCTGGGTAAATAAATGCACAATATGGCTACGATCACGATATTTTCGATGATGGATCAGATATCCATGCAGCACTTCATTACGCATAGGCTGCTTCTTTAATCTTTATTCTTCTTTGAATTTTTCTCATCTTCTTCGTCATCCCCATCCGGAATGGCGGCGCCCACAACAGCCGCAGTGCCTTTGACTGCGACTTTTGTGGTTTTATAAGCAACTTTCACTGGAACGGTCACAACTTTATGAATACAACCCTGCAAGAATAAAACACATGCAGTAATCGCCAACAATTTCATCATGATCCGTTCCTGCAAAATTAAATATCGCTATAACCTAAGCTTTTCAATGCTCGCTCATCATCAGACCAACCGCCTTTAACTTTCACCCAAAGCGTCAGCATGATTTTCTGTTCGAACATTTTTTCCATATCAACACGCGCATCCATGCCGATTTTTTTCAGCTTAGAGCCTTTTTCACCAATCACAATGGCTTTCTGACCAGGGCGATCAACAAAAATAGTCGCATCGATATAGGTACATGCCGGCTTCATACGACCGGTTTTCTCATTCAAAGTCGGCTCTTCAGTTTTAAAAGATTCGATCTGAACAGTTAAATCGTATGGCAGCTCTTCACCCAACTGACGCATGATCTTTTCACGGATAATTTCAGACGCCAGGAAACGCTCTGAACGATCGGTAAGCTGATCCAGTGAATATAGCGGTGGCTGGAATGGCAGATACTTAGCAATCGTATCGCGTAAGTGTTCAAGGTTAGCACCACGAAGCGCAGAAACCGGTACGATTTCCGCAAAGTTCATCAGTTTGGCGCGTTCTTGAATCAATGGTAATGCATGGTTTTTATTTTCCAGTGTATCAATCTTATTGATCACTAGAATGACCGGCATATCCGCATTTTTCAGCTTTTCTAAAACCAGGTCGTCGTTTGGTGTCCACTTATCTGCATCGACAACAAATAAAACCAGGTTTACATCACGTAATGCAGAGTGCGCAGCGCGGTTCATCATTTTATTGATGGCACGTACTTCTTTCTTGTGCATCCCTGGGGTATCGACAAATACTGCCTGAGATTTTTCACGCGAATCAATCCCCACAATCTTGTGACGTGTTGTTTGTGGCTTACGTGAAGTAATCGAAAGTTTCTGTCCCAAAATATGGTTCATCAATGTGGATTTACCCACATTTGGACGACCCACAATAGCAACAAAACCACTGCGGTAATCCGATGGAATTTCAGTGCCTTGTTGGCTAAAAAATTGACTAATTAAGTCATTGCTGTCGCTTTGCGACTCGTGATCAGCATCAATGTGATCGGAATGAGTAGTCATTAAGACTTATGCTCCAATAGTTTTAAAATTTCCGCTGCAACTGCTTGTTCAGCGAAACGGCGACTTGAACCTTCGCCAATCAGGATAGGTAAGTCCTCAATCCGGCACTCCACCTTGAAGTGCTGGTTTGGGGCATCACCCTGAATATCTACAACCTCGTAAACCGGGAGAGGCTTTTTACGTGCTTGTAAATACTCTTGCAGACGTGATTTTGGATCTTTCAACTGATCCGTCGGCTCAATATGGTCTAAATATGGCTCATACCATTTTAGCACAATGGCTTCCAGAACTTTGAGATCGCTACAATCGACATAGATTGCACCAATAATCGCCTCAACTGTATCCGCCAGAATAGACTCACGATGATGTCCGCCCGACTTCAACTCACCCGTACTGAGGATCAGGTTCTGACTGAGTTTTAGATCATTGGCAATTTTCCCCAATGCTTCCTGACGTACTAAAGTCGCACGCATACGTGTCAACCGACCTTCGTTTTCGTGTGGGTAAGCAGTGAAGAGATAATTGGCAATAATCATCCCTAAAAGTGAATCGCCCAGAAATTCCAGGCGCTCGTAGTTGTGTTTATGACTGACTGAACGATGGGTCAATGCCAGTTTCAGCAAATCAGCCTGTTTGAACTGATAGCCGATTCGCTTGGCAAGACGTTCATCATTTAGCTTTGACTGTGCTTTGATCAAACTCTTTCTCAAACTTCATCACTAAATCGATATTCATTAGGAAGTTCTTGCGAACTTCGTAATTCTTTCTTACGACCATCGCTTGCGCATTGTCGAGAATAATATTCTGCTTAATGTCAAAATCACGAATATTATTCATCTCTAAACGCTTAGACAGATCCGAATTAAATTTCTCCGGCGTGATATTTGCAGGAGCTGTTTTCAATAACTCTTCAATCTGATTATCTACCAGACGATCATCGAAATACGGTCCCCATACCGCAATTGCGATTTTTGCTAAAAAAGCAAACCCCGTAATTGCAAATAATATTGCAATATACGATGCACCTTGTTGATGTCTCATTTTTATTTTCCTAGTTGAAACAATGGATTAATCAATTGCTCCGTTTCGACTGAATGAAGGTAATTTGAAGCCAGGTTCTTTATGCATCCACACATAGAATGCGCGACCGGTTAAATTTTCTTCCGGAACAAATCCCCAAAAGCGACTGTCAGCACTCTGATCACGATTATCCCCCATCGCAAAGTACTGACCCTCTGGAACTTTCACTTCCCAATATAAACCATTTTCACCTGAATATTTACCATTTTCCACAAAGTTGATAAATGGTGCCTGACGCGCCACATTTACCCCTTCAAGCTCACGCATGGTAAAGGTATGCTCACCTAAAGTCTCTTTGTGATAAACCGATTCAGGAGTATCTAAACGGTCTTTTTCACGGCTAAATTCAACAGGAACTTTAGTGACTTTTTCACCATTAATAATCAGTTGACCATGGTCATAGACAATATGATCGCCTGGCAAACCTACGATACGCTTGATATAGCTAATGCCAGGTTGTGGTGGATAACGGAATACCGCTACTTCACCACGTTCTGGACTTCCAGTATCAATAATTTTGCTATTTATGATGGGCAGGCGCACGCCATAATCGAATTTATTGACCAGAATGAAGTCACCTGTTTCCAAAGTTGGCACCATGGAATCAGATGGAATATTAAAAGGTTCGTACAAGAATGAACGCAGTACCAGCACAACAGTCAGAACTGGCCAAAAGTCATAAGCCCAAGTAATGATAAAATTTTCATTGCCCTTGCCTTTGGTCTGTCGCTGTTTCAGAACAAACTTATCAAGCAGCCAGATTGCAATAAAAAACAACGTGGCAGGAACAAGAATTAAATTAAAATCAAAATCCATGGGCTTATATCCTTATTATTTTAGCGTTCGACTTTTAATACAGCTAAGAACGCTTCTTGTGGGATTTCAACACTACCCACCTGTTTCATACGTTTCTTACCTTCTTTCTGTTTCGCAAGAAGTTTCTTCTTACGTGACACGTCACCACCATAACACTTGGCCAATACGTTTTTACGCATCGCTTTTACAGTAGAACGGGCAATAATTTGCGCACCAATGGCTGCCTGAATCGCCACATCGAACATTTGACGTGGAATCAGGTCTTTCATTTTTTCAACCAGGGCAATACCACGGTGACGTGCATCCTGACGGTGGCAGATCATTGCCAAGGCATCCACTTTGTCACCATTGATCAGGACATCAACTTTAACCAATGATGAGCTTTCAAAGCGCACAAAGTTATAGTCCAGTGATGCAAAACCGCGTGAGCAAGACTTCAGTTTATCGAAGAAATCCATGACCACTTCAGCCATCGGAATTTCGAAGGTAATTGAAACCTGATTACTCATGAACTTCATGTCTTTTTGCACACCACGGCGCTCCACACACAAAGTCATCACATTACCCAGGTATTCTTGTGGTACCAGAATATGACATTCTGCAATCGGTTCACGCAGATCTTCTACAGTTGAACCATCTGGCATTTTTGATGGACTGTCGACATAGATCGTTTGACCATTTTTCATCACCGCTTCATAAATTACAGTCGGTGCAGATGAAATCAGATCCAGATCATATTCACGTTCTAAGCGCTCCTGCACAATCTCCATATGCAGCATACCAAGGAAGCCACAACGGAAACCAAAACCGAGTGCATCTGAACTTTCAGGTTCAAAGAACAAGGCAGAGTCGTTAATCTGTAATTTTTGCAGCGCTTCACGGAAAGGTTCAAAGTCACTGGCATCAATCGGGAACAGACCTGCATAAACCTGAGGTTTTACCTTCTTGAAACCTGGCAATACTTCAACCTCTGGCGTGGATGCAAGTGTGATCGTATCACCTACTGGCGCACCAAAGATGTCTTTAATGCCCGCGATCACAAAACCTACTTCACCCGCTTCAAGAATATCGGTTTCTGTATGTTTTGGATTAAAGATACCGACTGACGTAATGATGTGCGTCTGACCAGTTGATTTCATCAACATCTTGTCGCCTTTACGCACACAACCCTGTTTCACACGAACCAAAGACACAACGCCGAGGTAGTTATCGAACCATGAGTCGATAATCAGCGCTTGTAGGGGTGCATCACGGTCACCTGTTGGCGCAGGAATCACATTCACCAAAGTTTCTAGCACACCTTCAATACCTAGGCCTGTTTTTGCAGAACAGGTCGGTGCTTCAGTAGCTTCAATACCAATGATATCTTCGATTTCCTGAATTACACGTTCAGGTTCAGCCTGAGGCAAGTCAATCTTGTTGAGAACCGGGAGTACTTCCAGACCTTGCTCAATTGCGGTATAGCAGTTGGCAACAGACTGTGCTTCTACACCCTGTGCTGCGTCCACAACTAATAATGCACCTTCACACGCAGCAAGCGAACGTGATACTTCATAAGAGAAGTCCACGTGTCCCGGCGTATCAATGAAGTTCAACTGATATTCCTGACCATTCGGGTGTGTGTAGTACAAAGTCACCGATGCCGCTTTAATGGTAATCCCACGTTCGCGTTCAAGTTCCATAGAATCAAGAACCTGAGCCTGCATTTCACGATCCTGCAAACCACCACAGGTTTGAATGAATCGATCCGCCAGGGTCGATTTACCGTGGTCAATATGCGCAATAATCGAGAAGTTACGAATGTTTTTAATATCAACAGATTTTTTAGCTTGCGCCATGGGCTACCTTGAGAAAAAAACGCGCCATGCAATATAAAGAGATTGCACAACAAAAGCCGAATAGAAATTGCCGAGGATTATAGCAGAATGCAGTTCCAGAAAAAGAATTATATTTTCGTAGCTCAATCCACTACTTTGCTTGCAAAGAAATCGCTCTGGCCATGTTTTGGCAACATCAGAGCGATTATGATTTAAATACAGACCACCAAACTTAAATCTGTTTTTTACTCATATTTAATCTGCAAAATACAACTGGCTAAAATCCAAAGGATTGATATCTGCTGATAAGGGTTGATAGGCTTGGGTAAATGTCGGTGACATCCGCTTCGGACGGCCAGTGGCAATTTCTACACAGGCCCATTGCGTACTACCGGTAAAGAGTAAACCCTGATCTACGGGGCGATAGAAGGCATACTGGCGGAATGAGTAAAGTGCATTGATATCATTCAGCCAGGTACGCAGAATCAGCTCATCGCCTTCAAATGCAGCCTTGCGATACTGCACATGATGTTCTACCGCGACCATGGCATGCTTTAGTTCCAGATACTGCTTTAAACCCAATCCGATCTGTTCAATATGTGCGGTTGCAACATCCTGCATCCATTGCACATAGATCACATTATTTACATGCCCCAAGATATCAATATGTTCTGGTTTTACCGTTAACTTCAGGTCAAAAATACCCTTCACGCGTTTCTTATCCTTTAGATCATTTAGCGTCTAAGAGTCTACAGAATTTATTTGCAGGGTAAATTGCCAAATATTAAAAAACCGCCTGAGTACAGACGGTTTTTACGAACAAATGATGCATTTATGAGACTCGCATCCCTACGATCACGCGCTGTCCCTGACGGATGAGTGTTACCCGCGCGACGCTACCTTTGTTTAATTCAGATACAGTTTCCACAAACTGGTTGCTGTTCAGAACAGTCTTGCCATTAATATTGGTCACCACATCATTCGGCATGATACGTGCCTGTGCCGCGACACCACCTGGACGCACATCCTGAATCACTACACCACCTTTGACATCCAGACTACTCATTTCATTTGGTGTCAGGTTACGGATAGTTACCCCGATGATTGGTCCTTTGTTAGGTTGCGCCTGATTACTGGCATTTGCTGGCGTATCGTCCGGTGCTGTACTTAATGTCGCATTGATATTACGACGCTTGTCATCACGCAGTACTTCTAACTGAATCTGCTGTTTTGGTGCAGAGCGGTTTAGGTAGTTCAATAATTCGCTGGTACGGGAAATATCAGTCCCGTTATATTTAAGAATCACATCTCCCGCCTGTAAGCCTGCTTTGGCCGCTGGCGAGTTTGGTGCAATCTGAGTCACTAAAGAACCTTCCGGCTTAGACAGCTTATAAGATTCCGCCAGGTTACGGTCAATATCCTGCAAGCTTACGCCCAGATAAGAACGGGTAACTTTACCATTACGTTTCAACTGGTCAGCCACTTCCATTGCCACATCAATTGGAATGGAGAACGATAAGCCCATATAACCACCAGTACCACTGAAGATACGTGAATTCACTCCAACCACTTCACCCTGCTGGTTAAATAACGGTCCACCAGAGTTCCCCGGGTTTAAGGCGACGTCAGTCTGAATGAATGGCACTGCAGTTTCACCCATCATATTACGCATCTTGGCACTGACAATTCCGGCAGAAGCCGAATAGTCAAAACCAAAGGGTGACCCAATGGCGAGTACAGGCTCACCGACACGTAAACGTCCGACATCACCCGTGCGTAATTCCGGGAAACCTGCTCCAGTTACTTTGAGCAAAGCTACATCAGTACGTTCATCGCTCCCTACCACAGTTGCATCAATTTCACGACGGTCATTTAAGGTAATAGTCACCTTGGACGCATTTTCAATAACATGGTGATTGGTCAGCAAATAGCCATCTTTACTGATAAAGAAAGCGCTGCCATATCCCGTCTTTTCCTGAGGTGCACGCGGCTGAGGAATGATGACCTGATTGCCAAAGAAACGGCGTAAAATATCTGGAATCTGTTGTTGTAATAACTCTTGTTCGGACATTTTTTTAACAACATTGACACTTACCACTGCCGGACTGACTTGTGCAACCAGATTTGAAAAATCAACTGGAGTGGCTGCCTCTGCCTGCAATGCTGTCATGGTCAACGTTGCAGCAAATATTCCATGTTTAACATCCAAGATTTTCATGTTTTCATTCACTCAAATGATTGATAAACCTATTTAAATCAGTTTTATCATAAACTATACAAAGTTTAAGTAACAAAATGTTCTTCTTCTATTTACTGACATTATGCCATTTTTAAAGACTTAAGTTTCAGCTTTCATTACTTTTTTTCATAAATTCATAAGTAGATAAATGCTTGCCTTTTGGATAAAAAAGCGCTGTGATAACCGGACTTTTTTTCAGTTAGCTGAATAGTCATGTCTAATTTACACACGACACATCATTTTGATGTGATTATTGTGGGCAGCGGCGGCGCCGGCTTAAGTTTAGCCTTATCTCTACCAGAACATTTTAATATCGCGGTTTTAGCCAAATCAACACTTACGGATGCAAGTACATTTTATGCCCAAGGGGGTGTGGCAGCCGTACTTGATGAAATGGATTCTCTCGAACAGCATATTGATGACACCATGGTTGCCGGGGCGCAGCTTTGTGAAATGGATGCTGTCAAGCAGACTGTTGAAGGTGGCAAGCCTTCTGTCGACTTCCTGCTCAAACATGGTGTGCAGTTCACACTAGATGAACAGGAACAGCTGCATTTGACCCGTGAAGGGGGCCATTCTCAGCGCCGCATTATTCATGCAGCAGATGCTACAGGACGTGCGATTTCCACTACTTTGGTACAGCGTGCTCAAGAAAAGCAGAATATTCATATCTTTGAAAATTATATTGCGATTGATCTGATCTGCTCCAAGAAACTTGGTCATGCAGGTGAAAACCGGGCGCTCGGTCTGTATGCATTAGATGAAAATACAGAGCAGGTACATACTTTCCTGGCACCATTTACTGCCCTAGCCTGTGGTGGCGCAATGAAGGCTTATCTATACACTTCCAATCCAGATATTGCGACTGGTGATGGTATTGCGATGGCTTATCGTGCCGGTTGTCGTGTCGCCAACATGGAATTCAACCAGTTCCATCCCACCTGTTTATACCACCCGCAAGCGCGTTCATTTCTGATTACAGAAGCCATGCGTGGTGAAGGTGCGTACTTACGCTTACCAGATGGTGAGCGCTTCATGTTGCGTTTTGATGAACGTGCTGAACTGGCACCGCGTGATATTGTTGCGCGTGCGATTGACTATGAAATCAAACGCCTGGGTATCCGCCATGTCTGGCTGGACATTACCCATAAAGATGAAGACTTTATTAAAGAGCACTTCCCGACCCTGTATGCACGTCTATTCGAGTTGGGAATTGATATCACCAAGGAAATGATTCCTGTCGTACCAGCAGCACACTATACCTGTGGCGGTGTAGTGGTAGATGAGAATAGTCAGACTGATATTGCGGGTCTATATGCCATCGGTGAGACTTCTTATACTGGCCTGCATGGCGCCAATCGTATGGCCAGTAACTCACTACTGGAATGCTTTGTTTATGGTATGAGTGCAGCCAAGCATATTCAGGAAAATTTTAAATCGGATCAATCCGTGTCTGAAGTTCCTGCTTGGGATGATTCACAGGTGACGAATCCTGATGAAGATGTAGTGATCCTGCAAAACTGGGATGAACTGCGTCAGACCATGTGGAACTATGTGGGTATTGTACGTACCACCAAACGTCTGGAACGTGCCCTGCACCGTATTGAAATGCTGAAAAAAGAGATTACCGAATATTATCAGGACTATCAGGTCAGCAAAAACCTGATTGAACTGCGTAATCTGGTAATGGTATCAGAGATGATTGTACGCTGTGCCATGCAACGTAAAGAATCCCGTGGCCTACACTATACGCTGGATTATCCAGAACAGTTGCCGGAGTTACGTAAAACCGTACTGATTCCACCAAGTTTTAAAGTGGAACAGCCATTGGTGAATACAGCAGAAGTTTAAACACTTAATCATAAAAAAACCGGATCTCATGATCCGGTTTTTTTATTTGCTATATATCTTTATGGCAGCTTCAAAGGTTTTCAGGTGAATCTGAACCAGCTGCTCCAGGTTTTGATAACCACCTGCCAGTACAAACATCATTGGGATTTGATGCTTTCTGGCTAGATTAAATACCAGTTCTTCACGCTGTTGTAGCAACTCAGTTGTTAGCCAGGAAGATCCAAATGGATCATGCTGATGGCAATCCATTCCCGCCTGATAAATAATCAGATCCGCCTTCCATGCCAAGGCTTGTTCAAAGCCTTCATGGATCGCCTGACTGTATTCCGTAAAACTACCTTGGTCCTTATGAATATGCCGCGTCATTGCACGTTCATAACTGGGACAGCCAAAAGGCAAGCCAAAAATACTGAAGCTAAACAGGTTATCTAAACGGCGGGTAAATTCTGCAGTGCCATTACCGCCATGCTGATCACAATCCAGCACAAAGATACGTTTGTCTGGAAACTTCTGAGCCACCAAAGCCAGACCATTCAAGCTACAAAAAGCACCACCATATTCATATACTGCATGATGGAAGCCTTGAGCAATATTGGCAGAAATACCGTGTTTCCAGGCCAATTCAGCCGCGAGAATCTGACCGGAATTTATTTTCAGTACCGCATCCCGAAGCTGTTCATTCCAAGGTTTAAAACCGGCAAAAGTCGCCAGTTTTTCCGGAGTTCCAGTCAGGAAAGCTTCAACATAGTTTGGATCATGCAATTGCCTGAGCAGGTTCAAATCTAGATCCTCAGGCTCATGGAAGCGGATGTCCGGCCAGGATTTTAAAGCTTCAGCCACCGCAGTAAGTTTTTCCATACTATTGGTATGTGTATGCGCAAAATAGTCAGGTGAATAACAGACATCAAGCATATAGAGTGGCCTTAGAGCTGCGCTTGCGCGACTTCAAGCAATTGTTGCAACTCAGTAGTACCTGGACTGTACAAGCCATTGTCTACCTGTTGCTGGAAATGGGTACTGAAGGCCCGTTTACGGTTCTGTGGTGACACAGCCAGTGTCGTCAGACGCAGGAACCAGAATCCCGGAATCTCATCATAAGGAATCACGAAACCCTTATATTGCTTATTCGGCTGTTTATTCTGGATAGCATCACGGTCATAATCCACCGAGAATAATGATCCTGCGGGCAGACGTACGCCATTCATTAAGAGAGGTACCAGACTGATACAGGAATGGTTATCGCCCATATTCAGCTTTTCCAGCAGTAATGGGCGATTTTGATGATCTACAAAAATATTGATCTCACCACCACGAAGCACCCGATGGTGGGCAATTTTCAAAAAGAAGTTTTCTGCCATCGGACATGAGCCTACTTTAGGCTTCTCTACACGCGTACATAGTTCTACCAAGTCCGTAGCAGCTGCCGTTTTTGGCAAAATCACATCTTCAATCATGCTACAGAGCAGTTTGCTTTCTTCCAGTTGTGCCTGCTCTTGCAGACTACGCAAAATCTGTTGCTGTTCTTGTACCTGAACTATAGATTGCTTGAAATCGCTATCTGTAGCTGCACCGATAAACTGATGAAGCGAATTATTCAGATCCAGATTACGCCAAGAGTCAAGCTGCAGACCATATGAAGCCTGCTGATCGAGAATAGATTTCAGTGATTTGTAATTAAAGTCATCGAATAATTTAAGATCCTGAAATTCCTGTGGATCTCGTGGGCTATTGATATATTCTGCGAGTACACGTGTGGCTTGGGTATAACCACAACCACGGCGTTCAGTCTGATGGGAATAATGCTCATTAAGCATTTCTACCAGTTTTATAGCAAGTGGATGTAGCTTCTGCTGAAACAGTTGCACAATTTCATGATCTGCGGTCGCCATTGATTCCCCCAATCTTCTGGCAAATTTTGCCTCATTATTTGTGCAAGAAGTAGTTTTGTATAGCGATTCTAAAATCAATAGAACAAATTATAACTAAACGACAAATATTTGAATTCACAAATTTTTCATGATTATTGATACATCATACAGATTTTTTAATTTATGTGATTAAGATACTAATTTAGCCGGAATCGCGTAAGTTCCGGTGACATGTGCAACAGGCTCTTCCATGCCTTCTGAATAGACCCAAACTTCTCCGACAATGAGCGATTTTCCGACTTTCATCAGGCGGCATTTTCCAATCAGATCATGCTTTCCATCTGGCTTACGCAAAAAATTAATATTGATATTGGTAGTGACAGCCAATCCCACCAGACCAATCTCTCCCAGAATCGCGACATACAGCGCAAAGTCCGCGATCGTCATTATGGTTGGCCCAGAAATAGTCCCACCCGGGCGCAACTGACTCTCACTAACATAGTAACGAACAGTTGAGGTTTGAGGCTGTACCTCAATGACTTCACAATGCTCAAGGCTTTGCGGAAACTCTGCTGCTAAAACTGCTGAATCTGTTCCAGTGTACTGTTCATAAAAAAATCTTCCATATTGAAAGCAATATAGAAGATTTTTAGAGCATTACAGAGATTTAAATCTGACTGCTCAGACAGCCTGTAATTCTGCCATGGCTTGAGCGAACACCTGTTCTGGCGCTTGCGTCGCATCAAGACGCTTCATACGTTGCGGATGACGCTGCCACAAAGTTTCATAACCGCTTCTGACTTTCTCAAAGAAAGAGACTTTCTCCTGTTCAAAACGGTCCAGCGCACCACGTTCACGGGCACGGTTCATACCCAGTTCAATTGGCGCATCCAGCCAGAAAGTAACATCTGGCATACGTGAAACAAAGTTATCATTCAGCAAATTCAGCTTGGCTTCACTAAGTCCACGTCCTGCACATTGATAGGCAAAACTGGCATCAGTAAAACGGTCACATAAGACAATCTTACCGGCTTCCAGTGCAGGCAGAATCACCTGTGCCAGATGCTGGGCACGTGCGGCATACATCAGTAACAACTCAGTGTCATTACACATCGCTTCTTCATGATTTACAGCCAGCAAGAGTGAACGGATCTGTTCGGCCATTGGCGTGCCACCCGGTTCACGGGTTAATACCACCTCTTTGCCCTGTGCAACAAAGTCATCATAGATACGACGAATGAGCGTGGTTTTTCCTACACCTTCAGTGCCTTCAAAGCTGATAAACATGCTCACTCCTTAATTTTTTGAACGTAAAACAGTGAGATATTCCTGCACTGCTCTATTGTGATCTTGTAGATTCGTGCTGAACTTGTGCCCGCCATTTCCCGTTGCGACAAAGTAAATATTTTGTGAATTATCCGGATGCATTGCTGCTTCAATGGCTTTTTTGCCCGGCAAAGCAATTGGTGTTGGTGGTAAGCCAGAAATCGTATAGGTATTGTATGGCGTCGGGGTACGCAGATCTTTACGGGTAATATTGCCCTGATATTTATCCCCCATACCATAAATCACGGTTGGGTCAGTTTGCAGGCGCATCCCCATTTTCAGACGGCGTACAAATACACCTGACACCTGCTCCAGTTCACTATCCAGACTGGTTTCTTTTTCAATAATCGATGCCATGATCAGTGCTTCATATTTATTCTGATATGGAAGATCATTGGCACGGTTGTTCCAGGCTTGATCTAGTGCCTGCATCTGATGACGATACAAATCTGTCAGAATCTTACGGTCGGTTTCACCTTTGGCAAAGAAATAGGTATTTGGTGCAAACAAACCCTCAGGATGATTAAACGGAATATTTAACTCTTTCAGCAATTGATCAGTTGGCAGATTCACTACTTCTTTCGTGACTAAATCATCTTTCTTTAAAGTATCGATCAGCTGTTTAAAAGTAGTACCTTCAATTACCAGAATACGGTTCATCTGGGCATTTTCAGAATTGGAAATCATTTCCAGCACCTGACGGACACTCATGCCATCGCGCACTTCATACACACCTGCTTTCATCGTGTCATGAATGATAAAGCGCTGATAGACTTTCAGCATGATCGGAAAGCTGACATAACCTTCTTTGACCAGACGGT
Organism: Acinetobacter sp. ASP199; assembly: GCF_022700675.1. Lineage (NCBI taxonomy): Bacteria > Pseudomonadati > Pseudomonadota > Gammaproteobacteria > Moraxellales > Moraxellaceae > Acinetobacter > Acinetobacter sp. ASP199. Next base: position 2,062,675 of record NZ_CP062182.1, read on the forward strand.
CGATAAACCCAGAATAGGTATCCCCAGCACTGATCGCCAGCATCTGTGTTTTACCTTCAACTGGATAATCTCTAAACAAGCTGCTTTTGAGAATCACGGCCAGGATCAATACAAGACCTAGAAGAACGACCAATACACCTTTAATTGGAAAGGCCGATTTCGCTTTATTTTTCTTTTTTCGTGTGGATTTGCTGGCGGACATATTTTAAATGATCTGATGTAAATGAAGACGATGAAATAACTCAATACAGACTTCTGTATCCAGTGTTTTTTGTTCAAATTGAGTAACAATTTTCATAGGGCTCAGTGCATTGCAGAAGAATAGGCTTTGAATGGAAGCAATTTCATTCAAAGCCAGACTACGCTGTTCACAAATAATACCTTGCTGTAGCATACGCTCCAGAATCTCGGCACGCATTACCCCAGTGACGCCATTATAGCGAAGTTCCGGCGTAACCCATGTATTGTTTATCCTTAAAAAACAATTACTGCTCACCCCTTCAACAATTTCACCCTGCACATCACAGACCAGCGCTTCGCTCCAACCCTGCTGGTCTGCTTCCTGCTTTAGCATAACCTGCTCTAAGCGATTCAGTGTTTTTAAGCCGACTAATTGCGGCATACACAGGCCAAGTGCAGTATTTAATACACCGCTTTTAATCTGTTCAAACTGATGCTCCTGAAGCGTTTGCGGATAGTAATATACCCAAACATCTGCTGGATGATCTGGCAAGCTATAGCCACGCTGACCAATGCCCCGACTCAGAATAATTTTCAGAGTACCGTTTAAGGTAGAGTTTAATTCACGTAATTGTTCTAAGGTTTCATCAATCAGGCTTAAGTCTGCTTGTAACTGCATTTTCTGGCTGCTTATACGTAGGCGCGATAAATGCCGTTCCTGCAGCTCAATACGGTTATTTCGAATCCGGGCTGTCGTAAAACAGCCATCGCCATAATGAAAGGCGCGATCAAGCAAATCTATCTGATTGACTTGTTGTGCATTTTTAAAACACAGCATGATTTTCACCTCTCAGGTCAATGTCAGGGCATGCGAAGCTATACAGCAGCCACATATCTGTTTTACTCACATAAAATTCTCTTTTAATTATTTTTTATGCAAAAAAACTCCAGCTATTCTTGCCTCATTCAACAAAAACCAAAAACACTTGAGGCAAATATGAATATCCATAAATTAAAAATTGGGGTACTTGCAGCACTGCTTTCAGCAACTGCATTTAGCGTTTCTGCGAAGGATTTCCTAAATGTATCCTATGACCCAACTCGCGAATTGTACGACAACTTTAACAAAGAATTCAGTGCTTACTGGAAAAAATCTACGGGCCAGGATATTAATTTTAAACAGTCACATGGGGGTTCAGGCAAACAGGCACGTGCCGTGATTGATGGTCTGGATGCAGACGTAGTTACACTAGCTTTGGCAGCAGATATCGATGAAATTGCTAAACGTGGCCTTTTACCAACAGACTGGCAGAAGAAATTTCCACAAAACTCGACACCCTATACCTCAACAATTGTTTTCTTAGTCAAAAAAGGCAATCCGAAAGGCATTAAGGACTGGGGTGATCTGGTGAAACCTGGGGTAGATATCATTACGCCAAACCCGAAAACCTCAGGTGGCGCGCGCTGGAACTATCTGGCAGCTTGGGCATGGGCAAAACACCAACCAGGTGGTAATGATACCAAGGCACAAGACTTTGTCCGTCAGATCTACAAACAAACCAAAGTACTGGATTCTGGTGCACGTGGTTCTACAACAACCTTTACTGAACGTGGCATTGGTGATGTACTGCTGGCTTGGGAAAATGAAGCGCATCTCGCCATTCGTGAACAACCCGGTAAATTTGAGATCATCACGCCTTCTCTGTCTATTCTGGCTGAACCACCCGTGGCAATTGTAGAAAAGAATGCCAAGAAAGATGGTAATGAAAATCTGGCTAAAGCCTACCTGAACTATCTGTACTCACCTGCCGGTCAGACTGTGGCAGCGAAGAATTTCTACCGTCCTCGTAATGCAGCAGTGTTAAAGCAATACAGTCATGTATTTAAATCACTAAAACTGGTCACGATTGATAAAGAATTTGGTGGCTGGAGCAAAGTTCAGAAACAACACTTTGACAATGGGGGCATCTTTGATCAGATCGTAAAAGCGAATAACACAAAATAACGTCTTATAAATGCAGCAATAATGGCCTTATTCAATAAGGCCATTATTATTTTTAAATACTTACTTAATTACTTATCTTTTATTTTCATATAAAATTCATTTTTAATTATTTTTTATGCATAAAGAATAAGTTTATTCTTCACTCATGTTACAGAACGTGTAAGAGTTTGAGGTTCACATGAGCATTTCAACAAAATTAAAAATTGGGGTTGTGGCTGCTGTTATTTCAGCAACTTCTTTTGGTGCAGCAGCGCGCGACTTTCTAAATGTTTCTTATGATCCGACGCGTGAACTCTACGAAGATGTTAACAAAGAATTCGGCAAATACTGGAAAAGTCGGACTGGCCAAACTATTAACTTTAAACAGTCACATGGGGGTTCTGGTAAACAGGCTCGTGCCGTGATTGATGGCCTGGAAGCTGATGTCGTGACATTAGCACTGGCTGCTGATATCGATGTGATTGCAGAAAAAGCCAAATTACTCCCTGCGGATTGGCAAAAAAAATTGCCTCACAATTCTACACCATATACATCAACCATCGTATTCCTGGTGCGTAAAGGCAATCCAAAGAATATTAAAGACTGGGGCGATCTGGTTAAACCGAATGTCGCAATCATTACACCAAATCCAAAAACCTCTGGTGGGGCACGTTGGAACTATCTGGCAGCGTGGGCTTACGCAAAACATCTACCAGGCGGTAATGATGCCAAAGCACAAGAATTTGTTCGCAAAATCTATAAACAGACTAAAGTCTTGGATTCAGGTGCACGTGGTTCAACCACGACATTTGCTGAACGCGGTATTGGAGACGTATTACTGGCTTGGGAAAATGAAGCGCATCTGGCACTTCGTGAACAACCTGGTAAATTCGAAATCGTAACGCCTTCTCTATCTATTCTGGCTGAGCCACCTGTAGCGATCGTAGAAAAAACGGTAGCGAAAAAAGGCAACAAATACCTGGCACAAGGTTACTTGAACTTCCTGTACTCACCACTGGGTCAAGAAATTTCAGCACGTAACTTCTACCGTCCACGTAATGAAAAAGTACTGGCGAAGTACAGCCAGGTATTCAAGCCATTAAAACTGGTGACCATTGATCAGGAATTTGGTGGTTGGGACAAAGTGCAAAAAGCTCACTTTGAAAATGGTGGCATTTTCGATCAAATCGTCAAAGCCAATACAGCAAAATAAGTTTTGCATTCAATAGACAAGGAGCATTCGCATGATACATACCCTCATTGTTCCAGGTGTTGGTGGCAGTGAACATGCTCACTGGCAATCCTGGTTGCAACGTGGCCTGATGCAATGCTCCCGTGTTCAGCAGAAGGATTGGAACCATCCGGTACTCAGCATCTGGGTAGCGCAGTTTGTCAAATCTGTACAGCAGATTGAAGATGATATTGAAATCGTGGCGCACAGCTTTGGCTGCCTGACCAGTCTTGCAGCGCTGGACCAGCATCCGGAACTTTGTCGCAAAATTAAAAAGTTGGTTCTGGTGGCTCCGGCCAATCCAGCCCGTTTTGGTGAAAATGGCTTTGCACGTGATAGCCAAACAGATTACAGCGCTTATTTCCATCAGCTCAAGCTTCAGGTTCCAACCATAATGTTGATCAGTGAAAATGATCCTTGGCTCAGTTTCGAAGATGCACATGATTTTGCCAGATCCTGGAAAATCCAGCCGGTTAATCTAGGTGCAGTCGGTCATGTCAATGTTGCTTCGGGCTTTGGCCCCTTCCCTGAAATTAAACAATACCTGAATTCAGAGATGTCGATGCAACATATCAGTAATGCTGATGAAGGCAAGTATTTTTTTAAATTTGCATTTTAGGTGTTGCAAATTATGCTTGTCGCAAATTTCATTTTTAATATTCGCTGGTTGTCTTCAATCAGTATTCTCTCTTTTGAGGAGTAATCATGTCGCAGCGATCCCGAGTGCTGCCAGGATTTGGTCTATCTCTAGGCTTTACCCTAGCGTATTTGTCATTAATCGTTCTTATTCCACTGTCTGCCGTATTCATCAAGTCGCTCGGCATTGGCTGGGATGGTTTATGGGAAATCCTAAGCTCTGAACGTATTCTCAAATCACTTCAGCTGAGTTTTAGTGCTGCCATTATCGCAGCCCTGATCAATGTTGTTTTTGGTCTGTTACTGGCTTGGTGTCTGGTCCGTTATAGCTTCCCAGGTAAACGTATTATTGATGCTCTGGTAGATTTACCATTTGCCCTGCCAACTGCCGTAGCTGGTATTGCATTAACTTCACTGTATGCACCTACAGGCTGGATCGGTCAGTATCTGGAACCATTAGGTGTTCAAGTGGCTTATACCCCTATAGGTATTACGCTAGCGCTGATCTTTATCGGGATTCCTTTTGTGGTGCGTACGGTTCAGCCGGTATTGTCTGACCTGGAAACTGAACTTGAGGAGGCTGCTTCTGCGCTCGGGGCAAACCGCTTCCAAATCGTGACCAAAATTATTTTCCCGATTTTATTACCAGCATTGATCACAGGCTTTGCCCTGGCATTTGCACGTGGCGTGGGTGAATACGGTTCGGTCATCTTTATTGCCGGTAACCAGCCGTTTAAAACGGAAATTGCTCCGCTGATGATTATCTCCCGTCTGGAAGAATATGACTATGCGGGCGCAACCACGATTGCTGTCGTAATGCTATTGATTTCATTTGTGATGCTGTTCCTGATTAACTTGTTACAAGCTTGGGCTAGCCGTCGCACAGGGAGAACTGCACGATGAGTTTAAATACCAACAGCAATGCACTTGCTGAAAAGCTGCAATCCCGTGATGCAACTCGCGAGCCAAAATGGGTACGTTATACCCTGCTCACAATTGCGCTAATCTTCTTTTTAAGCTGCCTGATTCTGCCGCTGGTATTGGTCTTTGTTGAAGCGTTCAAGCAAGGCGTTGGCGTATATACGCAAGCCCTCGTTCATCCAGACACATTATCTGCGGTAAAACTAACGCTATTAACTGCTGCAATTGCAGTACCGTTAAACGTGGTATTTGGTGTGGCTGCTGCCTGGTCAGTGGCGAAGTTTAACTTCCCGGGCAAGTCCATTCTGACCACCATTATTGATATACCCTTCTCGGTATCCCCGGTCATCGCCGGTATGATGCTGGTGCTAATTTTCGGTACCCAAGGCTGGATGGGCAGCTGGTTAATGGATAATGACATTAAGATCCTGTATGCCGTACCCGCAATTGTTTTGGCCACCATCTTTATTACCGTACCTTTCGTAGCGCGTGAATTGATTCCTTTAATGGAAGCTCAAGGCACTGAAGAGGAAGAAGCTGCAATTGTACTCGGTGCATCAGGCTGGAAAACCTTCTGGAAAGTGACCCTGCCAAATATTAAATGGGGTCTAATCTATGGTGTGATTCTATGTAATGCACGTGCCATGGGTGAGTTCGGCGCGGTATCGGTAGTATCCGGTCATATCCGCGGTGAAACCAATACTTTGCCACTACATGTCGAAATTCTCTATAACGAATATACCTTTAGTGCTGCGTTTGCTGTGTCTTCGCTCCTGGCTCTCCTCGCAATTGTGACCCTGGTGCTTAAAACCTGGGTAGAAATGCGCCAGGAAAAACAAAACAAACGTAATGACGATTTAACAGTTTCTTAAGGAATGCCCACATGAGTATTCAAGTTAAAAATATTGAAAAACACTTTGGTGCATTCCATGCACTGAATAATATTTCCCTGGATTTCCCGGATGGCCAGTTAGTAGCTCTTTTGGGTCCTTCAGGCTGTGGTAAAACTACCCTACTACGTATTATTGCTGGTCTGGAATCTGCAGATGGTGGTCAGGTCATTCTGGAAGGCCAGGATGCAACCAACGTGCATGTCCGTGAACGTGAAGTCGGTTTCGTATTCCAGCACTATGCCCTGTTCCGTCATATGACAGTGTATGACAACGTGGCATTTGGTTTACGTGTTCGCCCACGCTCAACCCGTCCATCAGAAGCTGAAATCAAGAAACGTGTCACCCGTTTACTGGATCTGGTTCAACTGGGTTTCCTGGCAGATCGTTATCCTGCCCAATTGTCGGGTGGTCAGCGTCAGCGTATTGCACTTGCACGCGCCCTGGCAGTTGAACCACGCGTACTGTTACTGGATGAACCATTCGGTGCGCTGGATGCTAAAGTGCGTAAAGAACTGCGTCGCTGGTTACGTACCCTGCATGATGAACTGCACATTACGTCGATCTTCGTAACTCACGATCAGGAAGAAGCACTTGAAGTTGCAGACCAGATCGTCGTCATGAACAAAGGTAATGTCGAACAGATCGGTTCACCACGTGAAGTGTATGAGACGCCGAAAACACCATTTGTATTCGACTTCCTTGGTCAGGCCAACCGTTTCGAAGGTCAGAATAATGGTGGCATCATTCAGTTGGGTGAAGATCGTATCCAATTTGATGGGGCCCAAAAACATCCACAAGGTGACGTGATTGTATTCGCCCGCCCTGATGAACTGCGGATCTCAGCGCAGCCACAAGACAATGCAATCCAGGCAACTTTCATTCGTGAATTATGGATTGCCGGTAAAGTGGTTGCAGAATTAAATGACCGTCAGGGCAACCTGATTGAAATTTCTCTGACACCGGAAGAAGCTCGCGCACATCAATTCCGACCGAATCAGACTGTATGGTTAAGTCCACTTAACCTGCATTTATTTGCAAATCAGGTCGCTTAAGACACATTCAGATGGGGCCATTTAGCCCCATCCGCTTATAGGGTGTATAGAATTATGAATTTCCAACAATTAAGAATTATTCGAGAAACTGTTCGTCAAAACTTTAATTTAACTGAAGCGTCTGCAGCACTTTATACCTCACAATCGGGTGTAAGTAAGCACATTAAAGATCTGGAAGATGAGCTTGGTGTACAGTTGTTTATCCGTAAAGGTAAGCGCTTGTTGGGTCTGACTGAACCAGGTCAGGCACTGCTCGGAATTGTGGAACGCATGCTGGTCGATGCTGACAATATCAAACGCCTTGCCGATGACTTTAACAAGGTGGATGAAGGGACATTAACCATTGCGACGACGCATACTCAGGCGCGTTATGTGCTACCGCCTATCGTAAATCAGTTCAAAAAAGAATTTCCAAAAGTTCATCTGATTCTGCAACAGGCTAGTCCGGTTGAAATTACCGAAATGCTGCTACAAGGTGAAGCAGATATTGGCATTGCGACTGAAGCCTTAACTACTGAAGATAACCTGGCCAGTGTGCCGTACTATAACTGGCAACACAGCATTATCACGCCTCAAAACCACCCGTTAACCAAGAAAGATCATATCCGTATTGAAGATCTGGCAAATTATCCCATCATCACTTATCACGGTGGTTTCACAGGCCGTTCTAAAATTGATACTGCATTTGAAGAAGCAGGTTTTGACGTTGATATCGTTATGTCGGCACTGGATGCCGATGTCATCAAGACCTATGTTGAACTGAATATGGGGGTCGGTATTGTCAACGATGTGGCATACGACCCAGAACGTGACTATCGCTTAAAACAGATCAAAACTGATATTTTTGGTGTAAATACGACTTGGATAGCTGTGCGTAAAGGTCATTTATTACGTGGGTATGGCTACGAATTTATCTCGCTTTGCTCTCCAGATGCAGACATTCGAGCACTCAAAAAAGTGGCTTATCCGGATGATTGAACTCCGTCTATAATTCTAAATTGAAGAGGCAAAACTTCCTCTTTTTTAATTTTAATGGTAGATACTTTCAATAAAAAACGGGCCGAAGCCCGTTTTTTTTATTAAGTAAAATATTAGAAGCGGAAGCTTACACCCAGTTTCGCTACTGGTAACCATTCATATTTATTATCGTTACGAAGTGCATCTCGCTCATCAGCTAATGCTTGCTCTAAAGAACGACCATCGTCAGCAGGGTCAATTGTATATGCTTCTGGATTAGCAGTTAAACTTACAGTAGGATTCCCATTATAATAGGCCCCTACCTCGCCGAAGACCCCCCAACGATTGGTAATGGCTGGTGAGAAACCAATCCCTACATAAGGTGCAATATTATTTTTATAAGAAAGGTCACCATTAATGCGAACATCTGTATCGCCTGCATTAAAACGTGCCCCATCAACTGTGAATGACGCATTAGTACCTGGACGACGTTCTAGACCATAATCATTATCAATATAAGCTACACCGGCAGCCATATAGAACCAGTTCGCCCAAGGTCGAATTTCAGCATTTAAGTAGGTTAAATTGTTGTCCATATCTAGGTCATATTTCGAACCATTAATCGACAAATCATCCGACCAAGAGATATCACCACCGTTATAACCCAAGGTTACACCTACATATGGGTTGGCACTCCAGGAGATTGCACCACCGTAACCAGTAGTACCGACTTCAGCACGTACAGATGCTGGCTTAAAGAAAGAGAATTCAGCAACGCCTTCATCGGTTACAATGACTTCATCAGCTGCCATGACAGAAGTGGTTGCTGCAGCAAGTACAGACAGCGCAAAATATTTAGCAAAAGTTTTCATCTATGTCTCCTCAAAAAAATTATTTTTAACGTTTTTACTCTTCGTTATGTCTGCATCTTAATTCACAATCTGATCACTCTTTATTCAAGTTTTGCTGAGTTTATGTAAACTTTTGATACATTTGATGCCTTTTATATGATTTTCATGAGGTTTTTTGCACATCCACCTTAATTAGATGCTTTTACTGGAAATTTTCTGTGTATTGGTTAAATCATGAGCTATATAAATATAATATTCATTAATTTTTTAATGAAACTTGACACATTAATTTTCTCCATAATTCGGACGAATTAATTTTGATATAAGTCGTGTTTTCCATCTAATCTTTGCTCAATATAGTGTAAAATCTTGGAAATTTTTTTCTGGAAGGAAGATCATGTCTCAGCTTTCAACAATCATTGAACAAGCGTTTGAAGACCGTGCGAATTTCACAGCAGCGGATTGTCCTGCTGAAGTTCGTCAAGCAGTTGAGGAAGTAATTGCTGGCCTGGACAATGGCTCTCTACGCGTAGCTGAAAAAATCGATGGTGAATGGGTTGTTCATCAATGGATTAAGAAAGCTGTATTGTTGTCTTTCAAACTGAATGACAACAAACCAATGGAAGCATGTGATCTTCGCTTCTATGACAAAGTAGATACTAAATTTGGCGACTGGACTGAAGAACAGTTCAAAGCGGCTGGCGTACGTGTAGTACCACCTGCTGTAGCGCGTAAAGGTTCTTACCAGGCGAAAAACGTGGTATTGATGCCTTCTTATGTAAACATCGGTGCTTATGTTGACGAAGGTACGATGGTTGATACATGGGCAACTGTAGGCTCATGCGCACAAATCGGTAAAAATGTTCACCTCTCAGGTGGTGTAGGGATCGGCGGTGTTCTTGAGCCACTTCAAGCAAACCCAACCATTATTGAAGACAACTGCTTCATCGGTGCACGTTCTGAAATCGTAGAAGGCGTAATCGTAGAAGAAGGTTCTGTCATTTCTATGGGCGTGTTCATTGGTCAATCTACCAAGATTTATGACCGTGAAACTGGCGAAATCCATTACGGCCGTGTACCTGCAGGCTCAGTTGTTGTATCTGGTAGCCTTCCTTCTAAATGTGGTAAATACAGCCTGTACGCTGCTGTGATCGTGAAAAAAGTTGATGCGAAAACTCGTGCAAAAACTAGCTTGAACGATTTACTGCGTGAAGACTAAGTCTTAATTTTTTAGGAACTTAATGTTCCTCAGAGCTTTAGTCGCTCTTCGTCTCTACGGTCAGTAATGATCGTAGGGATTTTTATTTTTATACATTGTTCTTTCTTCCCTGGTTAATTTTGTTATGAGTACGCTTCGATCTTCTGCTATCCCTGTTTCTGATCCGTCTGCGGGTTTACGCATTACGGAGATCTTTTATTCATTACAAGGTGAAGCCAATACTGCAGGTCTACCAACGGTCTTTATCCGTCTGACCGGTTGTCCCTTACGTTGTACCTATTGCGATACCACCTATTCTTTCGAAGGTGGTGAACGTAAATCTCTAGAAGATATTATTCAAACAACACTCGATTTTAAGACGCCTTATATCTGCGTGACTGGTGGTGAACCACTGGCGCAGCCGAATGCCTTGCCGTTAATGCAGCGCCTGGCCGATGCAGGTTGTGAAGTTTCCCTAGAAACCAGCGGTGCGCTGGATGTGTCTAAGGTAGACCCTCGTGTATCAAAAGTATTAGACTTAAAAACACCAACTTCGGGTGAAGTTGCACGAAATTTGCTTTCCAATCTCGACCATTTAACCCAGCACGATCAGATCAAGTTCGTGATCTGTAACCGTGAAGATTATGAATGGTCCAAACAGCAGGTTGCACAGTACCAGCTTAATGAAAAAGTCAGTACTGTTTGGTTCTCACCTGCTTTTGAAGTTGAAAAAGGTACAGCGCGTATGCCGCAACTGGCACGTGATCTGGCCCAATGGATTTTAGAAGACCATCTCCCTGTTCGCTTCCAGCTACAGTTGCATAAGCTGTTATGGAATGACGAAACTGGTCGTTAATTATTTATCAAGTATTTTGGAGATTCAGCTATGCGCCCTCGTGCCATTGTATTGTTATCTGGCGGATTAGACTCGACCACCTGTTTAGCCTGGGCGCAGGCACGCTACGAATGTATTGCCTTAAGTTTTATGTATGGTCAGCGTTCCACGACTGAACTTGATGCTGCACGAGCTTTAACTGCACGTGCAGGTGTGGAACATCGCGTGATTAATATTGATCTAGGTAACCTGGGTGGCTCTGCTCTGACCGATCATAGTATTGATGTACCGGATCATGAACAAGCCGGTATTCCGATTACGTATGTCCCTGCACGTAACACCATTTTCCTGTCTTATGCACTGGCTGCAGCTGAAGTTTTCGATGCAGAAGCGATTGTGATCGGGATTAATGCCGTCGATTATTCCGGTTATCCTGACTGTCGTCCTGAATTTATTGAAGCCTTTGCCAATATGGCGCGCCTTGCTACCAAGGTGGGCGTGGAAGGTAAGCCGCTTAAATTTGAAACACCTCTGTTACATTTATCCAAAGCAAATATCATTCGCTTAGGACTTGATCATGGCGTAGACTATAGCCAAACGGTATCTTGCTACCAGGCAGATGACCAAGGACGTGCCTGTGGTACATGTGACAGCTGCCGTCTGCGTAAACAAGGTTTTGCAGATGCAGGTGTTGAAGACCCGACACGTTATATACCGTAATAACAAGGTAGAGTTTATGAAAAATTTTAAATCAAATATTGTTCTTTCAGCTTTAGTTTCAGCCGCTGCGATGTTTGCAACTACTGCTCAAGCAGATGACAGCAAGCTGCAAAATGCTTACAAAAGCACCAATGTTAAAGCTGCTTTGATCAATGTTTGTAAAGATGAAACTGGTAAAGGCAAACAGCTGACCAGTGCTGAAGTGAGCAAATATTGTACTTGTGCGGTTGAGGCAGATGGCAAATTGACCAATGCACAAAAATGGGAAATTCAAAGCACAATTAATCAGAAAAAAAGTCCAGCAACTTTAGCTTTTGTACAAAAACAAAATAAAGATTTGCAGGCATGTTTTGGTCCACAGTTAACTGGAAAGTTAAAAACTTTAACTGAACAGGCTCAAAAAGCTGCTGCTGCCAAGAAATAATTTCTGATTATTCTTTGCAGAAATAAGCCACTATAATGTGGCTTATTTTTTTGTGAAAATTACAACAGCAATGGAGTTTTTTATGTCTGAGATCAGCTTGCTTGACCATACTTTTCCTACTACGACTGGTGAAATCAACCTGGCTCAATTAGATGCAGTGTGGTTGATTATCTATTTTTATCCAAAAGACTCCACCCCAGGCTGTACCACGCAAGCTGTAAGTTTTTCCTGCCTAAAAGACCAGTTTGATGCACTAAATACAACAATTCTGGGGGTATCACGCGATTCAGTTAAAGCTCACCAGAACTTTACGGAAAAGCAGAACCTGAGCATCAACCTGATCAGCGATAAAGAAGAAGTCCTGTGCAATCACTTTGACGTGATCAAAGAAAAGAACATGTATGGTAAAAAGGTTATGGGCATTGAGCGCTCTACTTTCATTTTCCATAATGGCAAACTGTTGAAAGAATACCGTAAAGTAAAAGCAGCCGGTCATGCTGAACAGGTTTTAGAAGATTTAAAAGCACTACAAGCTGCTGTATAAATCAGTTTTCAAGAGTTAAAGAAAAGATGAGCAGGAGTTCGACTCCTGCTTTTTTAAGCCAAAAGTGAATACGCAATCCACCACATTAAACAACCCACAGCAAAATCCAACATTTTCCATGCTCGATAATCCTGGAAAATGGGTTGTAAATATTTTGCACTATAACCTAAACCAAAGAAAAATATAAAAGAAGCAGATGCAGCTCCGAGTGCAAAATGAATGGAATTGCCTTCAATTTGTGTCGAAATCGAGCCAATCAGAATCACAGTATCCAAATAGACATGCGGATTTAGCCATGTGAATGCCAAACAAATAAGGATCAGTTTGAGTAATTGGCTTTCATCCTGCCCTTTGGCTTCTAGTGATTGTTTCTTTTTCCACGCCTGATAGAAATGCTGTGAACCATATATAAATAAGAAAATTGCACCCATATATTTTGCAATATCGATCCAAAGTGGGTGGCTGTTGACCATCTGTCCAAAACCCAGCACCCCCGCAAAAATCAAGATAGCATCTGAAACTGCACAGATGAGGCAGATCCAAAAGACATGTTCTTGTTTCAAGCCCTGCTTCAGTACAAAGGCATTTTGTGCCCCAATTGCGACAATTAAACCAATACTGACTAAAAAACCATGGATCAGCGTATGAAACATGACCTATTCCATCTATATTATTTGTACTGAATTATGTCCTAATTGTTTTTAAAATAAGTATTATTAAGAAAATATCAAGATAACTAAATTTTTCTTAGGAATGTAATGCTCCCTCATAAATATTGTGAAGCCTTCTTAGCAGTTGCTGAGACAGGTAGTTTTGAACATGCTGCCTTGTCTTTATGTATTACAGCTTCCGCAGTCACTTTAAGAGTACAAAATTTAGAGAAGGTTTTGGGCAATACTTTGATTCTGCGTGAGCGCCCATGCAGAGTAACGGCAACAGGTCAGCTATTGCTTGAACACTTACAGCATCAACGTTTGATGGAGCAAAACTTATTACAGCAGCTTCAAGGAAAATCTGAAACATCTTCATTTTATAAATTAAATATTGCGACCAATGCTGATTCACTTGCAACTTGGTTGTTGCCCACCTTACAGTCGATCCTGATTGAAGAACGGATTAGTTTACAACTCAGTATCGATGATCAATCTAAAACCCATGAATTGATGGAAGCTGGCGTGGTGAATGCCTGTATTAGTTCTGAGCCGATAAATGTAAAAGGATGTACGAGCCATGCTTTAGGGGCAATACGCTATGTGATGGTGGCAACACCAGCATTTAAACAACAGTGGTTTGCACATGGCATCCATCGTGAAGCTCTAAGACAAGCACCTGCGGTAATTTTTGGCGCGAAAGATCAACTGCATTCGGACTTTATTTTGCGTTTATTTGGTTTAAACATGCACAGCTATCCCTACCATTTCATTCCATCCTCGACTGCATTTGTAGAAGCCATTCAGTTAGGCTTAGGCTATGGGATGGTGCCTGAAATGCAAATCCTTAAAGAACTCGAAACTGGTTCACTGATTGAACTCATGCCTGAAGCGACTACACCTGTGCACTTGTATTGGCATCATTGGAAGCAGCAATCTGAGCCTTTAAAAAAGCTCACCGATATTATTTTGCAATACACACAACAACATTTTCTACACGACTAAAAAAGCCATCCTGAGGATGGCTATCTAAGATCACTTTCACAACTCGATATTGGTTTTATCTTGTTGCTCAAATTTCTGCTGTAACTTGACGTAAATTTCATTTTTTTGAAAATCTTGCAGAAATTGAATCGTTCCTTGCGGGAATTTATCCGATTGAATCTCACCACGATAATAGGCTTCACGCATCGGTGTTGCAGACATCGCCCCTTTCAAACTTTCTAGTTCAACCATCTGCCATTCTGGGAAGAATTTTAAATAATAGGATGAATCGTCTTTAAAGTGTCCAATCAGGCCAACTGTCGCATCGGTTTCAGTCACATCATTGACTAAAGATTTGACCAATTTTTGCCATTTTTCATCGTTATAGACATCAATCACATGCACAAATTTAATCCGTGCTTGATCATCTTTCGAGAAATTCGACAAGATCATTTGTTCACGTTCACTGGCCAAAAATGGATTTTTAATATTACGTTCATGTTGCGCTGAACCGAGTGCCAAAATCACCTGTTGGCTATGCTGAAGTGCAATTTGAATCGTTTGCAAATGTGCCAAGTGAAATGGTTGAAAACGTCCAATAAAAACTAAATAATCAAATGTATATTTCATAGCACAACATTCTTTTTATGAACGCATCAGTTATGCCAGTCGACGACTTTTTGCGACATAATAGCGAGCATAAATTCAAATTAATAAAGCAAGGATAGTACGATGACACTGAGCTGTATTCAACAACCACATCCACATTTGAACGCAAATTTAGAACAAGGCGTACTGACCTTAGCCATCAATCGCCCTGAAGCGAAAAATGCCTTATACGGCGAACTTTATCTCACCATTGCCAAAGCCTTAGATGAAGCAGACCAAGACAATGCTGTTCGCGTGGTGATTTTACGTGGTCAAGATGCTGACTTTAGTGCAGGCAATGACATGCAGGACTTTATGAAGTCAGCAGCACAAAAAGATCAAATTCGCCCACAAGACGGCCCTCCGTTTATCCTACTCAAATCTTCTGCACGTTTTTCCAAACCACTGATTGCAGCCGTTCGTGGTGTAGCGATTGGTATTGGGGTAACGATTTTACTTCATGCCGATCTTGTGTATACCGACAATACAGCGTTGTTCCAAATTCCGTTTGTAAGCCTAGGTTTATCGCCTGAAGGCGCTTCGAGCAAATTACTGATTCAACAAGCGGGTTATCATAAAGCCGCTGAGTTACTGCTCACTGCACAAAAATTCAATGCTGAAAAAGCGCTGAGTGCTGGTTTAGTGAATAGCATTGAAGAAGATGTATATGCGACTGCAAACAAACAAGCTCAGACCTTAGCAGCTCTACCTTTGGCATCATTAAAGCAATCTAAAGCATTGATGAAACATAATGTTGATGAAATTGTGGAATGGATTGACCATGAAGCTGTGATCTTTATGTCACGCGTCGGTTCACCTGAAATGATGGAAGCAGTACAAGCCTTTATGCAAAAACGTAAGCCTGATTTTACGCAATTTAACTAATTTATCACATGATGTGTGCTCAAATAGGCGACTTCGGTTGCCTATTTTCCATTCTCCCCTTTTGAGATTTATTACCATGTCAGAACAGTCTAAAACTGAAAAAAAACGTTATTTTGAAGCAGCACCAACCGATATTGATATCGACAATTTCCGTAAAGTAGTCGAAAGCCGCCGTTCAGTGCGTAAGTTTACTGAAAAGCCAATTCCTGCTGAGGTCTTAGATGCTTGCTTGGATTTAGCGTTGATTGCGCCAAACTCATCGAATTTACAACCTTGGACGTTTTATGTGGTGCAAGACACAGTCAAGAAAAAGAAATTGGTCAAAGCTTGTTTAGGTCAGTTGGCTGCTAAGACTGCATCTGAACTGATTGTCTGTGTGGCACGAACCGACCGCATTGATGAAATGGCGAAACTGAATATTAGTGAGTTTCCCTTTCCTGAGGCACCTCCAGCAATCAAAAAGTACTATAAGTACATTCCATATAACTACAAGACAGGTTATCTGAATGCCTTTGGTAACTTTAAGAAAGTCGCTTTCAAAGTAGCCCGTACTCTGGATAAACAGATGCCTGTTTCTGCTTTCAGCCCGGCTGATGCAAAATTGTGGGCAACCAAAACAACGGCGCTGGCTTGTGAAAATCTGGTGTTAGCTTTACGCGCTTATGGTTTTGATAGCTGTATGATGGAAGGCTTTGATGAACCAATGGTTCGTGAAATTCTGGAACTCAATGATGAACAGTATCCGGTCATGGTGATTGGTGCAGGTGAACGAGCTAAAGATGGCGTGTTCTTCCCGCAATACCGTTTTGATCGTGAGCTGTTTATTCAGAAGGTTTAATTCTCCTAATCAGCTTACACGATTGGCGACATGGATGTCGCCGTTAGGCAGAGATTCAGGGACGAATCTTCTGCCTAACAAAAGATTTTGGTTACTTTGATCTCTCAAAGTAACCTCAGCCTACGAGCTAATATTAAAACTTCTCATACTTTATGAGGCTGTGCCATCTTAATAACTACGAGAATTTTTAAAATTCCTACCTTAGAATGCAGATAGCCTTAATTTAAGAATAGTTAGCTCTTAATTTCCGATAATCAATCCAGTTACAATGAAAGCCAACCGGTACCCGAACCGGTAAATGAATCGTTGCAATTGGTCCTTGTGTAATATGCTGGGCATCCAAGATTACAACTTTCGAAGGACCACAATCTAAAGCATGGATATAAGACATTAACAAGCCATCATTTTCTACCTGAGCATCTTCCCGTGCAACAAAGACAGCCTCACCAGTGACCCAGTTTTCTCCAAAGCAATAACTTTCTGTGGTTCTGGTTCTTAAATTAAAACACATCACTGTATTGCTGCTGACATGGGAAGGATCATCAAACTCGCCAAAAGAAATACTATAGATATAACGATACTGTCGTCCGGTAAAAGCCTCATTAATCCGTGGAAATTCCTGCTTAACATCCGATAATACCGTACGCGTAACTTTCCCTGTCCCTTGCTCAAAAATAAAACGCTCTAGTCGTATATCCTGATCTTCAATCGGTCCCTGAATCGAGCTGATCAATGCTTTGGAATGCACTACCGCATCCATCACAATATCGCCAGTATTCAGGTCATAGGCGTTTACGGTATGAAAAATAAAACAGGGATCAATCTCATACCAGCGAATGTCAGTGACTTTACCACCAAAAGGTAATACACCTATACGCGCCTGTCGTTTTGGATTCCATTGATAAGGCAGCATTGAACCTTTTAAAGCACTGCGAACCGAGAAATTCAAATTCAGGTCCAGAATCAACACCTGAGATTTGGTAATGGCACAATCATGAATCATCGGACCATGTTTCACTGGAATCTCGACCTGATGTTTCAATTTACCGTTCGAATCTATATGCAGATAAAAAACTTTATTTTGGCTTAAAGCATCATAGCAAATCGCATGAATTTTCCCTGTTTCAGGATCAACATGTGGATGAGCTGTAAATGGTAAATCCTTTGCATTTTCAAAAAAATGATGTCGTTTGGATTCCAGCTCACTATTGACTTCAATTGGATAAGCCCCAGCTTCAACTAAAGCCCAGATTTTTCCGGCGAAGTTAATGACGTTGGTATTCACAGCATCAGCAACACCTCGCGTTTTACCTGGAATCAGTGGCCGGTGAAGTT
The DNA here is from genome assembly GCF_022700675.1 of Acinetobacter sp. ASP199. NCBI lineage: Bacteria > Pseudomonadati > Pseudomonadota > Gammaproteobacteria > Moraxellales > Moraxellaceae > Acinetobacter > Acinetobacter sp. ASP199. The sequence continues at coordinate 2,080,441 of NZ_CP062182.1, forward strand.
TCTTCTGTACACTGGCAGCCCCGACATAACTGCTTTTATACCAATGTGCATTACCGTCTTTCAGTCTGAGCGCATGCAGCATGCCATCGCCAGTAAACCAATGATAATTTTTGGGATTTTTGACCAGAATTGGATTTGGGCCAATCCGCATGAGCGCACCATCGAGTTCTGCCGGAATCTGTCCCTCTACCGTGAGTTGGGCAGAAAAATGCTCCTGCCGTTGCGGGGCAAATATACCATCCAGATAAGGATTATCATTGGAATATGGAATGCGGCTATGCAGAATTTCTGCACCGTATTGAATAGATTTACTGAGCGTATTTTTGAGCATACTGCTCAGCGGTTTTGGCCACTGCATTGTTATTTTCCTTATTGTATTTTTTATCTGGAGCGTTATGGCAAATCTTATAATAACAAAAGCAGTTTGACTGTTTTTTAAATGTAGACTGACGGCGCGCTAAGGTAAACGCGCCGTAATGAATCAAATATGAATAATACTTTGAGTTTAGACTTTGATATCCAGCAACTGGATAAACTCAAAAGCCGGCTCTTCATAAGGATGGCTTTTTTTTAAGGCTTTAGCGACCTCGACTGCCTTTTCATCTGGCACCAGAATTTCTACCCGCCATTCTGCTACCTGTTCCAGTTTACCGACTTCACCGATATGAGGATCTGCTCCATCCTGCGGCTTAAACTGTCCTGTTCCCAAAACCTGCCAGGCGCAGTTCGTATACTCACCAATACCGCCCGCTCCTGCTGCAAACACTGCATTTTTAGTGTCTTCCAGATTTTCGTCCGGCACGTAATAAATCAGCTTTAACATGTATTCCTTCCTGAAATTCAGATATTTATCGTATTGTTAAGGGCTTGGGTAATCATCTTCAATGCAGGATTTTGAGAATTCTTGTTAAATGTTGCATATAAATCCAGTTTTGGCAGCACCTCATCCGCCCGGATGATCTTCACATGATCATTTAAATAACGAAGTAAATATTCCGGAGCAAAACTAAAACCCATCCCCATATTGGTCAGATTGATATGTTGCAACACATTGGTCACCCACAGCACCTGCTCATGATCGAGCTGATCAATACCGAGCAACTGATCCAACTTTCCATAAAACACGGATGATGTATTCTGCTCACACATAATCAGATTGTGATTTTTCAGTTCCTGTAATTTCAGGATGCGATCTGTAGGATGCAAATGCTGAGCGGCAACCAGATAAATTTGTTCGGTCAATAAATGAATATTGTCAAAATCTGGATGATCCAGATGAAAACGGGTAATACATAAATCCAGTTCAGCATTTTTTAGCCGCTGAATCTGTTCCATACAGGTCAGGCTATGCAAGTTAATTTTTAAGTTCGGCATGGTTTTTTTAAGCTGTGCCAGAATCTGTGGCATCACTTTGATTTCTGCCACATTCAAAAAACCAATATGGATCTGATTATTTTTCTGCTGTGCAACCTGGCGTGCTGCTGCCACTGCCAGCTTGGCATTTTCCAGTGCTTTTTCAGCATAGATCTGAAATGCCTGCCCTTCATCGGTAAGTTTAACTTTTCTGGATGAACGATCAAACAGATTTACACCAACTTCCTGTTCCAGATCCTTAATTTGCTGGCTTAACGACGGCTGGGCGGTAAACAGCTTTTCGGCAGCCTTGGTAAAACTTTGTTGCTGCGCCACAGTCATAAAATAGCGTAAATGTCGAAGTTCCATAAGCTGCCCGATGTCTGATCAGGTCAGCATCTTAAGATGATGACCTGCGCATTGCAAATAAGAATAGGTCGATAGTTTATATGAATATCGGTATATGAACAGATCCTGTTTTACTAGACTGCATGACCATCTAGATGGCTTGTTCTTCACGCATATACATGGAGTCTTGTATGACGCAGCATTATGACACTGATGTTCTGATCATTGGTACCGGTCCTGCAGGTTCAACATTGGGTTTGGCTTTGGCCAATTATGGTATCAAAGTACAACTGTTTACCCAGTTTAGCTGGCTGGCCAATAGTCCACGTGCACATATCACCAATCAACGTGCCATGGAAGTATTACGTGATCTTGGTGTTGAAGAACAGGTCAAAGAAATCGCTACACCTTGGGATCAGATGGGTGAAAGCCTGATTACCACCAGTCTGGTCGGCGAAGAAATCGCCCGCATGAGTGCCTGGGGAACAGGTGATGAACGTCATGGTGATTACATCAAAGGTAGTCCATGCCCATTGGTCGATCTGATTCAGCCAAAAATGGAAGCTTTACTGGTGCAGAATGCTGGTGAACGTGGTGCGATTTTTAATTTTAATACTGAATACCTGTCACACGTACAAGATGAAGATGGCGTGACTGCTACTTTTTTGAATCGTATTACCAATACTGAATTTAGCTTAAGAGCGAAATATCTGGTAGGTATGGATGGTGCTAAGTCTCGTGTATTGGAACAGCTTGCTTTACCACTAGAAGGTATCATGGCACGTGCCGGTACAGTGTATGTGACCTTTAAAGCTGATTTGACTAAATATGTACAGCACCGCCCTGCCATTCTGCAATGGATCGTTAATCCGGAAGCGAGCTTTGGCGACCTCGGTATGGGCTTATTACGTGCCATTACGCCATGGAATGAATGGATTATGGGCTGGGGCTTTGACATTTCCAAAGGCGAGCCACAAGTGACTGAAGAACAGGTTCGTGCCCGCCTGAATGCCTTTGTCGGTGCCAAAGTTGAAGAAGTCGAAATTCAGAAACTGTCGTACTGGTATGTGAACCAGACCTGGGCAACTGAATATTCTAAAGGCCGTGTGTTCTGTGGTGGTGATGCGGTACACCGCCATCCACCATCAAGTGGTTTAGGTTCGAATACCTGTATGCAGGATGCCTTTAACCTGGGCTGGAAATTAGCATATGCAGTCAAAGGTTGGGCTGCACCTTCCCTGCTGGATTCCTATACCACTGAACGTGCACCGGTGGGTAAGCAGATTGTAGCGCGTGCCAATCAATCACGTTTTGACTATAAATACCTGAAAGAAGTCTTTGGTTTTGATCAAGGTATGACTACACAAAAACAAATGCTGGAACGTATTTTTGCGGAAGATGAGCAAGGTGCTGAAATCCGTCAAAAACTATTTAAAGCACTTGCTGTTAAAAACTACGAGTTTAATGCCCAAGGTGTAGAACTGAATCAACGCTATACATCTAATGCAATCATGAACGAATCTGAGCCTGAAAGATTTGAGCGTGATCAGCAGCTTTATCTGCAAGCAACGACACGTCCAGGTGCCAAAGTGCCACATACCTGGTTGATCAATGCAAATGGTCAAAAGCAATCGACTTTAGATATTACTGGTAAAGGTCGTTTTACTTTGTTGACTGGATTATCAGGCAAAGGCTGGAAACAGGCAGCTGAAGCATTGAATCTGCCATATCTGGACGTAATTCAAATTGGTTCACGTAACTATCGTGATGTATATGGTACCTGGAATGCCAAGTCTGAAATTCATGAATCTGGTGCTGTGCTGGTTCGTCCAGATGGTTATGTCGCTTGGCGTTATCAGGATAGTACCAATGATCAGTTTGATTATGCGAATACACTAAAGGCAGTGTTAAAACAGATTCAGTTAATTGTTGAATGATAAAAAATCTAGCCTCGATGAGCTCATAGAATTAACTCTAATACTGGTTAATTCGTAACGGAGTCTTACCGAGTGAAATCCAATACTTGGAGCTCATATGCTACTTTTCTTTCGGGAAAAGTAGCCAAAACCATTTGCCATCCGCAAAACTCGTTCATTACTATCAACTCATTAATAGTTCGCAGAAACATTTACTATTTAATGGTGTTCTGCCTCGAACAGTTGCGGATGACATTTGCGCGTATCAAATACCTTCATTCAGTATTAATTGTTAAGAATTTCAATTAACTATTTTCTTTAGTCTCAGTTAAGTCACATGCCCTGCGACATAGATTTCGCCCGTCAGACTATGGAAAGGACGTGCTATCACGTCTGACACAGGGGTTTTGTCTTGCGGAGTAGTGCTCCTCATACCCCGTCAAAAGTAAAACTTCATATCCTATAAATATAAAAAGCCACTTCAACAGTGACTTTTTCAAATCTGATGATCAAGAACCCTGCAGAAAATAACTACCGACCAGAAACAATACTTGTAGGCCAACAACAAAACCAAATAACCACCAACCTTTCTGACGCAATTCCGTTCTATCCATTATTCTGAGTGTTTTAGCCATGTCATCACCTCATACATGAGTGTTGATACTGAAATGATCTATACCATCTTTCCTTTAAAGTGCATATCTATTGTGCATTAATTACACAATACCACCTCTATGCAAATATAAAAGCAAAATCCAAACCAGTTCAGCGGGAGAAAATTAAATAAATATTTCAAAATGCTTAAAAAGCAAAAAGCCACCCTATGGCGGCTGAATATCAACATGTTAGCGAATTTAAATATATTTTTCCATATGATAAATTTTAATAATTGTTTTTAAATATTATTTATTACAATAGTCATCTCTCGGCATAGTCATGGACGTACCATCTAATGCTTTAGAAAATTCTAATTTTTCGCGAAAGCGCTGCTTAGTATTGCTCGTGATCGCACCAATACTTTTCACAACATTTGCTGCAACAAAATTTTCGACAGGAAATACATCATATATACATGAGATTGCTCGTGCGATTTCAAAATTCAATCTTCGTACACGAATCATGTCCGTTTTATCCACTAATAACACAGCTTGTGAATGCAAGGCATATTGCTGAACTGCCTTTCGTTGCTCATGCTGATGAAAAGTCTGCTGAATATAGGCATCAATATCATCACGAATTCCATTTTGATTCAGATCTGGACCTGCTAAATCTTGATCACGATTGAGCTTTGGCAATTGCCCTTGTGCAAGATCAATACGGTCTAGGTTCATCCGCCACATATACCATTCACAGCCCGCTAAAAGTGTGAACATAAACACTGTGATGATTTTTATAATAATTTTCTGCATAAAAAATGTTCATAAATTTTATATCAAGTATCTTAATACAACTTCACCGAGTTCAACTGAAATATGAAAAGTATAGCAAATAGATATTTAAGACATAAAAAAGCCACCCGAAGGTGGCTTTTTTAATCTCTGGTCAATTAACCAATAAATTTACGTGCATTACGGAACATACGTAACCAAGCACCGTCTTGATCCCAATCTTCAGGTTTCCAAGAGTGCTGGATCGCACGGAAGTTACGCTCAGGATGTGGCATCAGGATTGTTGCACGACCATCTTTAGACGTCACACCAGAAATACCTTCAGGCGAACCGTTCGGGTTCAATGGATATTGCTCAGTTGCATTACCTTGGCTGTCGACATAGCGCATGATTACCTGATTATTGGCATTCAATGCAGCAATGTTTTCAGCTGATGCAACGACACGACCTTCGCCATGCGCCACAGCGATTGGCAGAATCGAACCTTCCATACCTTCTAACAATACAGAGTGAGATTTTTCTACACGAACGTTAACGCTACGTGCTTCAAATACTTCTGACTTGTTGCGGTGGAAACGCGGCCATGCATCTGCACCTGGAATCAGTGGAGCCAATTGAGACAACATTTGACAACCGTTACAGATCCCTAGAGAGAAGGTTTCCTGACGGTTAAAGAATTTTTCGAACTGGTCACGCAGTTGCTGATTGAACAATACTGATTTTGCCCAGCCGCCACCTGCACCCAATACGTCGCCGTAAGAGAAGCCACCACAAGTCACCAGACCTTCGAAATCTTCCAGACTGATACGACCTGCCAACAGATCACTCATGTGTACGTCAACTGTATTAAAGCCAACTTTGTCGAACGCAGCTGCCATTTCAATATGACCATTGACACCCTGCTCACGCAGAATAGCCATGCTTGGACGACGTGAGTTAATGAACGGTGCTTCAATTTGCTCATTCAGATCGAATGTCGGTTGAGCGATCAAACCTTTGTGCGCTTTGTCTGTAACTAATGCAAATTCTTGATCAGCAGTTTCGACGTTGTCACGTAAACGTTGAATTTGATGTGATACTTCAGTCCAAGCCACTTGCAAGTCAGCACGCTCAAGGACTAGACCATTTACAGTCAATTGATCTGTATTGTTCACAGTACCAACCACTGAAATTGCATCTTTCAATGTAGACGCTGCAATTTCAGCTTGTAATGCTTCCCAATCCGCTTTCGCGATTTGCAGCACTGCACCAATTTCTTCTGCAAACAGACCTGCAACAGATTGATCTTCAAGTGCTACACCTAGACGTGAAGCGAACATCATTTCCGCAACAGTAGCAACCAAACCACCATCACCGATGTCATGGTAAGCTTTGATTAAGCCACGGTTGTTCCAGTCTTGAACCAATGCAAAGAATGCTTTGAAATCATCAAAGCTGTCGACATCAGGCGTTACTGAACCGATTGCCTTATAAACCTGAGCAAGAATCGAACCACCTAAACGGAATTGACCTTTAGACAAGTCGATACGTACCAGTACAGACTCAAGGTTTTTCAATTCTGGTGTCAATGTCTTACGAACATCTGTTACAGGTGCGAACGCAGTGATCACGCCTGACATTGGAGAAGTCACAGATTTATCGATGCCTTCGTCATTCCAAGTCGTACGCATAGAAAGCGAATCTTTACCGACTGGAATTGCGATGCCCAATGCAGGACACATTTCCATACCGATGGCTTTTACGCCTTCGAATAACGCTTGGTCTTCGCCCGGTTGACCCGCAGCAGCCATCCAGTTTGCAGACAATTTAATGTCGCTGATCTTTTCAATCTTCGCAGACATAATGTTCGAGATTGATTCAGCAACTGATAAACGTGCAGATGCAGCAGGATTTAACAATGCAACTGGTGGACGTTCACCCATTGCCATCGCTTCACCTGTGTAACCTACAAGGCTTGTTGTGGTTACAGCAGCATCAGCCACTGGCACTTGCCATGGACCTACCATTTGGTCACGCGCAACCATACCAGTAATCGAACGGTCACCGATGGTGATCAAGAACGATTTAGATGCAACTGTTGGGTTCTTAATCACACGATAAATCGCATCTTTAAGATCAGTCACTTTAGATGCGTCGAAGTCGTCGCCTTTACGTTCAGCAGTCTCATAAGAACGGCTCATACGTGGTGTACCGCCAAGCATCACTTGCATTGGCATATCCACAGGCTTGTTGCCGAACAATGGATCTTCAACGGTTAAGTGACGTGCTTCAGTCGCTTCACCCAATACCGCAAACGGACAACGCTCACGTGCACAGATCGATTCAAATAACTCTAATGAAGATGGACGAATCGCAAGTACATAACGCTCTTGTGCTTCGTTTGACCAGATTTCCATTGGAGACATACCTGGCTCAAGCGATGGAATCTTACGAAGATCAAGGACTGCACCTAATTCGTGATCGTTTACCAATTCAGGCATTGCGTTTGAAATACCGCCCGCACCGACATCGTGTACAGATACGATTGGGTTGTGATCTTCCATACGCCAGCAGGTATCGATGACTTCTTGGCAACGACGTTCCATTTCCGGGTTTTCACGCTGTACAGAAGCGAAGTCTAAGTTCTCGCCCATAGTACCGCTGTCTACAGAAGATGCAGCACCACCGCCAAGACCGATCAGCATCGCAGGACCACCCAACACGATCAATAAATCACCTGGTTGGATTGGATCTTTTTCAACGTGATCTGGACGGATGTTACCGTAACCACCGGCAATCATAATTGGCTTATGGAAACCTTTTACTTCGCCATTTACATTTTGTTCAAAAGTACGGAAGTAACCATTTAAGGCAGGACGACCGAATTCATTGTTGAACGCAGCACCACCCAATGGACCTTCAATCATAATTTGAAGTGGGGATGCCATACGTGATGGTTTGCCGTAGTTTTCTTCCCAAGGCTGTTCGAAGCCAGGAATGTTCAGGTTCGATACGGTGAAACCAGTTAAACCAGCTTTCGGTTTACCACCACGACCTGTTGCGCCTTCATCACGGATTTCACCGCCTGAACCAGTCGCAGCACCAGCAAATGGTGCAATCGCTGTTGGGTGGTTATGGGTTTCCACTTTCATCAGGATGTGAGCAGCCTGGCTCTTGTATTTATAAACCTGATGACCGTTATCTTCTTGAGTTGGGTAGAAACGTTGCGTATCAAAACCAACAATCACCGATGCATTGTCTTTATATGCAGACAATACATCTGTTGGTGATTCTTTATAGGTATTTTTAATCATCTGGAACAATGACAATGGTTGAACTTCACCATCGATTGTCCATTCTGAACCGAAGATTTTATGACGGCAGTGTTCAGAGTTTGCTTGCGCAAACATCATCAGTTCGATGTCATTCGGGTTACGACCAAGCTTGGTAAATGCTTCAGTCAAGTAATCGATTTCTTCAGCAGATAACGCGAAACCAAATTCGTTGTTGGCTTTAACAAGCGCTTCTTTACCTTGACCTAAAATATCAATGCTATTTAAAGGTTTTGGTGCAGTTTCAACAAACAGTACAGCCGCATCTTCAATCGCATTGAAAACACTTTCAGTCATGCGGTCATGCAGCACTTGTAATGCTTCTTTAGAAAGCTCTTTTACCCCTTTTAGAGTAAATAAAACGCCGCGTTCAAGGCGGTGAACCGGCGTATTACAGTTAGCAAAAATGTCCGTTGCTTTCGATGACCACGGAGAAATTGTACCGACACGTGGAGTCACTAAAATTTGGATTTCATCTTCTGCCGCTTGGCGGAGTTCAAAAGATTGACCATCATTGAGAAGCTGTAAAGCGGATTGCTGTTGTTGCTCACCTAGCGCTTGGTCAAAAAGATAGACAAATTGACTTTCTAGTGATTGAACAGAACTAATTGGCGTTAAGCGCGAGAGTAGTTGAGTTTTCTTAAAAGAAGAGTGTGCAGGTGCACCGGCAACGATAAACATGCTGATTTTGGCTCCACGGGATGGTCTTTTGAACCATGCCACAATGTGACTTGAGAGAGCGCATATTCTACTGTGAAATACTGGAATCAGCTAGTGAGGAATTGATAAATCTGACCGCTAAACTGTCAGGATTTTTAAAATAATACTTTTATTTTTAGTTAAAAAATTAATGTAGTCGATTAGATTAACACATTTTCTGGCAGAAAAATCAAAACGATTAAAGTTTTATTTTGATTCGCAAAATTGTATTATTTTTCAACAATAAATTTATCTTGGTTTAAACCATCTACTCGTTTCAGTGTGTCGAATACCTTCACACCTTCCCCCATAGTTGAAAATAAATATTTTTTGTCACCTGTTTAGGTATCTCAATATTAAAATTATCTTTTAAACAGCGCTTTACCCTTAGCTCAGTTTAAGGCGGCAACTTATGTCGCAACTCCATATATTTTTATCTGCATTTTTGGCATGATGCATTAAACAATTGATTGAATAATGATAAATGACTCAAATGCGTTGGCTGGAATTACTCTCCACTGTCCGTATTGGCAGCAAAAAACAAAGTTCTGAACTGGCTCGCAGCCCGTTCCATAAAGACTATGACCGTATTATTTTTTCGCAAAGTTTCCGCCAGCTAAACCGTAAAACCCAGGTCCACCCCCTGACCCAGCATGATGGTATTCATACCCGTTTGACCCATTCACTGGAAGTGTCCTGTATTGGCCGTTCACTGGGTATGCTGGCTGCGGAAAAAATCAGGGATCAGTTACCCCCGTGGATTTCTCCTGCCGATGTCGGAGCCATCATTCAGGCTGCCTGTCTGGCGCATGATATTGGCAATCCACCTTTTGGCCATGCCGGTGAATACGCCATTCGTGAATGGTTTGATGATGCTTCCCATACTGACTTCCTGAAAAACCTGAGTCCGGAACAGGAAGCTGATGTCCGTCAGTTCGAGGGTAATGCCCAAGGTCTGCGCCTGCTGACCAAGATTGACTATCATCCCAATGATGGCGGTATGCGTCTGACCTATGCCACCCTGGGTGCTTATTTGAAATATCCATGGTTATCGCAGACCATCGATCCTACGGGCAATACCCCAGCCAGCCATCGTCCAAAGTTTGGTTGCTATCAGTCTGAAAAAGAGATTTTAAAGGAAATCGCCGAACAGCTCGGTTTGATTCAGCTCGGTGAATATCGCTATTGCCGTCATCCTCTAACCTATCTGCTCGAAGCTGCTGATGATATCTGCTATGCACTGATTGATCTGGAAGATGGCATCAGCCTGAACATGCTCAGCTATGCTGAAGTAGAACCGGTATTTTTAAACCTATTAGGTGATTATGGTACACCTTCCGAGATCAGCATGCCGGGGACGACCTGGCAGCAAAGGATTGCTGCCCTGCGTGGCCGGGTGATGAAACGTCTGGTAGCTGAAGTCACGACGGCATTTGCCCATCACCAGCAGGAAATCCTGATGGGTCAGCTCAAAGGTTCATTGCTTGCTTACTGCAGTGCAGATATTGAAATCGGGATTAATCGAGCCAAAGAACTGGCGCGGGACAGAATTTTTGAGCACCCGCAGAAAGCAGGTCTGGAAATCATTGCCCATCAGAGTCTGCAAACCATTCTGGATGCCTTTATTCCACTGACCACGCCACATAAAAACCTGAGTTTCAAGGAACAGCGTTTGATGGCAATTCTTAAACGTTCGGGTGCGCAGTTCCATGCCGATCATTATGACAATATCATGCAGGTACTGGATATTATTTCCAAGTTCTCGGATCATCAGGCCTACAATCTGGCACAGGAACTTCATGGCAATAAAGCTGGATTAATTTAATGATTTACACGATTTGCTGATAATCTCGGCAAATCGCAACTTTTTGATTTGCAGTATTTTGCCTTTAGCCTAAATGCTGACTACTATGCCTGTATTGAAATTGAGTATTTATAAAAAATGATTGGATGTCTGATTGGTGAAGTGCTGGCGCTGGAAGCACCGACTGTTTTGTTGAATGTAAATGGGGTGGGTTATGAAATTGATACGCCACTGACCACTTTCTGCCAGTTGCAAAAAGGCCAGAAAATTACCCTGTGGACGCATCTAGCCGTGCGTGAAGATGCCCAGTTGCTGTATGGTTTCTTGAATGCCCAGGAAAAAACTATTTTCCGCACTTTATTAAAGGTGAATGGTGTTGGCCCAAAAATGGCACTTGGCATTCTATCTACACTAAGTGTAGAAATGCTGATTCATACTGTAGAAAATGAAGATGTGAATACCTTGGTGAAAGTGCCCGGCGTAGGCAAGAAAACTGCAGAACGTCTGATGATTGAACTGCGTGACCGCTTTAAAGCCATGGCTTCTGGCAGCACACCAGCCAACTCTACTACGTCACAAATCCAGTTTATGGGCAATTCAGCCGTAGCGGAAGCGGAAGCAGCATTACAGTCTCTCGGCTATAAACCCGCTGAGGCACAGAAACTGGTGAATGCCGCCAAAGGCGACTTTACCGAAGCCAGCGACATTATACGCGCTGCGTTAAAGTCGATGAATCGTTAAATGTTAAAACACATCACTATTATCGCTACACGTTAGGCAGCATGGATGCTGCCGCAGAAATATGGCATAGGATGTGCCATTATTTCTGCAAAGGGTTTTGTTACTTTTGCCCTGTCAAAAGTAAGAGCATGCCTGCACAATGGCATAGAAATTCCAAGCGCATTTTGAGGCTATGACTTTATTCACCTCAAATAAACCATAGAGAAAGACTCAAAAGATATGCAAGACCGTCTCATCAGTGGTTCTGAAAAACCCGAAGATCACTTTGATCGCGCCATCCGCCCGACTTCCCTCGATGACTATATTGGTCAACCCGTGGTTCGAGAACAGATGGAAATCTTTATCGGTGCAGCACGTGGCCGTGAAGAAGCCCTTGACCACACCCTGATCTTTGGTCCTCCAGGTCTGGGTAAAACCACGCTGGCCAATATTATTGCCCGTGAAATGGGTGGCAATCTAAAATCTACTTCAGGTCCGGTACTGGAACGTGCTGGTGATCTGGCGGCAATGCTGACTAATCTTGAAGAAGGTGACGTTTTATTTATTGATGAAATTCACCGTCTTTCCCCAGTGATTGAAGAGATCCTTTATCCGGCGATGGAGGATTATCAGCTCGACATCATGATTGGTGAGGGCCCTGCTGCCCGCTCGATTAAACTGGATTTACCGCCATTTACCTTGGTAGCTGCAACTACACGTGCCGGTCTGCTGACCTCTCCGCTGCGTGACCGTTTTGGAATTGTACAACGTCTGGAATTCTACTCTGTTGATGACCTGACCCATATCGTGAAACGCTCTGCCAGCCTGATGGATGTTCCAATGACGCATGAAGGTGCATTAGAAGTTGCGCGTCGTTCACGTGGCACTCCGCGTATCGCCAACCGTTTATTACGTCGTGTACGTGACTATGCACAAGTAAAAGGTACAGGCGAAGTGACCCAAGACATGGCACAACGTGCACTTGATATGCTGAATGTCGATAAAGATGGTTTAGATACCCTCGACCGCCGTTATTTATCCATGCTTCTTGAACGTTTTGATGGCGGTCCTGCTGGTGTTGAAGCTTTGGCTGCTGCGATGGCGGAAGATTCAGGCACGTTGGAAGATGTCATTGAGCCTTACCTGATTCAGCAAGGTTATGTGATGCGTACTGCACGTGGTCGTATTGCTACCAATATGGCGTATTTGCAGTTTGGGATGACACCGCCTGAGCCGAAATAAAGTAATAAAAAAAAGCAGCTTAAGCTGCTTTTTTTTATTACTTTTAATAGCCTTAATAATTTTAATTTGATGTCTAACTCGACCGTACCAACAAAAATTTCATAGATTTTTTTATCTCTAATATATTCATTCTTAGTTGGAGCTGACCTATCCAAGACACTTTTTAATTTATTAAAATCAGACTCATCACCCTTAAAGCTATCTCGATCTACAGCTAAATTTATCAATCCTATTCCAAATACATACAAGGAATTAAAATCCCAGTTACGTACTATTCATTAACCGCGACACGCAATCCATTTTCTTTAAAGGCGACCATGACAATTACCCAGCTCAATGCCAAGCTGTTTAAAATAAAATGATCAGTTTTTATTGCAAGCTCTCTTTCTGGTTCCGCCCTATAGATAAAATTTCTCCCGTCTTTGAAATCTTGTGCCATTGGTCAAAAAAGTCAGTATGCTAAACTGCCCAGCCTGATATCACTTGACTTGTAGCCTAATTTTGGCAAATTCTAAGCTCAAAATTAGGTGCAGAAAGCAGCATTAATCTGCATGTAAAACCAATGGAAAAGCATTATGGCGAATAAATTTGAATTCAATATCCGCGTTTATATTGAAGACACAGATGCAGGCGGCATTGTCTATCACGCCAATCATATTCGCTTTATGGAACGTACACGTACCGAATGGCTGCGTGCATCAGGCATCAGCCACTACTGGCATCAAAAAGATTACAATTTTGTCGTACATAAAATTAACGTGAAATATTCGCGTCCTATTATGATGGATGACTTAATTACCGTCACTGCAAGTGTAGTTTCACTTAAAGCTTCATCTTTTGTATTGCAACAAAATATTTATCGTGGTGAAATCATGCTTGCATCGGGTGAGGTTGAGCTGGCCTGTATCGGCGCTGATATGCGTCCACGTCGCCTACCTGATGAAATACGCGACCTGATTCGAAAAGAATTGGAACAAGATTAAAAAAATGAATTGGCACATGTAAATACTATGGCAACCGAGTTAGCATCATCCCTACAAGTATCAGATCTTATTTTACAAGCAAGCCCTGTTGTACAACTGGTTATGCTGTCTCTTGTACTGGCATCCCTGTATAGCTGGTATCTGATTGCCAAGCTCTACATGGGTTATAAAAAGGCCCAGGCTGAAGATGAACATTTTCAGAAAATCTTCTGGTCTGGTGCTGAACTGAATACGCTTTATAACAATGCTCAGCTGAACTCTAAACGTACCGGGCTGGAAGATATTTTCTATCAAGGCTTGGGTGAATTTCTTAAACTGAAAAAACGTAACGCCTCTACCGTCCAGTCAATTGAAGGTACTGAACGTATTCTGCGCGTTGGTTTAAGCCGTGATCAAAGTGGTCTGGAACATGGTTTAGGTGCCTTGGCAAGTATCGGTTCAGTGGCACCTTATGTCGGTCTGTTCGGTACAGTCTGGGGCATCATGAATGCTTTCATTGGCCTGGCAGATGTGGATCAGGTCACGCTAGCGACTGTAGCTCCCGGTATTGCTGAAGCCTTAATTGCAACTGCAATTGGTTTATTTGCTGCCATTCCAGCAGTACTGGCGTTTAACCATTACACCGCTAAAGGTGAAACCGTTTATTCTGATCGTGCCCTGTTCGCAGAAGAAATGGTTGCCCTGTTACAACGTCAGTCACTTGACCAGCCTCAGGACAATGACTAATGGCAATTCAACGTTCAGGACGCTTTGAGCGTATTAAAAAACCACTGAAAAGTGACATGAACGTCGTGCCTTATATTGACGTGATGTTGGTGCTTTTGGTGATTTTTATGGTGACGGCACCCATGATTACCACTGGTATTAAGGTTGATCTGCCACAAGCCAACAGCAACCCGATTCAAGCTGAAGACCGCCCTGCCATCGTTACTTTAGAAGCTGATGGTACGATTAAATTAGAAGATAAAAATCACGCAAATGATGTCTTGACACTTGATGAACTAAAAACAGTCCTGACCAATGCACAAAATGAAGCACAGACTGCAAATAAACAGCTCAGTGTCTTGATTAATGGTAGTGAGACACGCCCTTATGGCGAAGTCATGCAGCTGATGTCCGCCCTACAAGATGCCGGTCTCGCACAAGTCGGCTTGCTTACCGCTCCTATAAAGTAATTTATGAAAAATTTCAAAAAGCCACCAGCTAAACAAAAAGCGCTTGCAATTGGATTCACGATTGGAGTCCATGCAGTCGCTTTGGTGGGATTACTTTATCTGGGTATGAGTAAACCGCCGGAAGCGCCAAAACAGATTAAAACTGTACTGGTGAATCCTGAAGACTTAAAACCGGTCACACGTGAAGAAACTGAGTTTGATGAAACTGCTCATGAAAATGTGGCAGAACAGATCACACAAACAGCAGAGCCTACCGAAGCAGCCCCAGTAATACCAACTGCTGCCCCGCCAGTGACGTCACCAACACCAAAAGTAGATACTCAAAAGGCGGCACAAGAAGCGAAAGCCGCAGAAGCAGCACAGCGTAAGGCTGAACAGCAGGCGGCTGAACAGCAGGCGGCTGAAGCAGCAAAACGTGCAGAGGCTGCAGAACAGGCCAAGGCTGCAGCTATTCGAGCAAAGGCTGAAGCTGCACAAAAATCTAAAGCTGAACAGGAAGCAGCACGTCGTGCAGAACAGCAAGCCCAACAAAAAGCGGCAACTGCAGAAAAGGCACGACTTGAAGCACAAAAGAAAGCCGATTTAGCTGCCAAACAGCAAGCGGATGCACAGGCAAAAGCCAAAGCAGAAGCTGCTGCCAAGGCAAAAGCAGATGCCGCTGCAAAGAATAAAGCAGCCGCTGATGCGAAAGCTAAAGCGGATGCTGAAGCAAAACGTAAGGCTGATGCTGCCGCGAAAGCTAAAGCCGAAGCAGATGCCAAAGCAAAAGCGGATGCTGCTGCGAAAAATAAAGCTGCTGCCGATGCAAAAGCGAAAGCAGATTCCGAGGCAAAACGTAAGGCTGATGCCGAAGCCAAAGCACAGGCAGAAGCTGAAGCAAAAGCTTCCGCTGCTAAACGGGCTGCTGAAGAAGCGGCTCAGAAAAAAGCAGAATCAAAACGGATTGCCTCTACAGCAAAACGTGACTTTGAGAATAAGATCAAGCGTGCCTGGGATACGCCTGCTGGTTCTTCCGGTCAGAAAGCGACTGCCCGAGTTAGCCTGAGTGATAGCGGTTCCGTGGTTTCCGTCATCGTAAATGCAAACGACCCGGACATGAAAGCCAGTGTAGAAGCCGCAGTTCGTTCTGCTGCACCATACCCGATGCCATCCGATCCGGATGCACGCCGTGAAGCCCGGAGTTTCACCTCCACCTTCACTTCACAATAAAAATTTAAGCCATAATCTGAAAAACAGTTATGGCTTTTATTTTTTTAAGTTAAACTTCAGGAAAAAGCGACTAAATAATATTCACTTTTCACAGTGTTATAACAGTTTGATTGTTGCTAGATGGTTTCATTCAGCCAAATTCATGCGATGATGTAACGCAATCATATTCACAATAAATCCGTTGATTTGAGTAAATAACGAATGATGGGAAAAACGCGAAAACACCTACTCTGTCTTGCCATATTCACTGCACTGGGCGCTATAACTGCAACACAATCACAGGCGCAACTGCATCTTGAAATTACCAAAGCACCTGAAGCAGCTCCAAAGATTGCGATTGTGCCATTCAGTCAAGACCAGAGCATTTACCCGATTGTAGAAAATGACCTGAACCGTTCAGGTAAATTTACAAGTAGCTCAAAAAACCTGCCGGCAACAGCAACCCTGAATAATCCGAATGCGGATGCCTGGGCTTCTGCGGGTGTGCCTTATGTGGTAACAGGCTCATCCAAAACCAATGCAGATGGTTCTTATGAAATTCAATATCAGCTTTATGATATTGAGAAAAAACAGTATCTATTGAATGAACTGTTGACAGTACCCGCTACACGTACCCGTCAAGCTGCACATATGATCAGTGATGCCATCTTCCAGGCATTAACCGGTATTCCTGGTGATTTCAGCGGCCGTATTGCCTATGTCCTCCGCAATCCTGCAACACCTGATCAGCGTTATACCCTGCAGATTGCTGATACTGATGGTGAACAACCAAAAACTATCCTGACTTCACGTGATCCAATTCTGTCTCCAGCCTGGACACCAGATGCGAAAAAGATTGCCTATGTTTCTTTTGAAACCAAACGTCCAGCAATTTACCTGCAGAATCTGGCAACTGGTCAACGTGAAAAACTGGCCAGCTTCCGTGGTCTGAATGGTGCGCCAAGTTTCTCACCAGATGGCAAGAGCATGCTGTTTACAGCCTCTATGCATGGCAATCCTGAAATCTATGAAATGAATCTGGAAACTCGCCAGCTAAAACGCATGACCAATGACTCAGCGATTGATACTGAAGCACGTTATGCACCAGATGGTAAATCTTTCATTTTTACCTCTGACCGCGGTGGTTCACCACAAATCTATCGTTATGATTTTTCAAATAGTGCAACCAAGCGTCTGACCTTCCGTGGCGCCTTCAATGCCCGAGGCACTTTAAGTGCAGATGGCAAAAAACTGGCATTAGTTCACCGTCCAAGTGGCAGCAATTACAAAGTTGCCATTCAAGACTTGAATTCAGGTGTGAATAATATCCTCACGCCTACCAGTCTGGATGAATCACCAAGCTTCTCACCAAATGGTCAGATGGTAGTCTATGCAACGCGTGAAGGTTCACGTGGATTGCTATCGATCATGTCACTGGACGGTCGTTTCCGTATGAACCTGCCAAGTGAACAGGGTGAAGTTCGTGAACCAGCTTGGGCACCTAAATAATCCATTGCTTCAACATACTCAAAACTTCATGGAGATGAAGATGAAAAAAGTACAATTATTCGCACTTCCTTTATTGGCCGCTGCACTGGTCATGACTGGCTGTGCCAACCGCAAACCTGCTACACAAACGCAAACAGGTGATCTGGGTGCAGGTTCAGCGACGACTGTCGACACTCAAGGTTTGAGTGAAGATGCGGCACTTAACGCACAAAGCATGGCTGGTGCATCTTCTAAAGGTGTAACTGCTGAAAATAAAGCTTACTTGGCAAAACGTGTGGTGCACTTCGACTATGACAGCAGCGAACTGTCAAATGACGATATCCTTACCTTACAAGCTCATGCCCAATTCCTGATGGCAAATGCTAATTCACGTGTTGCTCTGACAGGTCATACCGATGAACGTGGTACACGTGAATACAACATGGCACTTGGCGAACGTCGTGCCAAAGCGGTAGAAAGCTTCCTGGTCACTTCTGGCGTGAATGCTGGTCAGCTTGAAGCAGTGAGCTATGGTAAAGAAATGCCGGTAAATCCAGGTCATGATGAAAATGCCTGGAAAGAAAACCGTCGTGTAGAAATTAACTACGAAGCGGTTCCACCACTACTAAGATAAACTGCCTGAACTGTTCTCAGTTCTACAAATAAAAAAGCACTCATCAATGAGTGCTTTTTTGAATGAGGAAAATATTTTAGTGCTGAGCTTCTTCATCCTCGGGATGTTGCATCGACTCAATCATATCGTGTTTATTGAACTCTTTATACTCCGGCTTAGCCTCATAAGCCTTCCAGGCTTCCTTCATCTTATCTTCAGAAATTTCATCTAAATTAATGGCTTCGCTCGGCGTAGGAGTCGCATCAAACTTTAATGTTGTCATATTTGTGCTCCTGAGCCTATGTTTTCCTTGTAATCAACATAGCATTTTCTAGCGGACTTGCAAGTGTAAAATCATAGCAAATAGTCTCAGTTTAATTTTTCTTTTAGCTCGTTCTCATCTAAAATATAGACCAATTACATTTTTATCATTCTGATAAATTTTTATTCGGAGTTTTCCTGACATGTCTTACCTAAGCCTTTCCCAATTTTTACAGAAAAAAACGGGGAATCTCACACCTGAACTTGCACAAGTGATTGAAACAATTGCAAATACATGTAAGACAATTGATCAAGCACTGCAAAAAGGTGCATTGGCTGGCGTATTAGGCAGTGCTCAGCATGAAAACGTTCAGGGCGAAGAACAAAAGAAACTGGATGTCATTTCTAATGACTATTTGATCGATGCCTTAAAAGTTCATCCAAATGTGGGTGGCCTGGCATCTGAAGAACTGGATGAGTTCACTCCTGCGCAGGAAAATGGTCAGTTCCTGGTATTGTTCGATCCACTTGATGGCTCAAGCAATATCGACATCAATATGTGTGTCGGCACCATCTTCTCGATTCTACCTGCTAAAAATGCCGTGACTCAGGCAGAAGACTTTATGCAAGCGGGTGTAAATCAGGTTGCTGCAGGTTATGTATTGTATGGCCCATCTACCATGATGGCGCTGACTGTAGGTGCTGGTACTTTCTTCTTCACATTTGATCCAGAAACTCAAGAATTCCTGCTTACTTCTGAAGATATTCAGGTTGCTGCAGATACCAAAGAATATGCAATCAATGCCTCAAACCAACGTCATTGGGAAGAACCTGTAAAGCGTTATATCGATGAACTTCTTGCAGGCAAAACTGGCCCTCGTGAAAAAGACTTTAACATGCGCTGGGTTGCATGTATGGTAGGTGATATTCACCGTATCCTGTGCCGTAGCGGTATCTTCATGTATCCATATGACCTGAAAGACCCGAAAAAAGCTGGCCGCTTACGTCTGATGTATGAAGCAAATCCAATGAGTATGTTAATGGAACAGGCAGGTGGTACTTCTACAACTGGTCGTGTTCGCATTCTTGACATCCAGCCAACTGACTTGCATCAGCGTGTTCCAGTGATCATCGGTTCGAAAAACGAAGTTGATCTTGTCACTAGCTACCATAACTAATATTTAAAAACGGCAGTTGGCGTTCGACTGACTGCCGTGGACTCCTCTCCCATGCCAACCATCTTCCTTGAATCCAAAGATAATCCTAAAATTAAGCACCTGCGTGGCTTGATTGAACAGAATTCGTATCGAAAAAAGCAAGGACAAACTGTGCTTGAAGGCACACACCTGTGTCTTGCATGGCTTCATGAAAGCAAGAAAATTAATTCTATTTTCACCACCGAACATGCCCTGCAACATCCTGACTTTGAGATCATCTTAAAGAAATACACCGGTATCGTTTTTGTGATTGGTGAATCTTTATATAAAGACTTAAGTACTTTAGGAACTTCGATTGCCTGCATGGCAATTGTGGATATTCCAAGCTCAAGCCAAGCATTAGACTACACAGCAGACACCCTGATTCTTGAAAATGTTCAAGATCCGGGTAATGTCGGCACTCTGCTCCGTTCAGCAGCTGCTGCAGGTATTGATCAGATCATTTGCACCAAAGGTTCTGCATCTCTCTGGTCTCCACGGGTATTACGTGCCGGTATGGGTGCGCATTTTTCTCTTCAGTGTTTTGAAAATGTCACGCTAGAAGAAGTGCTGAATAACTTTAAGATCCCTGTTTATGTGACCAGCTCTCATCGTTCTAGCAGCTTATATAGCAAAGATTTGCGTAAGGCCTGTGTATGGATTCTGGGCAATGAAGGCCAAGGCGTTTCTGACTATGCACTGGAACACGCCGAAGCAGTCACTATCCCTCAACCAGGAGGTCAGGAATCTCTAAATGTAGCCATTGCAGGTTCAATCTGTTTCTTTGAAATGGTCCGTCAACGGATCTGATCACACATTTAAGTTACTTTATTTTATTTCTCAGCGACCTGCATAAAAAATAGATTACACTAGAAAAAATAATCAAGTGTAATGTCAACCAAACCATTATTTTCAACGTTATATAGATATGTACTTGAAAATAATGGTGGGTATCCAATGACAGGATTTTCCATCTCTATGGATTTAGCGCCAAAACAGCTTCAGTCGCAAGATGCCGGTACTTTAAAGAGTACAGCTGAGTCACGTCTGAAGAATTTTATGCAAGACGTGACGGGTCGTGCATTGGTGATGATGGAAAGTGCAACCCAAGGCCAGCATGGCATTGCTATGGATCTGGTCCAGGAAGCGTTTATTTCCCTGCATAAATCCTATGCAGATCGATCCACTGAAGAATGGTATCCCCTGTTCTACACCATTTTAAATAACAAGTTACAGGACTGGCGACGTAAAGAAATGCGTCGTAATCAGCCATTTTCATTCTTTAAAAAAGTTCAACTCGATGACGATGACTCGGAACTCAATGATGTGGTCGATGAAGCGACACCATCACCATTAGAGTTTCTGGATCAGGCCGTTACTGCTGAAGAAATTCAACACGCGATTGCCCAATTGCCTGTCCGTCAGCAACAGGCTTTCATGCTTCGTGCCTGGGAAGGTTTTGACACTCATACCACAGCACAAATTATGAACTGCAGCGAAGGCAGTGTAAAAACTCACTATCACCGTGCAATCCAGGGTCTACGTACCTCACTTGCACATTTAAATCCATTTCTGGGAGGGTCATCCGAATGAATCAAGATGATTTCTTAAAAAAAGTAACTTCCAAACTTGATGGTATTGCACAGCAGCATAAGGACAAACCTGTTGTGATGAACCGTGTTCTTGAAGAAATTCAGGAATCTAAACATTCACGTTTTGCCTTTCTCAAAATGTCAGGCTTTGCACTTGCAGCTGCCATTGCAGGAATTGTGGTTTTACCGAATGTTACTACCCAAGATGAGCCTCAAACCCAGGTAGTTTCCGTACCTAAGCTTTCACCACAAATGGTCGAAGATTTGGAAATGTTAATGGTTTTAGGTGAGGACCAGGTTCCACATGGCAGCTAAAAAACTAGCACTCGTATTTTGTGCATTCGGCTTTCTACAAACCAGCTTTGCCGGCTTTGAGCGCTTTTGGATTTTTTCCAAAGATGCAGATACACAGGTCAATGAAACCTGGAATAGTCTGTCAGATGCAGAACAGGTCGCTTTAATTAAGCGTTATCAGAGCTTAAAAGAAATTCCTGCAGAGCAAAGTGTAAGCTTACAACAGCGTATGGACTGGTTTACCCAATTGCCTGAAGCTGAAAAAGAAAAGATGCGCGAAACCTGGCAGAAAATGAGTTCTCATGAACGCAAAGAGTTGGCTTCACGTATGCAAAAAGCTACGCCTGAACAACGCCCTGCCATTCGTGAAGAATATTTCAATAAACATTTGATCGTTGCTGAAAACTAACACTCCCAGCTCAACTATTAAAGTCATTGCCAAAAATAAAAGATATTAAAAAAGCCTCAATTGAGGCTTTTTTAATTGTTTCTGCCACGCTTTAACTCTTGAAGAAACGGCGTGAACGGTAAGCTGCTATGCCAAATAGGCCAAACAAACCAATAATACTCATGGCACCGCCACCGCTGCTATCGCTATTGGTATTTTTCGCACTATTCCTTAAAATAATAGTTGCAGTATTCGACTTTATACCTTCTGTATCATAATAATAATACTTAATTGGATAATCAAACTGACTTAAATTATTTCTAATCTCGAACGTAATTTTGCCACCATAACATTTCTCACTCGTAGTGCCATCTAGACATAATCCCTCACGTTCCGCATACATATTGATTAATGAAGGATCAATATCTTCAAATCGAATAGGTGTCGCAGTATTATCCAAATGGGTTGGAGTTTTCCTGTATTGTGGTGCTAAATTATCCATTGGTCCATCATCATCCAAGTCATTACTTAATGGATTGACCTCTACTCTTAAATCATTTTCTGAACGGATGGTATAAATATCATTTTTAGCTACTGGTGCAATATTATTAAAGGTTGCAGCTAATATACCTGACGAACTTTCTGCTACTAGACCACTCGCTCTTTCCTCATCGGAAAGATTCTCTGTAATAGTATAAATACAATATTCACTCACGCCAGGCGGTGTGATAGCACCATCATTACGGTAAAACATAATACGCTTGAGTTCAGGCACCCATTCACATACTTGTTGCTCATCTGGACCAAAAGGAAATAAGTTAGTTCCACCTGTAGTACTGGCATCCAACTTTCCTACACCTTTGGCTTGAGTACTTATCGCATACTGATCGACATCAAATGGTTTATTTCGTAGTTCACCATCTATTTCAGTTTGCATAGGTAATGCCAATTCAAATGGATCGATATAAATTGCACGGTATTTTGCAAATTTTTTGGTATTCGTTAATAAGGAGTTGAAATCATCGAGTTCAGCCTGAATTTGTAATTTTCTTGGTGCATTTTCAGGATTATTGAGCATAGCTTTCAGCTGTTGGATTCGACCCTCATAAACAGCAATCATTTCACTATATGCCATATTGGTTAAAGACTGTATGTCAGCCGCAGTTAAGCGCATCAGTTCAACAGAACCAATATCGCAAGTATTTGCGTTTTCCGGGTTAAGTAATAATGTTCCATTCGAAACACGGAAAATTTCACGCTGATCACTTTCACTACAGTTGAGATGTCCAGCATTTACAAAATCTGTATTACTGTTTTTATCTATAGGGTAATACAGCGGCAAATACATATTATATGGAGAAGCAGGCTTATAATCCGAGAGCAATTCTGAACGGTCTACAGCTGCAGGGATAATAATGTTTTTCGCCGCATCTGTTAGTTTTAGCGTCGGAACAGTACATGTACTATCTAATGCATTATTCGTCAAAATCATATTAATTGGCTGATCTGCTGTATCCCCTCCATTTAAGGCATAGCTACAGGATTCACCTGTATTAAATGCCACAATATTGGAGTTAAATGCTTTCATGCCCTGGTCATCATATAAGAGGGTTGTCGCAGCTTCATTTTCTACAATCGTATTACTCACCAGACCTAATAAAGCTAAACCATTAAGAGGCTTTCCAGCACGAGAGCTAAACTGAATAATTGCACCCTCTGCGTCATCTACAATATTTTTAGCAATTGTAGAAGCATGAATATCAATACTCCCTGCACCACAGTAATCAATAATACTGGTGCTGGAATTCATTCCTGTTCGATAATTACCATTCTCGACAATACTACTATGGCTGATACTGGTTGGTGAGGTCGTTGGTAATCCTTTGCGCTCGCAATCCATTGCCCAAACACTACCCAATGGTGCATGATTACGCGTAATCAGGGTTTTAATGATAGATACTGTTTTTTCGCTATCACTTCCGGCAAAGTAAATAGCTCCCCCCTCATTATCCGCTTTAGAATCTGTAATAGCGGAATTATAGATGTTGAGTATTCCACCAATAAATAAAGCCCCACCATTGCCACGATCTATAGTAGATGCCTTGGCATACCCATTCTTTAAACTAATATTATTGATTTCAAGAGTAGTTCCAGAAGTAACCGTATTAAAAATTCGTGACTGCCCTTGTGCATTAATACTGGTTTGAATGTCCAGTTGGGCCGGGAAATTTCCTTTTAATGGATCTTTAGCTTGCTCATCAAACGGTAATGCCCCATATAAAGATATGGGTGAATTCAGTTTGAGTTCACCTCGAGTCAGGACATATTCACCTTTTTCTAACTGTATATAATCTGGCTGTCCAGGCAAACGATTGCCTACATTACAGCTTCCATAACTTTTATTTTCATAAGCTGTTCTGATCGCTTGTCGCAGTGAACATGAATTACGATCATCTGTATCCAAAGTCGTAGTTACTTGAATAATTCTGCTTTCAGCTGCCATCAATGACATAGTCGACAAAAAGGCAGCTGTGAAAAGTCCTTTTTTATAATTCTTCATCACGTATTTCCAAATTATTTTTTTAGTTTTCGCCAGGTCAAGCCACCCATCAATAGTACCAGCCAGAATATACTGGTTGCGCCACCTGATGTTTTGACTTTATCGCTTTTCATATTATTTTCCGCTTCCATTACGATATTTACTCGAATTGGAAGATAAGCGGCATTTGAATCAAAACGATTCATCGTAGTAATTACGCGTAGAGTAAATAGATCTGCGCCAGCTTTAGAATTTCTTGGGGTATAAATTAAATTTCCATCCAGATCTAAAAAAACAGTCCCCTTAGAGCTTACATGAGGCTGCTGTTCAATCAACAAACAACCATCTTGCCACTCTTCACCCTGAGGATGATCCAGTACAATTTCCTTACATTTCTCTTTAGGCAAGAGATCACTATCACCTAATGCTTCTATTATAGAAATTCGGGCAACCTGATTATTTAAATTACCAATCAGTAAATCCTGCCCCACCAGACTCGTATCTCTGGAATCCTGGATTTCAATAGCCCCTCGATCACATTTACCAAACGGTGACTTACTACGCTGGTCATAACCAGCACATGCTGCTTTAGTTGCATCAGTATTCTGTTCACCCTTATTCAATATCGGAGTGCTATTCAAACTTGTATATGTCATCAGGATTCTTGGCCTGAAATATCCCAGAAATTGTTTTTCAGTTTTAGAATAGGGACATAAAATCGCATTTGATGAAGTGATAATATTCGGACATTTGCCTTCTAACTGATCACCAGCAAGAACCGTATAAGCATCATTCAAAATTTCATTGGCATAAATAGAAGACCCCGTACCACAGGAGTTTCCTACCAAGTTATTCTGCAAAATAGAACTTACTTTTACCTGCTCAGAACTAAATTGGCAGTTCTGCTCATTACTAGCGGAGGTACTCGCTGGATTATTCAATACAATACTATTTGCTAGATAACCAGGTTTGTTTACTGTATCAAACTTGACCCCAATTGAATTGCCTACAATTGTAGTGTTATTAACAGCAATAGCATCAAGAATGGTTACTGCTGCTCCTGTATTTCCATACAGAGTGGAACTGTAAATCGAAGCTTGTGGTAGAGTAAGGACATTAGTTTCTGTATTGGATAACACATCCTCAGTATAAATATTGGATGAACGAGAGCTTGTAGCTGTTGTTATATTCTTGCTAATGACAGATTGTCTGATATGGAATTTTGGTAATTCATTATAAATAGCTCCACCTTCATCCGCTGTATTGTTTTCAAGTAAAGAGTTTTGAACAGTCAGACCACCATTTTTAGTTTGATCGGTCTTGTCTTTACCAGCGATATAAATTGCGCCTCCCTCAGTGGCCATACCACGATGTAATTTCACATACTCTAGTGTGAGATTACCTTGGTTATAAATTAAGCCTCCTTTACTCACTTTACAACTACTACCACCACATCCTTCTAGTGTAACTTCACGCAGTCTGACAGATACGGTCTGATTTTTTTCTAAAACTGTTTCAGAGTTAGCAATATTAAAAATTCCGCCCAAGGTATTAGCAGGCAAATTATCCATAACTCTTATAGTTGCATTGCTCAAACCATCATCCAGATTCTCCCCCATCTTCTTCTCATAAGTAGTATGGATATACATAG
The DNA here is from genome assembly GCF_022700675.1 of Acinetobacter sp. ASP199. NCBI lineage: Bacteria > Pseudomonadati > Pseudomonadota > Gammaproteobacteria > Moraxellales > Moraxellaceae > Acinetobacter > Acinetobacter sp. ASP199. The sequence continues at coordinate 2,106,590 of NZ_CP062182.1, forward strand.
AGCGTATTATTTGTAATGGAGAATTTAGCTTATAAGTTTCTTTCTCTTTTAACTTAATAACAGGAACAGGCTTGTCATCCCCACAGCCCATATAAGGCCGTTCCATCCCCTGATTAATATATTCCACGGCCTCACGCAGGGAACATTCCTTATCATCCCTGACAATGTCTTCAGTAGTGGTGACGACAATTTCAGCACTGTATGCCTGCCCCATAATACACAGCAAACCAATGCCGAAGCTCTTCTTGAGCATGACCTTCTCCTAATTTCTTATATTCTTTTTTTTATTCTAAAATCGCATCATCCTAGCGATATTTGAATTATTTTGCTCTAATCTGTCATAACTTGAGTAATTACTCAAGAATTTTTATTATTTATCGATATTCGTCAATCAATGCGTAAATCTGCCTTAAATTGGCATTACTTACTTTAAGTTTCTCCCCCTTTAAAAGCTGAATAATCTGTTCAAGTGTCTGTAAAAGTACTGAAGTCTGATGTGGGCCATGACTCAACAGGTAATCAAAAATTTGCTGATCCAGATGAATCCCCCGTCTGTCCAATACTGATGACACTAAAGCAAAACGGTCAGCATAAAGACTACCGTTTGGAACACGAGTACTGACCGCCTGAGTCAAACGAGACTGTAAATCGGGTAATTCCAGCTTAAGTTCAATCGGGGCAAAGCGTGAAGAAAAGACCAGTTGACCGCCACCTTCATTATTATAATTAATTAAGTGAAAAACCGCCTTTTGCCAGTGTGGGACTCCACTAATCGCTTCAATATCATCCAAGGCCACAAGATCATAGCGATCGAGTGAGGTAATCGCTTCTGTAGGTGCATCCAAAAGTTCCAATAGAGAAACCTGAATAGCAGTCTTCCCCACTTCCAGATAAGAGTCACAGATTGCAGAAAGCAAATGGCTCTTACCTGTTCCAGCACTGCCATAGACATAGAAACGATTAATTAATCCCGCATGGAGCTGGCGAACCGCATCAATGACATGCCCCCATCCCGGACCTGAAAAATCACTGATTCGGGCATCGAGCTGGGGTTCAATATCAAGTTGCAATTGACGCATATCTATTTTTTTGCCTATCCATCTTTAAGCTGGGTTTGTTCAATCTTACTCGATTTTTCATCCGCTTGCAGTGCTTTCTCATGCGGCGACTTCAGGTCAATATCTACATCTACATCAGGGGTTTCAATATTGATAGAGCCTGTAGAGGCTTCTTGAATGATGAGTGTTTTATTGCCATAGAGTGCACTTTTTTCATAGAATTCTCGCGCATGACGCAACAAGACAACAATCACTGCAGCCACAGGCAAGGCAATCAGCATACCCAAGAATCCTGCTAATTGTGCGCCTGCCAATACAGCAAATACCACAGCGACTGGTGACAGACCAATTTTATCGCCAAGCAGGAATGGTTGCAGGATATAACCTTCTACAGCCTGACCCACCATAAATACAATACCGACTAGAACCAGCTGCCACCAGTCAATTCCAAACTGGAATAAAGTAGCGATTACTGCGGCAATGATACCAACTGCAAATCCCAGATACGGAATAATACTGCACAGGCCTGCCACCATCCCAATGATCAGACCGACTTCCAGACCAATCAGCTGCAACCCAACTGCATAGACAACGCCTAGCAGTATCATTACCAGAAATTGTCCTTTCACAAATGCCCCCAAAACTTCGTGACATTCTCCTACAATTTTCAAAGTACTACGTTCATACGGACGTGGAATCAGTCGGCGCAGGCTGTCGAGCATGCGCTCCCAGTCGAGCAAAAAATAAAAAGCAATAATGGGAACCAGAACAATTGTTCCACCAATCTGAATAAAACTGATCCCGGATTGTGCCAATTTTAAGGCCATTGCCTGAATGCTGTCTGCACTATAATTAGTCTGGACATAATCCATGACCACACTGGAAATCTGATTGGTATCAATTTCCATCGGCACGAGATTAAAGGTATCAGACAGCCAAGGCAGAAAGGTGTAATTAACCCAGTGAATTCCAGCAGGAATACTGTCACGGGCATACATTAACTGTTTCCAGACGAGTGGTACCAGGTACCACATGGCCAAAGTCAGCACTACCCCGATCCCGATAAAAACAATACTGATAGAGAGCCAGCGTGGCAGACCAATAAGATGAAAACGATCAACTAAAGGACTAAAAAGATAGGCGATAAAAAATGCGCCGACAAATGGAACAACAACAGGCTTAAGCAGATATAACGCCCAAAGAATCAAGGCGATACCAGCCAATATAAAAATACGACGTAAGGTACGATCTACCATAAAGTCTTGCCTTTTCTCTATTAATCATTATAAAAAGTAAAATATTTGAATAAAGATAGCATTTTAGGACATAAATAACATAAGAGTTTCGTATATTCGGGTATAATCAGCGCCGCGAATGCGGAGACTTCATTATGAGCAACTCAACTTCTACCCCAAACACTGGTTTAAGCTACAAAGATGCAGGTGTCGACATTGAAGCGGGAGACGCGTTAGTCGACCGAATCAAGTCCGTCGCTAAGCGCACTAAACGTCCTGAAGTCATGGGCGGTCTTGGTGGCTTTGGTGCACTTTGTAAAATCCCTAAAGGTTATGAAGAACCTGTTCTCGTATCTGGCACTGATGGTGTTGGTACAAAATTACGTTTAGCATTAAATTTAAACCGTCATGACACGATTGGTCAGGATCTGGTTGCAATGTGTGTAAACGACCTTCTCGTTTGTGGTGCTGAACCACTATTCTTCCTGGATTACTATGCAACTGGTCACTTGAATGTTGATGTCGCAGCAAATGTTGTCACTGGTATCGGTACTGGCTGTGAACTTGCTGGTTGTGCATTGGTTGGTGGTGAAACTGCCGAAATGCCTGGCATGTATGAAGGTGAAGACTACGACCTTGCAGGTTTCTGTGTAGGTGTTGTTGAGCAAAGTAAAATTATTGATGGCTCTAAAGTTAAAGCGGGTGACGTTTTAATTGGTGTTGCATCAAGTGGTGCTCACTCAAACGGTTACTCTCTACTTCGTAAGATTCTTGACGTGAAAAACGTTGATTTGACTCAAATCATCGATGGTCGCCCACTTGCAGATGTTGCAATGGAACCAACACGTATTTACGTAAAATCAATTCTTCAATTATTGAAAGAAGTTGATGTACATGCAATGGCACATATTACAGGTGGTGGCTTACCAGGTAACCTTCCACGTGTATTACCTAACGGTGCGCAAGCAGTCATCAATGAATCTTCATGGGAATGGCCGGAACTGTTCAAACTTCTTCAACGCAAAGGTGGTGTAGAACAATTCGAAATGTACCGTACATTTAACTGTGGCGTCGGTATGGTTCTTGCTGTTGATGCAAACGATGCAGACAAAACTGTAGAAGTACTTAACAGCCTTGGCGAAAAAGCATGGGCAATGGGTTCAATCGTGGACAATGCTGAGTCTGTAGAAGGCGCAGATGAAAAAATCCGTGTGATCTTCGCATAATCGCATGATTAAAATTGCTGTTCTTGTTTCAGGCAGTGGATCTAACCTGCAAGCCTTGATTGATGCCAATCTGTCAGGGCAAATTGTCGGGGTAATTTCCAACAAGCGTGAAGCCTATGCTTTGGCGCGTGCGCAAAAAGCTGGAATTCCGACTGCGGTGATTGAACACAAGCAGTATCCGAATCGCGAAGCCTTTGATGATGTTATGCATCAGCAACTGCTGGATTGGGATGCAGATCTGGTGGTACTTGCAGGTTTTATGCGAATTTTAAGTGAAAAATTTGTTAAAGCCTGGGAAGGAAAAATGGTAAACATTCATCCTTCACTACTGCCAAATTACAAAGGTATGCACACGCATCAACGGGTGCTGAATACTGGCGATACCTTGCATGGTTGTACTGTACATTATGTGACAGCTGAACTGGATGCTGGTCAGGCCTTAGCTCAAGGTGTTTTAAAAGTATCTCATCAAGATACCACACACTCTTTAGCTCAACGCGTTCATGTACTGGAACATCTGATTTACCCGCAAGTGGTGGAGTGGATCTGTACAGGTACAATTCAGCATACTACCGCTGGTGTTATGTATCGCGGTCAGTTGATACAGCAACCGGTTCAGTTCTGCAAATTCTAAAGAATACATTGCATAAAAAAACGCATCCTCGGATGCGTTTTTTTATAGTTCTCTTTTTTACTTTAAAGATTGCTCTACGATAATTTGCTTAATCAGACCAACAACTTCATCCGGTCTTTCTAAGGGGAACATATGTCCACCCGGCGTTACCGTAAAGGGAATACCAAATTTCTTCTGGACCAGTTTGGGAAACTGCTTTTTATGAAACAAGCTTTCAGCACCCACAACAAGATGCATCGGCAGCTTAACTGTAGCTTGCGGCAACCACCATAAGGACGGATTGGTACGGAAGATATTCACTTCATTCATTTTAGGAATGGTCAACTCAACCCCTCCCCGTATGGGGTCATCTTTCAAGGCATGATCAATATAGGCTTGAAAACAATCCTCATCAAAGTCTTTATAAAAGCCCTTAGGTCGTAATAATTCTGCTGCCTGTTGACGCGATTCCCAATGATCGCGACGGCGTAGAGATAAAGCAGCGGGTGACATGGTATCTACAGCCTTTAGCTTGAATACCTTTGCCATATGCAGCATGAATGAAGATGGTCCCATGATCAAAGGCGGATCCAGCATGATCACCTGCTCAAACAATTCAGGCCGTTGACGAGCAGCCATCATGGTTAAGGCTCCACCCAGTGAATGCCCGAGCCCGATCACCTTACGACCTTGCGCTTGACGTACGATACTGTCAATCACTTGCTGGGTCAGGCTATTCCAATGATTATCGATTGGATAACGTTTATCTGGACCCAGCAATGGCACATAGATGATGTCATACTCATCTTTTAGCCCATCAAACAGTTTCTGATAAACGCGAGAAGGCACGCCATTGGCGTGCGCAAAATGAATCACTGGCTTCATTGCAGTTTGGTCTGACTTTCAGTACTGAGTTTCTGCGCGACCGAGCTTGCAATCCCTTCACCCAAGGAAGCCCCCATACGGCCCAGGATAGACTCAAATGGGCTGTATTCAACGGTGTAGTTCAAGGCCTTATCAGTTTTCAGTTCACGTTTCAGAGTTTGCAGGCTACCAGTACGGTCAGCAATACCTAATTGCACTGCCTGTTCACCCGTCCAGAACAGACCAGAGAAAATTGCAGGATCCGTTGATTTAAGCTTTGCACCACGCCCTTGTTTCACTGCATTGATAAAGTGAGCATGTACATTATCCAATACACCTTGAACATGGGCTTTCTGTGCAGCATCAACCGGCTGGGTCATCGAAAGCAGTGCCTTATTTTCACCCGAAGTCATGGTACGGTCTTCCACGCCCAGTTTCTGCATCAGGTTACTAACACCATAGTTCGGCATGATTACCCCAATTGAACCGACCAGGCTCGATGGATTGACAATAATTTCATCTGCAGCAGAAGCAATATAATACGCACCCGAAGCACCGGTATCACCAATTACAGCATACAGCTTTTTCTGCGGATACTGTTTTTTCAGGTACTGGATTTCCTGCCAGATTTCATCCGATTGCACTGGTGAACCACCAGGAGAATTGATATTCAGGACGACAGCTTTCGCCGGCTTACTTGCATAGGCTTTCTTTAGTGACTTAATCGTATTGTTACTGTTCACACTTTGCTTGTCTGATGCAATCGTGCCAATAATATCAACCACCGCCAGATGACCCTCTGAAGTTTTAGTGGCATCGGTAGATGCTGTACTGCAGCTTTTGCCCATAGCTAGGATAATAAACAGCAAATAAGCAAAAGTCAGGAATTTAAAGAAAATTCCCCAACGACGTGCACGACGCTGTTCTTCTACAGAGGCAAGTACCGCTTTTTCAAGCAGTTTCCACTCAAGTCCTGTGGGTTGCTGAGGTTGTGGTGTATTTTGTATTTGATTTTCAGGTTTTGGTGGCCAATCGGACATAAACAATCCAACACATAATTATATTGTGCCCATTATATACACCGATTTGAGTATTTCTGTCTAAACCAACAGTTTTATCCTATAATAAATTTCAATTATTCCTTCCCATTGCTATTAATATCAATTCAATGACTGCACAAAGCTCAAAGAATTCAACCTACGGTTTGCTTAAATTCGTCAGCCGACTTCCGCTTCCAATCACAAGATTCATGGCAAGCAGTCTTGCAGGCATTGTAAATCTATTGAAGACTTCCAAGACCTCAGAAACCATTCGCTTTAATCTGAAAATTGCGCTTCCGGAGCTTTCAAAGCAGCAACGCGAAGCAATTACGCGTGCCTCCATCCGTAATGAATTGATGTCTTATTTTGAGTTTTTTAGTATTTGGGGTTCAAGCAATGAAAAAAATCTTCAACGTGTCCACCATGTAGAAGGCGAACATTTACTCAAGGAAGCACTTGCAGCCAATAAAGGGCTTGTGCTGATTGTGCCGCATTTTGGTACCTGGGAAATCATGAATGCTTATATCGCTCAATTTACTCAAATGAGCATCATGTATAAGCCAGTCAAAGATCCTGCTGTGGATGACTTTGTTCGTGAGGCCCGCAGCCGTGAGCAGGCCACCTTATTACCTACCGATGAAACCGGCGTTCGTCAGATTTTTAAAGCATTGAAACAAGGTGGTACGACAGTAATCCTGCCAGATCACACCCCAACTGCTGGCGGTGAATATATTCCTTTTTTTGGTGTGCCCCTCAGCTCCAGTAACCTCAGCGCCAAGCTGATTCAAAAGACCAAGGCAAAATGTCTATTCCTCTATGCCATGCGTAATACTAAAGGAGGCTTTGATATATTTTTCGAGCCCCTCGATGAGCAAATCTATAGCTCTACCCCGAATCAGGGAACCGAGATCATTTTCAATAAAATGGAAGAACTGATCCATCGCTACCCAGCGCATTACCATTGGAGCTATAAACGCTTTAAAGCGCACAAATCTCTTGGTGGCACTATTTATAATATTCCACAGGATGAAGCACTGGCTAAAATTAATGATTTGCGTCAGGCTTATCAGGACGAACAGGCAAAACTTGCAGCAGACGCTTTACAGACCTCAAATACTCATATTGCTATTGAATCTTAAGAGCATCTCTCTGTAACCATCTATATTTTGCTCGATAAGACTCAAAATACATTTGTCTGTCTTTAAAGAAAAATTCAAGGCTACCATGTTCTGGCGTGCTCAGTAATGGAATATTTAAGTCTTGTAATCGTGCTTGAGTCAACCGACTTGGATGACCATAACGATTAAACCTTCCAGCAGAAGCAATCGCGATTTTAGGGCGATAATGCTGCAAAAACTGATAAGCCGAACTATGCTGGCTACCATGATGTCCCAAGACCAACACATCGACTTTTAAATCCGGGTAATCTCTCAGTAGCTGGAACTCTGTTTCCCAGCCTGTATCGCCCATCAGTAAGAAATGCTGATAAGGCCAGGCATCTTTAACTTGTATATGGATAACACAGGAATTTTCATTTTTATCAGGTTTAATCTGATGAAGTGAGTCTAACCGCGGTGACAATACCTGAAAATAAACCTGTTCATTCCAGTTCCAGGATTGTCCCTGCTGACATAATTTAAATTGAATACTTTCATGCAGTTCAGACTGTTCACTGGCCATAAGCTCTGAAACTTTCAGTTGATCACGGATATGCATATAAGCTCCGCTATGATCCTGATCCAAATGGGTTAATATGAGCTGATCAAGCTTTGAAACACCTTGCACGGATAGAAATGGAAGAATAATCTGCTCACCGACACTAAAACGGCTTTCATCATAATTACCACCAGTATCCACCATCATGTTATGTTGGCCTTGACGGATAAAGATGCTTTGACCCTGCCCCACATCCAGCACATGCAATTGAAATGGCGAATGATAAAGCGGTATTGCAATGATGGGGACCAGTCCACACGCTGCCCATGACTTAGGTACCGCTCCACGCGGTATAAAAAGAATTACAAGAATAACTACACTCAATATCAGTAGCCATGGTGTCATAGCGACCGGGATCAGTTCAGGTGAAAACAGATGATCCAGTAGATTTAAAAGGCCAAGTAACATACTGATCATCAGATCGTTCATTTGAAAGATCAGTGCCGCGAATGGTTCCACAATGAAGAAAAATAGAGCAGCAATAATATCCAGTGGCACAATAAGTAGACCAATCCAGGGAATCGCGAAAAAATTACTCAATGGTGCGATCCAGGCCAGCTGTTTAAAGAAAATAATCATTAAGGGAAATAAGGCGACAAAAATTTTCCACTGAGATTCGACTAAAACTTTTACTGCAAAATATAGACGTTGTCCTGGACTTTGGATTACATCTCGTGGTTGTCGCTGTATGGTCTGATAAATTCGCAGCAAGACAAAACAGGCACCATAAGACAACCAGAAAGCTGCGGACAAAATACTAAAAGGATCCATTAACAGTAATATTGCTGCACTTAAGATCAGTAACTTTAAAGGTTGCACATACTGCCTCAACCAGATACTGGCCGTGATCATTACACAGATCAACAAGGTACGTAGGGCCGGAATTTCAAAACCAACAAAGGCGCAGTACAGCAAGACACAAAGTAAAAAAGGTATACTCAGGTAATATTGTCTGGGCCATTTCAGATAGAGAGCTGGAAAAAGCCCGGCTGTCAAAAACTGTAAACTCGCACAGAATATCAGTGCAAAAATCACTACATGCGGCCCAGAAATTGCCAGCAGGTGACTCATACCAAAACGGCGAAACTGCTGTTCAATTGCTGGATCCAGTAAACTCTCATCTCCCGTTAGCAGAGCCAGCATCAACCCTTTGTTTCGTATTGGCTGTTGGTAAATAAATACTCTTAACTCTAATCGTTTTTGTTCAATCCAGAGAAGTAGCTGGGATCTTAAACTTTGCTGTTGGCGTAAATGCTGGCTAAAACCGAGTGCATAAACTTCTTGCTGGGTTAAAGGCTGAATCTGTTGAATACGAAATCCTGCCATCAGGTTCTGCTCAAGGTGCCATTTCTCTACATCGAATGCACCGGGCGTGGCATAGGCATGTACCGGTCGTACTTCCCCATTCAGTCGATAATACTGTCCCAGCTGGAGTTGATTTGACATATTAAACGCAGCCTGCACTGGTCCTTCCTGTTTAACAGAACCTAGCCACTGCACGATCATCCCATTCGGCTGTAATACCTGTAAGGGTTGCTGAATACTGTGGGTATTTATTTTATTGAGCCGAGAAATATAAACGATGGCTTCTCGCTGCTCGACTTCTTTCTCGATGAATTGCAAACGCTGATCAAGAGCATGATTGGCAAAGCCCTGCCCTAATAAAAAGCTCAGACTTAAGGAAAGGAAAATAGAAAGAGAACGTAGATAAACATGATGCAGCCTTAAATGGATGACCCGGTAGATAAGCACCCATACCAGCATGATCAGGCAGACTGATCCTGCTGATAACTGGTATTCAGCTTTACTCCACCCCATTGTTGTCAAGCCAAGAATCCAGCCTACACCTAGCCATTGCAGCATGATTTTTCTTTTTATTGTTATTTTATGACGCAATAATAAAGCCCACCGGAGTGAGCTTCAATCAAAGAGGATTATTCCAATATTTTTAGGAAAATATCAGTCATTCACCCATAAACCATCCTGCATATGCAGAATACGATCTGCTGACTGCGCCAGCTGCTCATCATGGGTTACGATCAGCATGGCCATATTGAATTCCTGACGTAATTCGGTCAGTAGCTCAAAAATTTTCACTGCAGTTTTACGATCCAGATTCCCGGTCGGTTCATCGGCCATCATCAGTTTTGGTTTCCCCACCAAGGCACGTGCCATAGCTACACGCTGGCGTTCACCACCAGACAGCTCACCCGGTTTATGGGTTAAACGATGACTTAAGCCCACACGTTCCAGCAGATATTCGGCTTGCTGTTTTACTTCCTTGAATTTGCTGCCCTTACGTAGCATCAGTGGCATCGCGACATTTTCAAGCGCGGTAAACTCCGGCAGAAGATGGTGGAACTGATAAACAAAGCCCAAGTGTTCATTACGCACATAACCACGCTCAGCTTCAGACAGCGTATCAAAACGCTGGCCGTTCACCATCACGTGACCCGAAGTTGGACGATCCAAACCACCGAGCACATGCAGTAAAGTACTTTTACCTGAACCACTTGAACCGACAATTGAAACAAACTCGCCGGCCTGTACCTGCAAAGACAGACCACGGATCACTTCAACTGTAGATTTACCATCGGTAAAAGATTTTTGAATATTCTGGGCATCTAGAATGATATTACTCATAACGCAATGCCTCCGCAGGCTGAATCTTCGCTGCACGTAACGCAGGATAGATTGTTGCTACAAAACTTAAGATCAATGACAACACGACAATCAGTACTACATCCTGCCAGCGCAGATAAGACGGCAAGTAGTTAATGAAATAAGCATCAAACATATGCAGACCCAAAGTATTGTTCAGCCAGCCCACCAGGCTACTGATACTGGTTGCAGCAATAATACCTAGAATTGCGCCAGCACATGTACCAATCACACCAATAACAGTGCCCTGCACCATAAAGATTTTGGTAATAGTCGCAGGGGAAGCACCTAAAGTACGTAAAATGGCAATATCTGATTTCTTGTCAGTTACCACCATCACCAGAGAGGAGACAATATTAAACGCTGCGACCAAGACAATCAGGAACAGTAGCAAACTCACCATTGCCTTTTCCATCTGAATGGCACTAAACAGGTTACCGTGAGTATAAGTCCAGTCAGATGCATAGAAGTTTGCAGGCAAATTCATGACAATATCACGTGAAACTTGCGGTGCCAGGAAGATATCATCCAGCTTCATGCGGATCCCCTGTGCACCATCTGGCAGACGTAGCAACGTTGCAGCATCATTCAGGGCGATATAGCCCATCATTGAGTCCACTTCTGCACCGATACTAAAGATCCCGACCACATTAAAGCGTTTAAAGCGTGGCACTACACCAGCAGGTGACGGCGTAGCTTCCGGTAATACCAAGGTAATGCTGTCGTTTAAACCGACCCCCATTGAGTCTGCCATCTGCTTGCCCAAAACAATCCCGAACTCGCCTTTTTTCAGCTGATCGATACTGCCTTCCACCATATGATTTTGAATGATAGAAACATTTTTCTCATAATCGGGTTCAATCCCCGTGACCATGATCCCCGCAACCTGCCCTTGCGCAGTCAGCATTCCCTGTAACTGGGTAAATGGAGCAACACCTTGAACATGCTCATGTTGTTCAATTTTTTTTGCAAGTTCAGGCCAATTTGTTAAAATTTGTGTTGAAGAAACAGTGGCTTGAGGTATCATTCCTAAGACACGGTTTTTTAATTCTCGATCAAAACCGTTCATTACAGACAGTACTGTAATGAGGACTGCCACACCGAGCGTGAGGCCGATCATAGAGACTAAAGCGATAAAAGAAATAAAGTGGTTACTGCGCCGTGCGCGAGTATATTTCAACCCTATATACAGCGAGATTGGTTTGAACATAACCATCTAGTCCGAGGTAATAAATTATGGAAAATTTACAGCATCAGCATGGAGTTACTGAAAGACGTGTCATGTCACGCATCGATGCTGCCTTACGAATTAATTATCAGATTATTTCCGATGATGTTGCCTTAAATGATCCTTACGATGCTAATTTCGTTTTGCCCCGCTATTTTCTACTACTTGCCGAGTTAGATCAATTTGATCATGCGCTCAACTACGAATTAGAACAATTAGCTGAAAAAGATCAACAAATTGCTCGAATCTTATCCTTATTTAACCAAAAATTAAACCTGATCACCGGGTCTTTATACGATTCAATTGTACAGAGCATGTTACCTGTACCTGAAGATGTGAACTTTTCCGAGTCTGGTTTAAGCTTTTTCAGTACACATCCGATCAAAGAAGGTAGCTATATTCACCTGACTTTGAGTCATCCGGAAAACTTCTTTCATATCGCAGCTACGGCGCAAGTCGTTTATAGCCGTGCAGAAGAAAATGGCCAATTCCGCACTGGTGCTTATTTCATTACGCTACACCCACAAGACCGTGCAAAAATTGGCGAATGTGTGAAATCTTACGAGACTCAATAATTTAGTTCAATTATTGAGTTTTATGGCGGGCCTGAATACTTGCCCGAATTTCTTTCAGGAAATATACAACCAGACCAGACAACAAAATCACGACGCCGACCAAAGCAATCAGCGGCAATTTTTCATTATTTAATAAAGCCCCAATCATCAAGGCCAACATTGGTGTCAAAACATTGGTGAGCGACAAGGTCGTCGGTTTGATCTTCTGCACCAGTTTAAAATAACAGAACATTGCGATCAGCGAAGCCATCACCACCGCATAACCTAATCCAAATAGACTCTTGGCATGTGGCATGGCAGTGGGTGCATATTGCCAGATGAATGGCAGCATACAGATAGAAAAAATTACCGACAATCCGATCGATCCTGCTGCCTGTGCCATCGGATCAACCGGTGCATTGATCTTTTTCACCCAATACATGGACATGCAATAGACCAGTACACCCATCAGCGCAATCACAATGCCCACGGGTTGAATATGCTGATCTGCATCCCCTAGACAAATGATGGAAAGACCTCCCAAGGCAATTGCCATCCCCAGCCATTGATTGAGGGAAAGATGCATCCCAAACATGAAGCGGCCAATCAGGCCGGAAATCACCGGTGAAAGACCAAACATTAAGGCGATAATACCGGAGCTAAGATAGTCTGTAGACCAATAGGTAAAGGTCTGCGAGCCGATAAAACTGCAGGCACCTGCCAGATAGCTATGTAAGGAAATACCGTCTAATGGCAACCGGGTCTTAAACAGCCAAAGCAACCCCAAAGCCAAAGGCAGAGCCAGAAAGAACCGGATTACCAATGCCCACATCGGATGCAGATCTTCCACACTCCAGACAATTGCCAGTGGTGTGGTCGACCAGATGAAAATCAGTAAGGCATAGGTCACCATCAGGTTACTTTGTTTGGGCATTTAAAGATGTTCTCGTTATTTTATAGCTGTTTTGCGCTTTTGCTTTTGAATGGTTTGATCAAGTGAACTGGAAAACTCGCGTTTATCACGCTCAGAAATTGGTGGCGGTCCACCAGTTTGTACCCCGGCTCCACGCAGCGTATCCATAAAGTCACGTAAATGCAGACGCGCTTTGACATTGGCCGTGGTATAGATTTCACCTCGTGGATGAATGGCAATACCACCCTTTTCAATCACTTGTGCCGCCAGCGGAATGTCTTGGGTAATCACGATATCATGTTCCTTCATGCGATCTACAATTTCCTGATCTGCCGCATCGGCACCACTAAGTGCCTGAATCGAATTAATACGAATTGAAGGTGTGACGCCTACAGGCTGGTTTGCTACAAAAGTTACTTCAAGCCGATAGCGGTCTGAAGCGCGAATAATGACATCTTTAAGAATACGAGGTAATGCATCGGCATCTACCCAAAGTTTAAATGGCAACACGCATGGATCCGGTATGGAAATGAATGCCGTCTATTCTAGCAAATGCAGCGCTCATCATTCCGGTTTTCTTCATACCCTTTTGATATGCTCACGTTTCGCACACACTTCTGGCAATTACAATTATGCTGATCTCTGGACTGCGAATAAGAATTGACAAGAATCCGGTGGCAATTTAATTTTAAAATTCATCTGATTGACTTGAAAAATCAGAATAACCCTCGATTAACTATAAATAAGCAATCCCAGATCAATTGTGCATATGAAAAATTCAAACAGTCCTGAGATCATCACCATTGATGATCAAAACTTCGGTAGTCATGTTGAACACTGGAATCTCCTTACAGACGATCCGGGTACCGATGTACCGAAGTGGTTAACTCAGGCACTTGATGCCCCGGTCATGCCGATGGGTCTCTGCAAACAAGAATGCGATATGGATGAAAACACCTGGCTGATTCAGGGTCCGAGCAAGGCCACTGTGCAGTTAAGCCAGATCATTGAGGTGGAAAGCAATAAACCCAAAGCTGTGAAAACTGCCTTTCCATGCTTCGACAGTCCTTATAAAGTGAAGGCACAAATTGAACGGATTATCAGCTGCAAGTCTAATACTCAAGCCGTATTACGCCTGAATCTGGGTCTGAACAATATTGTGTATGCGTTTGACAGCCTGTATAGCGTCAATCATACACAATACGATAAAGACCAAAATTATCTGGTGAATTTGAATGCCTGGGCTTATGAACTCGAGCCTGTAGCGGAACATGAACATCTGATTGTCGATGATCCGGCTTCAATCAAGCATCACCGTGCGCTGAATGATATTCTGGCAGCAAATAATGGTGTTGCGCCTGACAATCTGCAGGAACAGATTGATGCCTGGGAACCAAAATCTGAAGATGATAAAGCGCCAGTGACTGTGGATTTCTCTAAAATGGTTGCTTACTTGTATGGCGAAACCATTGGTCAGGAAGATGAAGCCTGGTTCCAGGGTAATATTGTCGGTAAAACTTCAATGCAGTTTATGGATCAGGAATACACACTTTATGATGTAACCCTGATTCATGATGAAGGTCGTCCTGCGACCCTGATCCGTGTTGCTACGCGCAATACAGCACATAAAGACTTCAGCATTGGTCAATATATCCGTGGCAATCTTTGGATTCAGGCTAACATTTATAGCAAAGCCTAAATTTTCCACAGTTTAAATTCAAAAAACAGGAGATATTCACATTTGCTGAGTATCTCCTGTTTTTTTAAATGAATATTTTCATTGATGATTTTATTAAACTGGTTATTTTATCCACAATTTAATCTACTAAATACAGTTTATAAATTCATAAATTAATCACTTATCCACAATTTCAAATTCAAATAAATTCATTTTTTAAATAGCTCATATGATCACTGATATTATGAATACCCTGCAAACAGTGCTTTTTACTTTGAAAGGATTAATAAAAGGATTTATTAAATTAATTTAAAAAAATAATAACTTTATGCAGTTAAATTAAGAATGTACTTTATTTAACCAATTTTTTATGATAAAAATGCTCATAACAAATAGTAATTAACGATAAATAGATCGGACCATAATATCTATGAAAATCGTACAGGAAGAAAACTTACATCAAGTCGAGCATCATCTCAGCTCTGGCTATCACATTGATATGATGTCATGCTTGTTCTTTGCCTTGGGCATGCTGATCTGCGGCTTTCTACTCCATCTTTTTGTGTTTTAATTTTCAGAATTGAATGATAAAAAACCCAGCCTGAGCTGGGTTTTTTGCATTCTGGATTTAAGCGTTGCGTTTTGCAAACTCATCCATGAATTTTACCAGTGCCTGAACACCTTCAAGCGGAACAGCATTGTAGATACTTGCACGCATACCACCTACTGAACGGTGACCCGCAAGATTTAACAGATGATTTTCTTCAGCTTCTTTCAGGAACTGTTTTTCCAGTTCTGGTTTAGCCAAAGTAAATGGCACGTTCATGATTGAACGGTTTTCTTTGGCAATCGGGTTTGCATAGAAGTCACTAGAATCAATATAACCATACAGCAGTTCAGCTTTTGCAAGGTTGGCTTTGTAAATTGCATCGACACCGCCCTGCTCAAGCAACCATTCAAACACTAAACCTGATAAGTACCAGGCATAAGTTGATGGTGTATTCACCATAGAATCATTTTTCGCCTGATCTGCATATTTCAAGATGCTTGGAATTTCCGGTTTCGCTTGATCTAGTAGATCATCACGGATAATCACTAGCGTCAAACCAGCAGGACCAATATTCTTTTGCGCACCCGCATAGATCAAGCCAAATTTAGATACATCGATTGGCGCAGATAAAATGCTTGAAGAGAAGTCACACACCAATGGCTTGTCAGTTTCAGGAATATGAGCAAATTGCAGACCGCCGAT
The DNA here is from genome assembly GCF_022700675.1 of Acinetobacter sp. ASP199. Lineage (NCBI taxonomy): Bacteria > Pseudomonadati > Pseudomonadota > Gammaproteobacteria > Moraxellales > Moraxellaceae > Acinetobacter > Acinetobacter sp. ASP199. Next base: position 2,122,628 of record NZ_CP062182.1, read on the forward strand.
GGTTTCGTTATCTGCATAGTGCACATAAGCCGCATCATCAGACAAGTTCCAGGTACTTTGTTCAGTAATCGCTAATTTACCATCAGCAGTTTTAGTACCCGCTTCAATGACATTGATGTCGCCATAGCGTTTTGCTTCTTTCAGCGCTTTTTCAGACCAGATGCCAGTATGGATATAGTCAGCTTTGTTGTTTTTACCCAACAAGTTCAATGGAATTGCAGAGAACTGTAGCGATGCACCACCCTGTAAGAATAATACTTTATAGTTCTCAGGAATGTTCATGAGTTTGCGTAGGTCCGCTTCTGCTTTTTCAGCAACCGCGACGTAGTCTGCACTACGGTGGCTCATTTCCATGATCGAAAGACCCTTGCCCTGCCAGTTAAGCATTTCAGCTTGAGCTTTTTCAAGAACGGCAGTAGGTAATGCAGCAGGACCAGCACAGAAGTTGTACGCGCGCATGATTTTTCCTTTCAGAGTGAAACACAATAAAATGATGGCATTTAACCATATCTGGGCTTAGCTTGCACAAAATTATTTCAATCCATGAATGAAGATAGAGTCAAAAAATCAATGTAGATTCGAGGGATAAATTTAACTCGCACGATCAAGCTCAGTTTTATTACTATAATTTTTTATAATTTTAATCATTTGAGCTATAGATAATTCCAAATCGTTTATATCATACATATTAGATTTCATATATTGGTTTTCAGGATGGTGAATATGATTTCTAATAAAATGCATTAAAGTTACACTTTCAAATTTTTCACCATCTTTAGTCCACTGATGATCTTTTGATACAGCATTGTTTTGTTCAAGCCAATGGCTTTGTTGCATAAAGATTTGAAAGGCTGAGCTCCTCTAAGTGAGCTAAATTTAAGAGATAACTTGGGTATGAGGGCGACCTAATTCTGTGAACCGGTTGAGTACTGCTACGCGTGCATGAATCTCATTTACCTGACTAGGAAAACTCCTTGATGTTAATTTATCGCCTAATAGTTTGATGCAATGCATTTTGGTTTCTATCAAACTTCGACGATGATAACCAGACCACTTTTTCCAAAGCGTTCTTCCTAGAAGTTTAACTGTTTTCAGTAATTCATTCCGTTCTAAAGATCTCAATTTCTGATCTTTCCATGGTTTTGCATTTTTCCTTGGCGGAATGACCGCATGTGCATCTCGATCTAAAATGACTTGTCTGCAGTGCTTCGTGTCATAAGCACCATCGGTATAGACCGAATCAATTCGTTCATCTAAGGGAATTTGAGAAAGTAAATCACCGAGTACTTGCGAATCGCTGACATTGTTTGTAGTGAGTTGTACTGCACGTATTTGTAGGGTTTTAGCATCAATACCAATATGAAGCTTACGCCATTGGCGACGATATTCAGGTCCATGTTTCTTACGTTTCCACTCACCCTCACCTAGAAACTTCAAGCCAGTTGAGTCTACGAGTAGATGTAGCCCATCGCTACTTTTTTGATAGCTAATCGCAATATCAATATACTTTTGCCTTCTGCATATGGTCGAATAATCTGGCGCTATCCAATTTAATCCAGAGAGTTTAATCAAGCTTTGAACAAAACCTGTGACCATGCGTAAAGAGAGTCTGAATAAAGATTTGATCATTAAACAGCATTGAATAGCGGTGTCTGAGTAAGTTTGACTTCGACCTTGCTGGGCTTGTGGTTGTGCATACCACTGAGTGTTTGGATCAAACCAGATTGAAATATTTCCTCGGTTAATTAATAAGGGCACGATTGTAGGAAGACCAGTTAGTGGTACGATAGATTTCAGGAGTAGGTTTATTCATTTTGAAATTATAGGACTGAATAAATCTTCTAGGCTAGGTTTGTGCAACAAAGCCCTTCATTTATAATACCCATAAAACTGATTTAATATGATTTTGCATTTCTACTTTATGAATATGAAGAAAAATAAACGATGTGTTTACTGGGGTCTGTCTGTACTTGCATCCATGATGTATGGCGGCTTTGCCTATGCACAAACTATCAGCTTTCAGGATGCAGAACGACAACTACTGCAACGTTCCTATACCAGTCAGGCTTTCCAGAATCTGGAACAGGCTGCAAAACTTGAAGCAGAAGCGGTTAAAGGCATTGGTTTGCCACGGGTTGATCTGAATGTCCGTGCTTATGCCTTTCGTAATGAATTAGACATTCCTTTAGGTGCTGTTAAAAATAACCTTGAGCAGTCACTTACCAATGGCTTAAATAATAAAATTGATGAGTTTAATTTAGACCAGGCTATTGCCGACCCGCTTAAAGAAAGCCTGAAGCAACCTATTCAGGATGGTGTTGGTTTACTTCCAGATTCATCCAATGTTGTACTTAGAGATGAAGTTATTCGCCCGACTATTTCAGTGATGATGCCACTTTATACCGGCGGACTTACCCGTAGTGCCAAAGAAATAGCCAGTATTCAGGCGGGACGCAGTGAATTGAGCAACCAGCAACAGCAGGATACACAACGCTTTGAACTGATTCAGGCTTATTTTAATGTGCAACTGCAAAAACAGTTATGGGAAGCCGCACGTTTTAATTCAAATGCCATGCAGCAACATTACCGTAATGCGCTGAAAATGGAACAGCAGGGATTCATCAGTAAGGGTCAGCGCATGCAGTTCGAAGTGGCACACAACAATGCTGAACGCACACAACAAAATGTTCAAGCCAATCTGACTGCTGCCCTATTCCAGCTGAATAATCTGCTACAGGATAGCAATATTACCGAGCTAAGCACACCTTTATTTGTAAATCGTGCTGAACCTCAAAATGTAAATATTCTGCTCAGCAGTTTTAGCCAGAACTCCCCTCTTATTAAAAAGGTGAAAATGGATACTGAGCTGGCCAAAGCCAATGTTAAAGCCCAGCAGGCAACAAAAAGACCCAATGTATTTGCCTTTGGTGAATATAGTCTGGATGAAAACCAGAACTGGATTGTAGGCGTTGCAGCACGTTATAACTTATTTTCCGGCATTGATAAAAATAAGAATATTCAGGCTGCCGAACTGAAGCGTCATGCAGCAGAATTGATGACGGCACGTACCCAACAGGAAATTGAGAATCTGATTTATAAATCATTTAGTGAAGCGGTCAGCGCCCAGCAAAGTGATCTGTTATTACAACGAAACCTGAAAGCAGCACAAGAAAATCTGCGTATTCAGCAACTGTCTTTTAAGGAAGATGTTGGCACCGCGATTCAGGTAATTGATGCGCAAAATATGTTGAGTGGCCTGAAAGCTGAAATGGCCCTAAATGCCTATAAATACATCATGTCACTTGCCACTTTATTGCAAAGCCATGGCTCAATTACTGAATTTCCTGACTATATGCAACATGCCAATACCCACTATATTCGTTAATGGAGCCAAACATGACTGATGAGCAAAAGCCAGAATTTCCTGTTGATGAACCGGCTTCAGAAATGAATCATATCGATTCACCAAAACAAAGTCCTGCTGAAACTAAACAGGACAAATCTACCAAAAAATACCTGCTGTTAGGTCTGATTCCAGTCATCCTGGTTCTAATTGGCTTTGGCTTGTGGAAAACTTATCAGCCTAAAGACATCGAACTGCAAGGTCGGGTTGAGGCTGAAACCGTACAGGTCGCGACCAAAGTTCCAAGCCGGATTGAAAAAATTTATGTGCAGGAAGGTGATGACGTCAAGCAAGGTCAGGTATTAGTTAAGTTGCATAGTCCTGAAATAGAAGCGAAAAAACAGCAGGCATTAGCAAGCTTGCAATCTGCCTTAGCCTTACAATCGACAGCCGAACGCGGATCACAAGAAGAAAATATCGCTTCACTGTATGCCAACTGGCAATCTCTCAAAGCACAGGAACAGCTGGCAAAAACCTCTTATCAGCGCGGTGCAAACCTGTTTCAAGAAGGTGTAATTTCCCGTCAACGCCGAGATGAGCTATTTGCTGCTTCACAGTCTGCCTCCCAGATGACCGAAGCTGCTTATCAGCAATATATTCGCGCTAAACGTGGCAGCACACCAGAACAGAAGAGTTCAGCAGATGCACAGGTCGACATTGCCCGTGCAGCAGTCGCTGAAGCCAATGCCCTGGAAGCAGAGACCGAACTACTGGCGCCTATTGATGGTACAGTATCTAAAACCTATGGCAATCTCTCTGAGCTGGTTGCAACCGCAGTACCTGTGGTCAGTCTGATTTCGGCAGAACGCTGGGTCAGTGTGAATATTCGTGAAGACCAATATGCTTCCCTAGGTGAACAAAAGCAGCTCGAAGGTTTTATCCCGGCACTCAATAAAAACGCAATATTTAAAGTAAAAAGTATTAGTGCTGAAGGTGAATTTGCCACCATTAAAACCACACGTCAGACTGGTGGCTATGATGTTCGCAGCTTCAAAGTCCACCTTGTACCAGCGACTACAATTCCTGAACTGAAAGTTGGCATGAGTGTGCTGTTTAAGCTGCAAGAGTCTTCAAAATAATGTGGGCAGGTATCCGGCGCGAACTGTGCTATTTACTCAGGGAAAAATGGGATCTGGCCTTGGTTGTACTTGCCCCTGCCTGCATTTTGATTTTACTCGGTAGCATGTTTGCTCAAGGCAAGCCCGATCATTTAGCGATTGCGATTATTGATCAGGATCAAAGCCGCCTGAGTACCCAGATTTATAATCATTTATCTCTAAATCATACCCTACAGATATATATTGTTTCTGATCAGACCGTTGAAGTAGAAAAACTGCTGAATCAGAATAAAATCTGGGGTTATATCCATATTCCTACGGGCGCAGAACAACGATTAGTTAAAGCTCAGGATGCTGAAATTAGTATTACCTATAATCAGAGCTATTTTAGTATTGGCAATACCATTTCTTCGGCTATGTTATTGAGCACGCTTCAGGCAATAGCGGAATTTACTGGCAGGCAGTATCTGGGTAATACCCTACCTTATCTGGATGCACCGACACCTAATATTAAAATTTCCCCGCTGTATAACCCGCAATTAAATTATGAATTTTATCTGGAACCTTATATGGTTCCGGCAATTTTGCATCTATTATTGTGCTGCTGTGTAGCATTTGCTGTAGGACAGGAAATCAAGCGTCATACTTTTAATCATTGGATTAATGGACAAAATCTCTGGTCAGCATTACTGTCTAAAAATCTGGTCTATATCGCAATTTTCTGTTTCTGGACCTGGGTCTGGATGCTGTGGATGGTGGAGTTTCGTGGCTGGTTTATTGCTGGTTCATTATGGCTGATTTTATTGGCACAAGTCCTATTCTATAGTGCCTATGCCTTTATCAGTAGCGCGGTCGTACTGGCAACGCAGGATCTAAGCAAATCTTTTGGTTTGCTGGCAGTCTATGGTGGCTCATCGCTCAGCTTCGCCGGTGTAACGTTGCCTCTCAATAATGCGCCACTGTTTACCCAGCTCTGGGCCAATATTATTCCCTATACACCCTATGCCAAATTACAGACTGAACAATGGGTGATTGGTAGTCCCTTATCTCTCTCAGCTCAACCAATGTTCATACTGACTGCCTATGTGGTACTTTATGCTGTATTGGCCTATGTATTTTTAAAGAAAATAGCGAAAGGAGTGTCCACATGAAAGCACTCTGGGCCGCTTACTGCAAAACTTTTAAAGATATTGTTAGCAATACCAGTATTTTTACTACGTTAATCCTATCTGTACTGTTTTACAGCTTTTTCTATCCAATGGCATATAAGGCTGAACACGCAGAAGCCTTACCCATTATTATTGTCGATGAAGAGCAAAGCGACTTAACCACTACTATTATCAGTCATGTCAGCCAAAGCCCGAATGTACAGATCAAGGCAGTCACCGGAAATTTTGCGGAGGCCAAACAGTGGGTAGAGGCTCAAAAGGCTGACGGGATTTTGTTATTACCAGACAACCTTTCACAATCCATTCGACATGGTGAGAATGGCGGGATTGGGCTGTATTTAAGTGCAGCGAATTTCCTGATTACCAAACAGATCGGTTTAGGCCTAGTTGGTTCTGTCGAAAATACCTTAAGTGAATATGCAGAACGCTTTAGCGAAATTTCGCATTTCTCTCCTGTCCTATCGATTCACCAGATTCCACTATTTAATCCACTTTCTGGCTATGGAAGCTATATATTTCCAGCGGTTGCCCCACTGATTATTCATCAGACGATTTTTCTGGGACTGAGCATGTTAATTGCGCTGTATCGTGAAAATAAACAGGTGATCAATTTGACGACCTTATGTGGAATCAGTCTGGCAATTTTGACCATTGGCTGTCTGGGGTGCTACTACCTGTTTGGTTTCACCTTCTGGTTGTTTGACTATCCACGTGGCGGGAATTTCTGGGGCATGCTGCTGGCTGTTCCGGTTTTTGTATTCTGCATGATCGGTATCACGACCCTGTTCGCCAGTTTTCTGGATATGCCAGAACGTGCCGGACATGTTATTGTCTTTACCTCAATTCCCTTGTTTATACTGTCCGGGGTCGCCTGGCCACATGCTGCGATGCCCGTCTGGATGCAAATGTTTGGACAGGCCTTGCCTTCCACACAGATCGTACAGATGTTTATTCAACTGAATCAGATGGGCGTACCGACCAGCATGATTTTGGGGAAACTCGCCTATCTGCTGATTGTTGGATTTTTTTGTTTTAGCTTAGGCTATTATCGTCTATGTCCACGCATTAAATAAGCTTGAACCATGTTAAGCTAAAAGCTTATTCCCCATATACGCGGATATAAAAGTTCTGGATTTTGCTGCTGCCATTGGGCTTATCAAAGCTGACATCGTATTGCACTAGATTATTAGGATAAGCAATTTCATAGCTGATCTTGTATTCACTTGGCTGACCTGAATTTTCCACAAAAGTTTTTACCATCAAGGTTTTAGACTTATATTCACCTTCAGGAATGGAATGCGAAAACTTCTTCATGGTTTTCTGATTTTCCTGAAAATACTGCTGTAATTTCGGATCCAGATAACTTAGAAATTCTTCATATTTACCATCACGCAAGTCGTTATAGGCAGTTTCTGCTGCTTGAGCTTGGGCTACACTTGGATCTGCTACCTGCTCGGTAGTACTACAACCAGCAAGAACTGTTAGCCCAGCAAGTAACATCAATTTAGTTTTCATCATGGTCATTTCCAGTAAAGTCTGTAAAAAAGGACGCCGAAGCGCCCTTTTTTATATTTCGATTTACTTATTCTTCAGTTGTGTTGTCTGATGATTCCGAAGGCGCTGATGCATCAGTTTCTGCCTGTTCAATACTCACTGTTGCAGCATCAAGTTCTTCAACAAACTCATCTTCTTCAACAGCTTCAATTGACACTACACCAACAAGAAGCTCTTCATTACCCAAACGAATCAGACGAACACCTTGTGCATTACGACCGGTTTGTGCTACTTCAGACGCACGTGTACGAACCAAAGTACCACCATCAGAAATCAACATTAACTCTTTGGTTTCATCAATAGCAACTGCACCCACCAACTGTCCATTACGTTCAGAGGTTTTAATGGCAATGACACCTTTACCACCACGTTTCTTGGTTGGGAAGTCATCTACAGGAGTACGTTTACCATAACCATTTTCAGAAGCACAAAGGACTTCACCTGTTTCAGGCACAACGACTAACGACACAATACGGCTGACCATTGCTGAATCCGAACCATCTTCATCATCAGAATCAACGTCAGTATCGTCTTGATCTTCAAGCTGTGCTGCTGCACCGATGGTCACGCGCATACCGCGTACACCTTTGGCCGAACGACCCATTGAACGCACGTCAGTTTCTGCGAAGCGAATTGCCTTACCTTCGTTCGAGAACAACATAATTTGCTGTTCACCGTCAGTAATTGCCACACCAATTAAGGTATCACCATCTACCAATTCAAGTGCACGTAAACCGTTTGAGCGAACATTCGAGAACTGTTCAAGCTCTACACGTTTAATCGTACCGTATTCGGTTGCCATAAACACATAGAAGTTTTTACGAACAGCTTCTGCCTGCTGAGCAAAATCATTGATGATGTCATCATCAAGATCTGTAGCAGAAAGTTCTAGACCCAATTCTTTTAACTGAACACGGAGTGCATCAGAAATGTCATCTGCACCATCTTCAGATTCAGCCAGTGCAGCTTCTAGCGCAGCAAAATGACTGTTGATCACTTCATTACTTTGCAATTGTGCTGCATTTGCTTTTACAAATGCCTTGAAGTCTGCCAAACGTTCTTTGAATTTCTTCGGCGCATCAATCACTGGCAAGATTGCAGTAATTGTTTCGTTGTCATCAAGTGGCAACAAGTTGACCATTGGACGACCTTTGGCACCACGTGATGCTTGAGGCACTTCATACACTTTCAGACGATACACTTTACCCACGTTGGTAAAGCACAGTACTGTTGCATGGTTCGACGTGACCACCATATGCTGGATGTAATCGTCTTCTTTCATGCTGGTTGCTGATTTACCACGACCACCACGACGCTGTGCTGCATAGTCAGACAGTGGTTGAGTTTTCGCATAACCCGCTTTAGAAACCGTCAGTACCATTTGTTCTTCAGGAATCAAATCTTCACGCGAGAAGTCGATACGCGATTCAACGATATCGGTTTTACGTGCATCACCATATTGCTGAAGGATCAGTGCAAGCTCTTCACGAATCACGTTCATCAATAGGTTGAAGTCATTTAAGATAGCTGTGTATTCAGCAATCTGCGCAAGAATTTCAGAATATTCAGCTTGAAGTTTATCTTGCTCAAGACCAGTCAAGCGATGCAAACGCAGTTCCATGATCGCATTAACTTGCGTCGGTGATAAGCGATATACATCGCCATCAATACCGAATGGACGGCTAGGATCTTCGCCTTCAATTTCGTCAGGACGTACAGAAACAGCACCTGCTTTTTCAAGTAATGCTGCTACACCGCCTGCTGCCCACTCGCCCGCTTGTAAACGCTCACGCGCTTCTTGTGGGTTTGCAGATGTTTTGATGGTTTCAATAATCTGATCGATATTTGCAAGTGCAACTGTCAGACCTTCCAAGATATGACCACGTTCACGCGCTTTTCGTAACTCAAACATGGTACGACGTGTCACGACTTCTTGACGGTGACGGATAAACGCCGCAATGATGTCTTTCAGGTTCATCAACTTCGGTTGGCCATTGTCCAGACAAACCATGTTGATGCTAAATGAGTTTTCTAACTGTGTATTCTGGAACAGGTTATTCACGATCACTTCAGCGTTTTCACCACGCTTCAGGTCAATCGCAATACGCATGCCTTCTTTATCTGACTCATCACGAAGTTCAGAGATCCCTTCGAGTTTTTTTTCTTTCACCAGCTCAGCGATACGCTCAATGGTTCTCGCTTTGTTGACCTGATAAGGAATTTCAGTGAATACAATCGTGCTACGGCCAGATTTTGCATCTTCTTCGATGTGGTATTTACCACGGATATGCAAACGGCCTTTACCGGTACGGTAAGCGTCTACAATGCCAGATTTACCGTAAATAATACCGCCTGTAGGGAAGTCTGGACCTGAGATATGTTCCATCAGCCCTTCAATGCTGATATTTGGATCATTGGCATAGGCCAGGCAGGCATTGATGACTTCTGTCATGTTATGCGGTGCCATATTGGTCGCCATACCTACGGCAATACCAGCAACACCATTAATCAACAGGTTAGGAATACGCGTAGGCATTACTTGCGGAATGCGCTCAGAACCGTCGTAGTTGTCTTCCCATTCCACTGTATCTTTTTCAAGATCAGCAAGGAGCTCATGGGTCAGCTTACGCATACGCACTTCGGTATAACGCATTGCCGCTGCACTATCACCATCGACAGAACCGAAGTTACCCTGGCCATCTACCAACTGGTAACGCAAGCTAAATTCTTGTGCCATACGGACAATCGTTTCATAAACGGCAAAATCACCATGCGGGTGATATTTACCGATCACGTCACCGACTACACGTGCAGATTTTTTATATGCTTTGTTATAGTCATTGCCTAATTCGTGCATTGCGAAAAGCACACGACGATGAACCGGTTTTAAACCATCTCGTACATCTGGCAATGCACGTGACACAATCACGCTCATTGCATAATCGAGATATGAGCTTTTAAGTTCATCCTCAATGGCAATCGGTCTAATTTCCGATACGCTCATGCATACTCCTTATTCTACAGGCTCTGTTTAGCCTGTATTTATATGTCGTAAATCCAGCTATAAATTGGTCCAAAAAATGCTGAACCAATATTTAAAATTCAGTCAGACAGTATAGCATAAAAGCACCCAAATTAACCTGTTTTAGACTGAATCTCACCTAGGAATTTCGCAGGAATTTTAATCACTTCTTCACTTTTTAATGTCCAAAAAGATGCTTTCTCTAGATGTCTTTTTTTGCACCATTTTTATGCCATTTAAAAACCCTGACTAAAGTGTGAACGCTTTAACATATGCATGATGAATAAGTGATCGTTACAGGGATATTTCGAATCTTTAATAGCGAAATGAATGTCATCGAAGATTATGATTTCGCTCGCTTAAAACAGGGATATCTGATTAGACCTTGATTGATCAATCAGAATTTCAACTTAGACACCTCAACAAACAATCAAACAGAATTTTATTTTTTTTAAATAAAATCTTAATTATGCATTGTGGGTTTACTTAAAATATTGAGCACCCAGTAGAGACACCACGTCAACAATACAAAAGGGAGAATCATGATCAGCATGACCAGTGCATCGCCTTGTATGCCATAACTGCTGCTTTGAAAACGTTCATTGCTTATAACAATCCAAGATGTAGCCTGATCAAGCACTTGTTGATCTGAACATGCATAGAGATAAATACAGTAAATAGCCCCCACGATCACACATAAGGCAAACACGATCCAAAGACTTGGAATCTGTATCAGAAAGACAAGATATGCCAATACCGCGCCTATAAAACCAATCAGCACGACACAAAAGAGTCGATAAAAGCTCGGGTTTTCAATTAAAGGCTGATATAAAGATGACAGCATGTTTTATTCTTATTCTTTAGATAATGTGATTTAACCACAAAAAAATACCCCAAAGTTTTCACTTCAGGGTATTTTTCATATTATGCAAGAATTAGATTTTAGATACTAATTCTGGAATAACAGTGTTCAGGTCACCAACTAACCAGTAGTCAGCAACTGCATTGATTGGTGCTTCTTCGTCTTTGTTGATCGCAACGATCACTTTAGACTCTTTCATACCAGCCAAGTGCTGAATCGCACCAGAGATACCTACAGCGATGTACAGGTCAGGCGCAACGATCTTACCTGTTTGACCAACCTGCATATCGTTAGGAACAAAGCCTGCGTCAACTGCGGCACGAGATGCACCTTGAGCTGCACCCAGCTTGTCTGCAAGTGGATCAAGGATTTTGTGATAGTTCTCACCAGAACCAACACCACGACCACCAGAAACAACAATACGAGCAGCAGTTAATTCTGGACGTTCAGATTTAACGATTTCTTCGTTAATGAACTTAGAAATACCAGCATCACCAGTCGCTGTAGCAGCTTCAACAGCAGCAGAACCACCTTCAGCAGCAACTGGATCAAATGCAGTACCACGAACAGTTGCAACAACAACTGATTCAGCAGATTC